>JBDSWC010000014.1:0-39318 GCA_039926845.1 Sphingomonas sp. | reverse complement strand
TTCGGCGCGTCGCTCATTTCGATCTTCGCGCGTCTCGGCGGCGGCATCTTCACCAAGGCCGCCGACGTCGGCGCCGATTTGGTCGGCAAGGTCGAGGCGGGCATTCCGGAGGACGACCCCCGCAACCCTGCCACCATCGCCGATAACGTCGGCGACAACGTCGGCGACTGCGCTGGCATGGCCGCCGATCTGTTCGAAACCTATGTCGTGACGATCGGCCTGACGATGGTGTCGATCGCGCTGCTGCTGCCCGATGCCGCCAATCTGCTCCAGCTGATGACGCTGCCGCTGATCGTCGGCGGCGTGTGCATCATCACCTCAATCATCGGCACCTACATGGTCCGTCTCGGCAGCAAGCAGTCGATCATGGGCGCGATGTACAAGGGGTTCTGGACCACCGTCATCCTGTCGGTCCCCGCGATCTTCTTCGCGACGCAATATGTGCTCGGCGACATGGCCGCGCCGATCGTCACCACCGCAGTGACCTTCACCGGCGCCAAATTGTTCTGGTGCATGATGATCGGCCTGGTCGTCACCGGTCTGCTGGTGTGGATCACCGAATATTACACCGGCACCAACTATCGCCCGGTCAAATCGATCGCCAAGGCATCGACCACCGGCCACGGCACCAACGTCATTCAGGGCTTGGCGATCAGCCTCGAATCGACCGCGCTGCCGACACTGGTGATCGTCGTGGCGATCATCGCGACGTTCCAGCTCGCCGGCATCATTGGCGTGGCGTTTGCCGCGACCTCGCTGCTCGCGCTCGCCGGCATGGTCGTCGCGCTCGACGCTTACGGCCCGGTCACCGATAACGCCGGCGGCATTGCCGAGATGGCCGGCCTGCCCGACGATGTCCGTCATCGCACCGATGCGCTGGACGCGGTCGGCAACACCACCAAGGCGGTGACCAAGGGCTATGCGATCGGCTCGGCGGCGTTGGCGGCACTCGTGCTGTTCGGCGCCTACACAACCGACCTCACGCGCTACGCGACCGAGCTGGGCATCGGCAAGATCAACTTCGAGTTGAACAATCCGTACGTCATCGTCGGGCTGCTGCTCGGCGCGTTGCTGCCCTATCTGTTCGGCGCGTTCGGCATGACCGCGGTCGGTCGGGCGGCCGGGGCGGTGGTCGAGGACGTCCGCGCGCAGTTCGCCGCGGACAAGGGCATCATGGAGGGGACCAGCCGTCCCAACTATGCCCGCACGGTCGACATCGTGACCAAGGCGGCGATCAAGGAAATGATCATCCCGTCGCTGCTGCCGGTGTTGAGCCCCGTCGCGGTGTTCTTCATCATCCAGGCGGTCGCGGGTCGCGAACAGGGCTTCGCGACACTGGGCGCGATGCTGCTCGGCGTGATCGTCTCCGGCTTGTTCGTCGCCATCTCGATGACCTCGGGCGGCGGCGCGTGGGACAATGCCAAGAAGTATATCGAAGACGGCAATTACGGCGGCAAGGGCAGCGAAGCCCATAAGGCCGCGGTCACCGGCGACACCGTGGGCGACCCGTATAAGGATACGGCGGGCCCGGCGGTGAACCCGATGATCAAGATCACGAACATTGTCGCGCTGCTCCTCCTTGCGGCGCTGGCAGCGCACGGCGCGGGTTGATCCCGAGCCTCGCTTGATCGAAAGGAGGGCGCTGCCGGCGACGGCGGCGCCCTTTCCTTATCGGGAGATCGTGATGGCCGATTACGACCGCGAGGCGCTGCGCAAACTGCTCGCCGCCCGCACTTTCAAGCGGGGCGAGTTCCTGCTCGTGTCGGGCAAGCGCAGCCGGATCTACTTCAACATGAAGGCGACGATGATGACGCCCGAAGGCGCCGCGCAATGCGCCCGCGGGCTGTTGTCGGTGCTCGGCGGGCTGCAGGCCGATTACGTCGCCGGGTTGGAGATGGGCGCGGTGCCGCTGCTCGGCGGGATCGCCGCGGCCAGCTGGGACGCCGGCCGGCCGATCGGCGCGGTGTTCGTGCGCAAGGCCGCCAAGGCGCACGGCACGTCGTTGATGGTCGAGGGGCTCGACGACGCCGGCGGCGAGACGCTGGCGGGCAAGCGCGTCGTGCTGATCGACGACGTCGCGACCAGCGGCGGGTCGATCCTCAAGGCGGCGGACCAGATCGCCGCGGCGGGCGGCGTGATGAAGGACGCGATCGTCATCCTCGACCGCGAACAGGGCGCGACCGAGATGCTGGCCGAACGCGGGATCGCGCTCCACACGCTGTTCACCGCGACCGACCTCGGCGTGACCGATGAGGATCGGAAGCCGCTCGACTGACTCATTCCCCTCCCTGCAAGGGAGGGGTTAGGGGTGGGTGGACGTATCGCGATACGGAAGGGTTTTTGGGTTAGGCTCGCGTCTTGCCGAGCTGCGACCCACCCCCAGCCCCTCCCTTCCAGGGAGGAGAGCTCAGCCGCGCCAGTTGATCGCCGGCCGCGCCTGTTCCTCCAGCCACGCCATCGCCGCGAACCATGGTCCGCCGCCGTAGCTGACGCGCGCCACGCCGGCATCGGCGAACAGCTGAGTCGCCTGTCGCGGGCCGGGGATGATGTTGATCAGCGCGCCGGATCGCCTGACGATCTCACCCACCTTGGCCGGATCGCGCAACCCGGGCACGAAGATGCCGCTCGCGCCCGCCGCCATGTAGGCCTGCGCACGATCGACCGTTTCGTCGAGCAATCCTTCGTGCTTCTCGGCATGATTGCGCAGGTACAGGTCCACGCGCGCGTTGATGTAGAAAGCGTCGCCCGCCCCTTTGCGCGCCGCCGCGACTCGCGCGGCCGCTTCGTCGATCGGGTAGACGCCCTCGCCGCCGATCACCGAATCCTCGAAATTGCATCCCACGGCCCCGGTCGCCGCCAAAGCGGCGAGGTTCGGCGTGATCCCCGCCGGATCGCGCGCATAGCCGCTCTCGAAATCGATCGAGACGGGCACGTCGACGACGCCCATGATCCGCTTGGCGTTGTCGAACACCAGATCGAGCGGCACCTGTTCGCCGTCATGGAAGCCCAGCGATTCGGCGGCGCCGTGGCTCCCCGTCGCGATTGCCTTCGCGCCCGCCCTGGCGATCACGACGGCGCTGCCCGGATCCCAGCAATTGAAGATGATCAACGGATCGCCCGGGACGTGTAGCGCGGCGAAGGTTTCGTAGGCGGACATATAATTCCCCTCCCGTTTACCGGAGGGGCTGGGGGAGGGCATGTCCCACCCTCGCCAACAGGCCCTCCCCTAACCCCTCCCGCGAGCGGGAGGGGAATTGATCAATGAACGAACCGCGCCACCACATCGCGATACGACCGGCTCACCTTAATCTGCCCGCCCGAATCGAGCACCAGGAAGCATTCGCCATTGGTATGCGGCTTGACCTGACGCACCAAGTCGAGGTTGACGATCGTCGAGCGATGCACGCGCTGGAACCGCCGCGGGTCGAGGCGCTTTTCCAGGTCTTTCATCGTCTGGCGCAGGATCAGCGTGTTGTCGCCGGTCTTGATGCACATGTAATCGCCCGCCGCTTCGACGACCTCGATCGTGTCGACATCGACGCGGAAGATCTTGCCGCGATCCTTGATGTTGATGAGCTTTTCGAAGCGGTTCGACGAATGGCCGTCGCCGCCATCGGCAATCTCGTCGGCGGCTTCGGGCGCAACCTCGGCCAGCGCTTCCTTATATTTCTCGACCTCTTCCGCGCCGCGCTTCTCGCTCAGCCGCTGACGGACGCGGTCGAGCGTGTCGGCGAGCCGCGAATCCTCGACTGGCTTCATCAGATAATCGACCGCGTCCGCCTCGAACGCGCGCAAGGCGTGGTCCGAATAGGCGGTGCAGAACACGAACAACGGCGGTTCGACCTCCATCAGGCCCTGCACCACCGAGAAACCGTCGAACCCCGGCATCTGGATGTCGAGAAACACCAGATCGGGCTTGTTGGTCTTGATGCTGCGGATCGCCTCGCGGCCGTTGGCACACCGGTCGATGATCTCGACGTCGTCGTGCGGCTGAAGGCGGAGCTCGAGCCCCTGGATCGCCAGGGTTTCGTCATCCACCAGGATGGTTCGGATCGTCATGCGGCCTCTCTATTCGGATCGTCTAGCTGGTACGGAATCTCGATCTCCACGACAAAGCCGCCCCCTGGCGTCGATCGACTGTCGAATCGGTGGTCAGGCCCGTACGCCTGAACCAACCGGTCTCTTATATTGGCGAGCCCCACGCCGGTTGAGAGGCTTGGACCTAGTTTGTTTTCGATCAACCCAGGACCGGTGTCGGACACGGCGATCCGGACGCGTTCGCCGACGAGCCGTGCCGAAACCGCGATTTCCGCCCCCTCCTCGCTCGGCGTCACCGCATATTTAATCGCGTTTTCGACCAGCGGCTGGAGCAATAGCGACGGCAAACGCGCGCGTTCGGCGCGGGGATCGATGTCGAACACCGGGCGCAAACGGCTTTCGAACCGCATCTTTTCGATCTCGAGATAAAGCTTCAGCGTCTGCACTTCCTGCGCGACGGTGACGTGCGCAGTCGGTTCGTAAATCAGGGTGAAGCGCAGGAAGTCGGCAAGCCGCGACAGCATCGCATTGGCGCGCTCGGTTTCCTTGAGCAGCACCAGCGTCGAGATCGAGTTCAGCGTGTTGAACAGGAAATGCGGATTGAGCTGATAGCGCAGCATCGCGAGTTGTGCGGCCGACGCCTGCGTTCCGAGTCGTTCGAGCTGGTCGTTCTGATCCTCGACGATCAGATAGAAGTTGATCCCGAAATAGAGCGCGGTCCACCCGCCGAGGACGGTGAACGTCAGGAAGAGCTGGCTAACGATGCTCTTCAGCGTCACGCCGGGCGAGGCCATTGCCCCACTGGCGCCGTTGACCGGCTGAAAGCTCAACGCCCAGGCATTGATCGTCGCCACCAGCAACGTCGCCGCTCCCAGCGTCAGCACGGTGAGCAAAATCTCCCGCAGCCGCGGCATTTGCCGGTAATAAGCGTAGAGCGTCGAGAGCAGGACGGTGACGCAATAGCCGACGATCGCTTGCAGCAGGATCTGGACGAACACCTGCAATGCCAACGTATTGGCAACCGAGAAGATCGAAACCGAGCGCAGCAGCACATAGCCGGCCCAGCCCACGCCTTGCAGCCGCCAGAACGCCTTGCTCCGTTCCTCGAAAAACGGGCGCGAGAAAATCGCCGGTCGCCAGAAACGCGGCTTGGTCGCCACCTCGGGCGGATCGGCGGGGGCGGGTAAGCTGGCCATGGGGCGGCGCCCTTATACCCGATGAGGCGTTCACGAAAAGGCGCAGGGCGGTCTGGAACATTAACCAATATGCGGTAGGGCCCATCGCGATGACGCGTCGCCCATCAGCCCCAATGCTGCTCAGCCGGTTTGCCTGGTTGATGCTGGTTGTGGGCGTGCTCTGCACGCGCGGGCTGACCCCCGAGGGGTGGATGCCGGTCGCGAATGCCGCCGGCGGCATCGAGTTTGCGCTGTGCGACGGCATGGGGCCGATCGAGCCGGCCGCATCGATGTCGATGGTGCACGGCAAGATGCACCATAAGGCGCCCGCCAAGGGCCAGCCGGGCAATCATCCCTGCACGGGCGCCGGAATCAACTTCGCCGACATGACGCCGCCTTTGCCAGCGATCGTAGCGCCATTGCGGCCCACGGCGTCCGCGCTGGTCTCAGAACGCGCCACAATCGCGCCCGGTCGCGGCCTCGCCGCGCCGCCACCGCCCGCCACCGGACCGCCCGCCCTCGCCTGAACACCGCCGCGCCACGCGGCACTTCGTGTTTCAGCAAGGGAATTCACCGTGACCATCGCCACGCGCACGTTGCTGCGCGCCTCGCTTGCCGTGCTGGCGAGCACCACCGCTTTGCCCGCTTTGGCAGCCGACGGACCTGTGTCGCCCGACGTCGCGGGCGACGACATCCTGGTCACCGCGCAGCGCCAGAAGCAGACGATCGAGAACCCGCCCAACGCGCGTGCCTCGATCGACGCCGACACGATCGCGCGCACGACCAACGCGATGAACGTCGAGGATACGGTCAAATATCTGCCCAGCCTGATCGTGCGCAAACGTCACATCGGCGATACGCAGGCGCCGCTCGCGACGCGCACATCGGGGCTCGGCGCGAGCGCGCGGAGCCTGATCTATGCCGACGGCGCGTTGCTGTCGGCACTCATCGGCAATAACAACACGTCGGCCAGCCCGCGCTGGAGCGCCGTCAGTCCGCAGGAGATCGCGCGGATCGACGTGCTATACGGTCCGTTTTCCGCCGCCTATCCGGGCAATTCGATCGGCGCGGTGGTCAATATCACGACACGGCTGCCCGACGAGCTCGAAGCGACGGCGACCGCCGGCACCAGCGTCCAGACCTACGATCTCTATGGCCGTCGCGACACCTTCGCCGCCTATCAGGCCGGCGTGACGATCGGTGACCGTTTCGGGCGGCTGGCGCTGTTCGCGAGCTACGATCACGTCACCAGCCGCGGTCAGCCGCTCGGTTATGTCACCGCGGTCGTGCCGACGACCGCCACCGCCACCGCCACCGCCACCGGCACGGTCGTGACCGGCGCGCTCCCCGACCTCAACCGCACCGGCCAGCCGATCCGCGTGCTCGGCGCGAGCGGGATCGAGGACCAGGGCCAGGACCGCGTCAAGCTGAAGGGCGCGTTGGATCTGACCGACCGTATTCGCGTGACCTATGTCGGCGGACTGTTCCTCAATCGCACCAGTTCGAGCGTCGAGACTTACCTGACGAGCGCGGCGAGCGGCACACCCGTTTACGCGGGGCCGCTCAACATCGATGGGCGCGCCTACACCGTCGCGGCCAGCGCCTTTTCGGGTGGCGTCTATGTCACCGACCAGCGGCATTGGTCGCATGCCTTGTCTGCCACAGGCAGCAGCCAGCGGTTCGACTGGCAAGTGATCGGCACGCGCTACGCCGTCGACCGCGACGAGCAACGGATCGCGACCACCGCGCTGCCCGCCGCCGCGAGCGGTGGCGCAGGAACGATCACGCGGCTGAACGGCACCGGCTGGACCACGCTCGATGCTAAAGCCGTATGGCGGTCCGACGATGCGGGCACCAATGCGCTGAGCTTCGGCGCGCATTGGGACGAGTTCCGCATCGTGAGCAATCGCTATGCGACGACCGAATGGCTTGCGGGTGCACCGGGCGCGCTCAATCTGCAATCGCTCGGGCAGACGCGCACGGCCGCCTTATGGGCACAAGATAGCTGGAGGTTCGCGCCGACCCTGACGCTGTCGCTCGGCGGACGGTCCGAATGGTGGCGTGCGTTGGGCGGGGTCAATTTCTCGTTGTCCCCGGCGATTTCGGCGATCCAGCCCGAGCGGTCGGCATCGACCTTTTCGCCCAAGGCATCGCTGGCGTGGGAGCCGGCCAAGGGCTGGAAAGCGCAATTGTCGTTCGGCCAGGCGTGGCGCTTCCCGACGGTCGGCGAGCTCTATCAGATCGTTACCACCCCGCTTCCCGCGGTGCCCAACCCCAATTTGCGCCCCGAACGCGCGCGCTCGTTCGAACTGGCGCTCGAACGCCGCGACGCCAAGGGCAGCGTTCGGCTGTCGTTGTTCAGCGAGGCGATCAAGGACGCGCTAATCTCGCAGAGCGGCCCGCTCAATGGCGGTCCGGCGGTCGCTACCTTCGTGCAGAACGTCGATCGCACGCGCGCGAGGGGAATCGAATTCGCGTTCGTCCGCGCCGATCTGCTCCCGCGCTTCGATCTGTCGGGCAGCGCGACCTATGCCGACGCGACGACCCGCGCCGACGCCGCGTTCCCGGCGGCGGTCGGCAAACGCATTCCAACCGTGCCCGAATGGAAAGCGACCGCGGTCGCGACATGGCGCCCGGTCGACGGCATCGCGCTGACCGCGGCGGGGCGTTACGCGAGCCGAATGTACGGGTCGCTGGATAACAGCGACGTCGTGGGGAACACCTATCAGGGGTTCTACAAATATCTCGTCGTCGACCTGCGCGCACAATTCAGCGTCGCGAAGAACTACATGCTCGGGATCGGCGTCGACAACGTCAACAACGACAAATACTTTCTATTCCACCCCTTCCCGGAACGCACCTTCCACGCGGACCTGACGATCCGACTGTGACGAACGAAAACCGCCGCCCCATCGCTGGGGCGGCGGCCTTCAGATTGACGAAGATAACCGGTCTTAGAAGGCGAAGACCAGCGAACCGGTGATCGAGCGCGGCGTGCCAATGACGGCGTTGCCGACCGTGTAACGATTGGGCAAGCCGACGAACCCGCTCGAGCCGCTCAAGCCGCCGATATAGACGGTGTCGAACAAATTGCTGACATTGAGCTGGAAGAAGGTCTTCCGATTGTCGCCCATCAGCCGGCCCAGATTGAAGCGGAGGTCGAGATCGACGATCGTGTACGACGGGATCTTCGCGCCATAGATCTGGAATTCAGTCGCAGCCGCGTTCGCAAACGTCGCCCCGACATTAGCGGTCGTCGGACAGAGACCGCCAACGACCGTAATGCTCGCGCCCGTCGTCGAATTAACGCAGGCAGAAACCGGCAGGTTCTCGTCGTTGACGAAGCGCGCGCCGGTATATTTCGCCTGAATGCCGATATCCAACAGTCCCAGAGTCACTTGAGCGCGGCCGCCGAAGGTGAAGTCAGGCGAACCGCCTTCTTTCTTTCCCGCGGTCTGGAAATACTCGACCGCGGCAACCGTTGTCACGCCACCGGTTGCTGTCAGGATGCGCCCAGCCTCGATATTGTCCTTGATCTTGGAGTGCAGGTACGACCCGAACACATAGAGCAGGACGTTGGGAACAGGCTTGAAGGCGATCGACGCATCGACGCCGTATTTGTCGACGCTGCCCAGGTTGCGATACACGCTGGTGTCGGTTTCGGGATCATAAACCGACGCGGTGCGGTTCTGGAATTTCGTATACCACCCAGCCAGCATCGCCTGGACCGGTCCGCTATTGTAACGATAGCCGACATCGACGCTGTCAGTCGTTTCCGGCGCCGGTCGCGCCTGCGGCGCACTTAGCGCATAATAGAACGAATTGTAGAGGTTGTCCGTGCTGGGAACCGACAGACCCTTGGCATAGCTGAAATAGACGCTGGACCCGCCCGACAGATTGTACGTCAGGCCGAGATTCGGCAACACGCGATTATAGTCGAACACGCGCTTTTGCGGTGCGGCGTAGCCGACGACGCACGCCGATGTCGTAACGGCGCACGAGGTGAGCGCCGTGGTCGGACGATTGACCGCGCCGACCGTCGTCACGCCCGGCGCGAAATAGGTGTAGGGGTTCGCCGCCGCATAGGCCGCGACTTGGCCAGGCGAGATGCACGACACATTGCCGTTGGCCGCGTTGGTGAAGCAGTTCTGAGTGAGATCACGCTTGAAGAAAGGCGCACGCACCCCCACGACGACCGTCAGGTCATTGAACTTGCCGCGATATTCTCCCGACACCTGGTTGAGGATAGCGAGCGACTTGCGATCGCGCTTTTCGAGGAGAGCGCCGGCGCCGTCCTTGAGTCCGTTGTTGATCGGAAACACGTCGAACGGCTCGCCGTTCATTTGAACGAGGCCGACTTCGCCAGTCTGGCGGTGGCGGCCGTAATCCAGCGTGTAGCTCAGGCGGACGCGATGGTCGTCGCTGAGTTCGTAGGCCAGACCCGCGACCATTCCGTAGCGATTAGTGCCGGTCTGGCTCGGCGCTACGCCCGTGATGGCGTCGAGAAGATCGCCGTCACCGTTCAAGTCGCGGCCAACATAATAGTTGAAGCCAGTGGGCGAGCCGTTGTTACCGGCATTCCCGCCGGTGTTGAGAACACCGTTGAAGGTCGTCCCCGTGCAGGTCGTCGCATTGGCGTTGTTCAGAGCGCCGCATCCTTCACGCAGCGTCACCGTTCCGCCGCCGTTCGCCTTCACATATTGATAGCTGGCGTCCAGCGTGAAAACGAGCCTGTCGCTGAGCGTGAAGCGCGAACCCAAACGCACGTTGCCGGTATTCCCCGGGTTGTAGCGACGGTCGAATTCGGTACCGCAGCCAGCGCCCGCTGTCGGCGCGGCGGGAGATGCCGCCGTATTGTCGGCGAGGCCGGACCGGGCCGTCGTATTGACGAGGCACGGATAATTGATCGCATAGAAACGATCGGCCGCCGTCAGCGGCGCGCGGTTTGCCGTGTTGGGACCGACGATACGGGCAACCGACGGGGTGACGAACGGCGTCGCCGTCAGGTCGGTGCGCAGCGGAACCGAGCCGAAAAAGTTGCTCCGGCCTTCGTTCCACAACCCGGACAGCGAGACGAAGTCGCCCTTCTCGCCTAGCGATTTGTAGATGCGGCCGTTAACCTGCGTCTTTTTCACGCGACCGTAATTGTTAAATACATTATCCGCATCGACGCGCGAGCCGGAAATGAAAGCGCGGACGCCGGTTCCCGCGATATCACCAGTTTCGATCATGCCGAACAAGCGGAACATGCCGCGGTTCAACGGATCTTCGCGACCGGCATACTGACCATAATAGGCGCTCAGCATCGCACCGAATTGCTTGGACGGAACACGCGTCCGGATGTTGACCGTGCCGCCGACAGCCGAAGCGGTCGGACTGTCGACGTCGGTCGTGCCAAGATTGACGCTGACCGATTCGAGCGTTTCGGAATCCTGCTGCTGCTGCGAATAGATGGCGTAGTTGCCAGTATCGTTGAGCGGGATGCCGTCGAGCGTCTGCGAGATGCGCGACGAGTCGAAACCACGGATCGTAAACGTGCCGGCGGTGCCAGCGCCGGTCGCGTCGTTGCTCTGGAAACTGACGCCCGGCAGAAGGTTGATGATCTCGTTGACCGACTGGCCCGGCCGTTGGCGGCTGATCAGGTCGGCGCCGATGCCGACGCGCGACTTGGGCACGTCCGGGATGATGATCGACGTGTCGGTGGTCCGCGTCGCGGTGACGACGATATCCTCGCCTTCGAAGTCGGTCGAGCCGGTCGACTGAGCATAAGCCGCGCCCGGCAACATGATCGCAGCCGCGGCCACGCCAAGAAGCAATTGAGTTCGCATGATATTCCCCTAAGAGCGCTAGTCGCCCGATGCGCCGAATCCGCACACCTTCCTCGCGCCAATGACGGCACAATATGTCGGTTACGTGACAGCGCAAGGAGGGGCTGTGGACAGCGTCGGATTCAAGATGCTGCGTTGCAAAAAAGCATCACCGCGACCCAAGGGTCGGGCTACCCGGCGACCGCGACGATTCCTGCCCAGCCAGCTTCGTCGATCACTTCGATCCCCAACTCGGCCGCCTTTTTCAGCTTCGATCCCGCGCCCGGCCCGGCGACGACCAGATCGGTCTTGGCGGATACCGATCCCGCGACGCGTGCGCCGAGTGCCTCGGCCTGCGCCTTGGCCTCGTCGCGGCTCAGCGTTTCGAGACTGCCGGTGAAC
This sequence comes from Sphingomonas sp., assembly GCA_039926845.1. GTDB lineage: Bacteria > Pseudomonadota > Alphaproteobacteria > Sphingomonadales > Sphingomonadaceae > Sphingomonas. The sequence goes on along the minus strand of JBDSWC010000014.1, from coordinate 27,896 downwards.
ACGACGGTCTTGCCGCTGACCCGCGATTCGCGTGTTTCGACGACGAACGGCGGGGGCGAGACTTCGGCGAGCAGGTCGTCCCACACGGTCTGGTTGTGCGGCTCATGGAAAAAGTCGCCCAGTGCCTCCACTACTACGGGGCCGACCCCGTCGATCAGCGCGAACCGCTCGACCGCTTCGGCATCGCCTGCACGCGCTGCATCGGCCGCCGTCCGCAACGCGGGCAGCGTGGTGAACATCTTCATCAAATCGCGCGCGGTGATCGCGCCGACATGGCGGATGCCGAGCCCGAACAACAGCCGTGCAGCGTCGGGCGCGCGTTTCGCTTCGATCGCGGTGAGCAGTCCGGCGACCGACGTTTCCTTCCAGCCCTTCATTGCGAGCAGTGCGTCGCGATGCTGCGCGAGGCGGAAGATGTCGGCGGGCTCGGCGATCCAGCCGAGGTCGAGAAACAGCTTCAGTCGCTCGACGCCGAGCGAGTCGATATCGAGCGCCCCGCGCGACACGAAGTGCTTGAGCCGTTCGAGCCGCTGCGCCGGGCAGATCAGCCCGCCGGTGCAGCGCACGTCGACCTCGCCCTCCTCCGCCACCGCCTCGCTGCCGCATTGCGGGCAATGCGTCGGGAAGGTCCAGGCGGGACGCGGTTCGCCGCGCGTCAGATTCTCGACGATCTGCGGAATGACGTCGCCCGCGCGTTGCAACACGACGCGGTCACCGGGCCGCACGCCGAGCCGCGCGATTTCGTCGGCATTGTGCAGCGTCGCGTTTCTGACCACCACGCCGCCGACCGTCACCCGCTCGAGCTTGGCGACGGGGGTCAGTTTTCCCGTCCGTCCGACCTGGATCTCGATATCGTTGAGCGTCGTCTGCGCGCGCTCGGCGGGAAATTTGTGCGCGATGCCCCAGCGCGGCGCGCGCCCGACGAAGCCCAGCCGCGCTTGCCAGTCGAGCCGGTCGACCTTGTAGACGACGCCGTCGATGTCGAACGGCAAATCGGCGCGCTCGGCCTCGATCGCTTTGTAGGTGGCGAGACCCTCGGCGAGATCGCCGCCCGGTTGGAACTGGCGCGTGACCGGAAAGCCCCACGAGCGGATCGCCGCGATCACCGCGCTCTGCGTGTCGCCGGGCAAGTCGCTCGCCTCGCCCCACCCCCAGGCGAAAAACGCGAGCGGCCGCGACGCGGTGACGCCGGCGTCCTTCTGACGCAGCGATCCTGCGGCGGCGTTGCGCGGGTTGGCGAACTGGCGCGCCTTGTCGGGATCTTCGGCCTCGGCAAGCAATCGCGCGTTGAGCGCGGCGAACGCCGCCTTCTCCATATAGATTTCGCCGCGCACCTCGAACACCGCCGGTGCGCCGTTGGGCAACTCCGCCGGAATGTCGGCGATCGTGCGGACGTTGGCCGTAACGTCCTCTCCGACCTGGCCGTCGCCGCGGGTCAGCGCCTGCACCAGCGTGCCGTCTTGATAGCGCAGCGAGCACGACAGTCCGTCGATCTTGGGCTCGGCGGTCAGCATCACCGGCTCGTCGTCGGCCAGATTGAGGAACCGCCGCACGCGCCCGACGAAATCGCGCACGTCGTCGTCGTCGAACGCATTGTCGAGGCTGAACATCGGGCGCGCGTGCGCCACCTTCGCCAGATGCCCGGCGGGCGCGGCGCCGACCTTCGCGCTCGGCGAATCGGCGCGGACGAGGTGCGGGAACGCCTTCTCGATCGCAGTATTGCGCCGCACCAGCGCGTCGTAATCGGCGTCCGAAATCTCCGGTGCGTCGTCGGTGTGATAAAGCTGATTATGGTGCGCGATCTCGGCTGCCAGCGTCTCCAGCTCGGCAGCGGCGGCGGAATCGTCGGTGGGGAGCGGCGCGGCCATGCGTCCAGCTATCGGCGCGCGGCGCAGCGATCAAGCACTGCCCCATTTCGGCTGCGATTCGCCGTTAGGCCAAGTGCACAAACGAGGAGTGCGGGATGTTAGGGGCGATGCTGATGGCCGTGCAGGACATTCCGGCCGCGCCGCCTCTCCTGCCGGCCGCCGGGCCGGCCTTGCCCAAGGCATTGAGCGTCGCGTTGGACTGCGACCCATCTGGCGACGATATCGTCGTTTGCGGCAAGAAAGATCGCGATCAATACCGCTTGCGTCCCCTCGGTCCGCCGCCAAATGGCAAACCGCTGCCACCGATGACAGCCAAGCTGGGCAACGGCACGATCGATGGTCGGGCGGTGGAGCATTGCGTCGCCGGCGTCTGTGCGCCGGCGGCGATGGTGACATACAAACTGCCCTTCTAGCCCAACCTCCAGCCCGGATAGGCGGCGACGATAATCGCCGACAATCCGATCGTCGCCAGCGTGCCGCCGATGTCGAGCGCGGACATATCCTGGAGCGACCGAACAAGATTGCGCACCCCGATCGCGGCGGCGAGCGACGCCCAGCCGACATACCGGCCCCAATTGTCATCCTGACGGATCAACTCGGCCAGCCCGAGCGCGAACACTGCGACGCTGCCCAGCACCGCCGCCAACACGAGCACGAGGCCGACCGGCAGCATGGCGAAGCTGATCTTGCCCTCGCGGCGTTGCGCAGGCGTCATCACGCCACCTCCAGCAACCGTTCGGCCTGCGCGCGCGCTTCGTCGGTGATCGACGCGCCCGACAGCATGCGGGCGATTTCCTCGCGCCGCTCGCGCTCGTCGAGCGCGCGGACGCCGGTGCGCGTGACGGTGCCGTCGGACGATTTGGCGATGAAGAAGTGATCGCGGCCGCGCGCCGCGACTTGCGGGCTGTGCGTGACCACCAGCACTTGCGTTCGCTCCGCCAGCCGCGCGAGTCTCTCGCCGATTGCGCTGGCAACCGCGCCGCCGACGCCGCGGTCGATCTCGTCGAACACCATCGTCGCCGCGCCGCCTTCCTCTGCCAGCGCGACCTTGAGCGCGAGGATGAAGCGCGACAATTCGCCCCCCGACGCGATCCGGGTGAGCCCCGCAAACGGCGCGCCGGGGTTGGTCGAGATTTCGAACTCGACCCGGTCCTTGCCGCCCGCGCCCCATTGCTCCTCGGCGAGCGGCGCGACGACGGTACGGAAACGCGCGGAATCGAGCTTGAGCGGCGCAAGTTCGTTCGCCACTGCGCGGTCGAGTCGTTCGGCGGCGGCGTGGCGTTCGGCCGATAGCGCATCGGCGGCGGCCTCGTATGTAACACGCGTTTGAGCGACCTTGGCGGTGAGCGCGGCGAGCCCCTCTTCCCCTGCTTCGATCGTCGCCAGCCGGCCCGCCATCTGCTCGGTCAGCGCGGCGAGATCGTCGGGCTGGACGCGATGCTTGCGTGCCATGGCGCGGAGGTCGAACAACCGCGCCTCGTCCTCTTCCAGCGCTTGCGGATCGAACATCAAAGCTTGGCGGGCCGCATTGATGCCGTCTTCGGCCAGCGATCCTTCGTTGATCGCCCGATCGATCGCCGCCAGCGCCTCGGCGAGCGAGGGATGCGCGTCGGCGATGCGTTCGAGCGCTCGTGCGGCCTGGCGCAACTGAGCGAGCCCGCCATCCGATCCACCGAGCCACGTGTCGAGCGACGCCATATCGTCGGCGACCTTTTCCGCGCGCTGCATCGTGCGGCGGCGGTCTGCTAGCGTCTCCTCCTCACCGGGCTCGGGGGCCAACTGGCGCAACTCGCCGACGGCATGTTCGAGATAGTCGCGGTCGCGCGCCGCCGCGTCGACTTGCTCCCGCGCCGTCGCGAGTGCCTCGTCTGCGTCGCGCCATGCCCGATACGCTTCAGCGACATTGCCCGACCGACACCGCCCGAACGCATCGAGCAGCGCGCGATGTCCCGCCGGCGCGAGCAGCCCGCGGTCGTCGTGCTGGCCATGCACCTCGACCAGATGCTGGGCGAGATCGCGGAGCAGCCCGGCGGAGGCCGGCTGGTCGTTGACGAACCCGCGGCTACCGCCATCGGCCTTGACGATGCGGCGCACGATGAGCGGCTCGCCCGGCTCGATGTCGAACCCGTTGTCGGCAAGCAACGCCGCGATCGGGCCGTCGGCGTGTGGTGTGTCGAAGCTCGCGGTCACTACTGCCTGCGCCGCGCCTTGCCGCACCAGCCCGCTGTCGGCCCGCGTGCCAAGCGCCAGCCCCAGCGCGTCGAGCAGGATCGACTTGCCCGCCCCGGTCTCGCCGGTCAGCACGCCGAGGCCGCCGCCGAACTCGAGCTCGAGCGCCTCGATCAATACGACGTCACGAATGGCGAGCGCGGTCAGCATCGCGGCCGTCTTACCGGCAAATCCGCCGCCGGGTCATCCCTTACTTGGGCGGCCCGCTGCCTGCGCCGCCGGTGTTGCTGGTCCCGGTCGACCCGGCGCCCTGGTCCTTGGCTGAGATGCCGGGCGTGCCGGGCGCGACCGGTTGCGCGTCTTTCATGCCAAGCGGGATCGGCAGTTCGCCCGCCGCCAGCGGCGTGGCCGGCGTCCAGGGATGATCCTGCATCAGCTTGTAGGCGCGCTTGTACCAGTCGGTGCCGGGATAGTTGGCGCCGAGCACCGCCGCCGCTTTCTGCGCTTCCTCGGGCACGCCGAGCGCGAGATACGTCTCGGTCAGCCGCATCAGCGCTTCGGGAATGTGCGTCGTCGTCTGATATGTGTCGATCACCGTGCGGAACCGGAGCGTCGCCGCCAGCCACTGGCCACGCGTTTCGTAGAATCGGCCGATCTCCATTTCCTTGCCGGCCAGATGGTCGCGCACCAGATCGATCTTGAGCCGCGCATCGGCGGCATATTTGGAATTGGGATAACGGCGGACCAGCTCGCCGAGCGCATCCTGCGCCTGCTGCGTGATCTTCTGGTCGCGCGTGACGTCGGCGATCTGCTCGTAATAGCCCAGCGCGACGAGATAATAAGCGTAGGGCGCGTCGCGGTTACCGGGATGGACCGAGATGAAGCGCTGCGCCGACTGGATCGATTCGGTGTAGCTCTGGTCCATATAATAACTGAACGCGCTCATCAGCTGCGCGCGGCGCGCCCAGACCGAATAGGGGTGCTGCCGCTCGACTTCGTCGAACAGCACCGCCGCCTCCTTGTAGCGGCCCTGGTCGAGACGGCGCTTGGCGAGCGAATAGAGCGTGCCCACGTCGCGGGCGATATACGGGACGTCGCCCTTTTTGAGATTGCCACGACCCGCGCACCCGGCGACGGGGAGGGCAAGAACGGCGATCAGCGCGAGAGCGAGCGAGCGGGACTGGAGAATACGCATTGAAACTTGCCTTAGCCGAGCGTCGGGGATGCGAACAATGCTTTTCGCGTATGGCTTTTTCGCGGCAAGGATCGCACGCCGCATCCGCGCGTTGGCGCGCTTTACCGAATACCGGGAGGGCCGATACCCATGACCGCCACCTTGCTCGCCACCAAACGCGTCGAAAAGCCGTGGGGGCGCCACGATCTGTGGCCGGGATTCGCCGACCCCGCGCCCGATGCGCCGCCGATCGGCGAGATCTGGTTCCAGACCCCCGACGCCGGGACGCCCGAACTGCTGATCAAATATCTGTTCCCCGGCGAACGGCTGTCGGTGCAGGACCACCCGACCGACGCCCAGGCGCAGAAGGCCGGTTACGCACGTGGCAAGGACGAATGCTGGGTGATCCTTGCCGCCGAGCCGGGCGCGACGATCGCGATGGGCACGAAGCAGCCGACCACGCGCGAGGCGCTGCGCAAGGGCGCCGAGGACGGGTCGATCGTCGATATGCTCGACTGGAAAAACGTCAAGGCTGGCGATTTCCTGTATTGTCCGGCGGGTACGATCCACGCGATCGGCGGCGGCATTACCCTAGTCGAGACGCAGCAGAACGTTGACCTGACCTATCGCCTTTACGATTACGGCTCCGACCGCGAGCTTCACCTCGACGACGGCCTGGCGGTCGCCGACCCCAACCCGATCACGCCCCAGCCGATCGTCGGTGAGGTCAGCGAAGGCCGCACGATCCTATGCCAGGGGCCGAAGTTCGTGCTCGAACGCTGGGCGGGCGGCGACCGCGACATCGCGCTACCCCACGGCGTCACCGCTTGGCTCACCCCGCTCGAGGGTGAAGGCGTCGTCGATGGCGTGGCATGGCGCGCGGGCGAGTGCGTGACGGTGACCGGCACCGCGCACGTCCATGCGGGCGCCGACAGCGACCTGCTGTTCGCCTATCCGGGCGACAAACGGATCTGACGCACGCCCGCCCGGGTTCGAAAGCTATTAACCATCCCACGTTAAGGTCCCCGGATGCTGCGTGTCCTGACGCTATCGACCCTGTTCCCCGACGCCTCGCGGCGTAATTTCGGGGTGTTCGTCGAGCGTCAGACGCTGGGCCTCGCCGCGCATCCGGATGTCGAGCTTCGGGTCGTGGCGCCGGTGGGGTTGCCCCCCTTCCGGCTCAGCCGGCGCGGCCGGCATGCCGCGCTCGCCGACCTGCCGCTGGGCGAGCAATGGAAGGGAATCGACGTCTATCGCCCCCGCTTCCTCGCGATGCCGGGGACGGCGGGACGCTTTTTCGCCGCGTCTTTGGCCCGCGCGCTTGGGCCAATGCTCGCCAACCTGCGCCGCGATTTTCCGTTCGACGTGATCGACGCATCATTCTTCTTTCCCGACGGTCCCGCCGCGGTTGCACTAGGGAAGCGCTTCGGCGTGCCGGTGTCGATCAAGGCGCGGGGCAGCGACATCCACCATTGGGGCCGGGCTGCGGCCACTGCCGGCCAAGTGCGCCGCGCCGGCGAGGACGCCGACGGTTTGCTCGCCGTGTCGGCGGCCATGAAGCGCGACATGGTGGCGATGGGGATGTCCGCCGATCGCGTCAGCGTGCACCGCACCGGGGTCGATCTCGGCCAATTCGCGCCGCGCAACCGGGGCGCGGCCAAGGCGCAGCTCAACGTTCAGGGCGCGCTGGTGGTGTCGACCGGGGCGCTGATCGAGCGCAAGGGGCACGACATCGTGATCGAGGCGATCGCGGCGCTGCCCAACGCGACGTTGATGATCGCTGGCGAAGGTTCGCAACGCCCCGCATTGGAAGCGAAAATCACCGCGCTGGGCTTGGGTGACCGAGTCCGCTTGCTCGGCGCGGTGCCGCACGCCGAAATGGCGGCGTTGCTGGGCGCGGCCGACGTGATGGCGCTCGCGTCCACCAGCGAAGGGCTCGCCAATGCCTGGGTCGAGGCGCTCGCCTGCGGCACGCCGATCGTCGTGCCCGATGTCGGGGGTGCCAGCGAAGTGGTGACCGAGCGCGCCTACGGCCGGATGGTCGGCCGCTCGCCCGCCGGATTCGCCTCCGGCATCGCGGCAGTGCTCGCCGACCGCACCCCTGCGGCCAAGGTCCGCGAAGGCGCCGAGCGTTTCACGTGGGAAGCAAATACTGCCGAACTCTACGAGCATTTGAAGGGGTTGGTTCAGCGCGGCTGAGCAATCTTATCCTCCCCCGCCAGGGGGAGGTGTCGCCGAAGGCGGCGTAGGGGGCGGAAGCACAACGGTAGCGTATCTAAAACCGCCCCCTCCGTCACGCTACGCGTGCCACCTCCCCCTGGCGGGGGAGGATTCGGGTCCGCTACTTCTTCGGGGGCGCCATCGGGATGCCCCGCCACGCCGCGGCCTGATATTCGCTGATCGCCACCAGATTGCCCATCTCGACCGGCATGTCGATCAGGTGGAGGCCCCAATCCTTCAGCATCGTGCCGTTGACCACGACATCGCCGACGATCGTGTCGGTGCGCGGGTCATTGGGGTCGGCGTTGACCGTTACCGCAAGGTAATTGAACCCGCCGTTCGACACGCATTCGGCGGAGATCAGGCCGGGGACCGACACGAACGGCGTGGTGACCGCGGCACCGACCGTCGTCCAATTGCCCATCGGCGTGCTGCCGAGTCCCGCGCCCTTCGTGCCGAAGATCGCATCGGTCACCGCTTTGCCACCCTCGAGCGCAGCAGGGTTGGTGCAGGCCGCGACCATGCCGGGCTGGTCGGCGATGCGCGCGAACCGGCTGTTTTCGGGCGGCGGCGAATCGGCGCGGAAGGTCGTGTACGTCACGACGCAGTTGAATTGCTGCATCGACTTGCAGAGCTTCGTGCGCCGGAAATCGCCACCGACGTCGCCGCCCGGGGGCACCGCGACATTGGTCCCGATTAGATACGCCGCGATCATTCTGCGCCGCATGTCGGCGTCCTTTTCGATCACGCCGGCGACGAGCTGCTTGAGGATGCCCGCGCCCTGGCTATGGCCGATCAGCACGACGCCGCGACCGCCATTGTCGCGCTTCAGGTAATTGTACCACGCCGCCTCGACGTCGAGAAAGGCGAGCTTGCGGTCGGCGGTGCTGGCCTTGCCCGCCATCAAGTCGCGCAACGCGGTCAGCGTGACCTGGCGATACATCGGCGCGAACACGCGGCACTTGGCAGCGAACCGCGCCGCCTGCGACGCGGCGACCGCCTTTTCCTCCGGCCCGATATTGAGGTCGCTGTTCGGCGTCGGATCGAGCGAAACCGTCGGGTAGACATAGAAGCAATCGTATAACGGCGTCGGCGTCGCCCTGAACTTGACGATCTTCGCCTTGCCGTTGGCGGCGACGACGGTGACGTTCTGGTCGACCGCGCACGCGTCCTGGCGGCCGGGACGGCACAGCCAGCCGGCATCGGTGTTGTAGTCGGGCGCGGCGATCGGCGCGTATTGCGGTGCGGCGGGCGGCGCCGGCATCGCGGCGGGCGCTGCCGGTGGTGTGGCCGGCGGCGTCGTCTGGGCAACGGCCGAAGTCGCCGCCAGCAAGGCACCCATCGTCAGCAGGTATTTCATCGACGCTCTCCCCCAAAACCGGATTCGCGCCAAAGCTTATCCGCCCCCGCGCTGCGATCAAGCCTCGATGGGATAGAAAGCGCCCGCGATCCATCTTCCCTCGCCACGCAGCATGCCCCAGGCGCGCGCGGCGGCGCGGCTGTCCATCGCCTCGACGCCGATCCCGCGCACCTCGAGCGCTCGGACCAACGCGGCTGGTGGGCGCACCAGCGCGCGGCCGGTGCCGAGCAACAGGAATTCGGGCGGCGGGTTGAGCGCGAGCAACGGCGCCAGCGCGGCTTCGTCGAGCGCCGCGATCGGCGGGGGCGACCATTCGTCGGCGCGCTCGGGCGTGATCGCCAGCGCGCGATAGATATTATCGTCGACGCGAAACCCCGCGGCGGACAGCCCGGCGACGACCGGCCCGTCGGCACGGGCGCGGTCCATGCGCATCAGCCGACGCGTTCCGCGCCGTCGATCGCGGCCTTGCCGGGCTTGTCGGACGTCGCGGCCGGTTCGGCGCGCAGGCCCAGCGTGATCAGCAGCGACGACGACACGTAAATCGACGAATAGGTGCCGACGAACACGCCCAGGATCATTGCGGCGGTGAACCCGCGCAGCACGTGCCCGCCAAAGATCAGCAGCGACGCGAGCGCAAGCAGGATCGTCAGCGACGTCATCACCGTGCGCGGCAGCGTCTCGTTGACCGACAGGTTGATGATCTCGCGCATGTCCATCTTGCGGTATCGCCGCATATTCTCACGGATGCGGTCGTCGATGACGATCTTGTCGTTGATCGAATAGCCGATGATCGTCAGCACCGCGGCGACGATGTTGAGGTCGAACTCGAATTGGGTCAGCGCGAAGAAGCCCACCGTCATCAGCACGTCGTGCATGATCGCGACGCCGGTGGAGACGCCGAACTGCCACTCGAATCGGAAGATCGCGAACAGACAGATGCCGATCACCGCCAGCACGACCGCGAGCACGCCGTTCTGGACCAGCTCGCCCGACACCTTGCCCGAGACGGCATCCTGCTTCGAGAACTTCGCGCCGGGGAAGTTCGCCGTCAGCGCCGCCTTGACGGTCTCGACGATCTTGTTGGTAGCCGCCGAGTCGCCGGTTTCCGGACGCGGCAGGCGGATCGAGAGCGTGGTGGGGCCGCCAACGGTCTGAAGCTGCGCGTCGCCGAACCCGAGGTTGTCGACCACCGATCGCACCTTGTTCTGGTCGGGCGCGGTCGCGAAGGTTTCCTCGATCATGATCCCGCCGACGAAATCGACGCCGAAGTTGAGTCCCTTGAACGGCACCAAAGCGACGGCCGCTAGCGTCAGCAACGCGGTCAGCCCGAACGCCCAAAAGCGCAGGCGAACGAAGTCGATATTCGTGTTGTCGGGAACGATCTTAAGCAGGCGCATGTCTCGCGGCCCTTAAATGTTGATGGTCTGCGGGCGGTGCTTGCGAATCCACAGCACGACGAGCATCCGGGTAAAGGTGACCGCGGTGAACACCGAGGTCGCGATGCCGATCAGCAGCACGACGGCGAAGCCCTTCACCGGGCCCGAGCCGAGCAGGAACATGATCACGCCCGAAATCGCGTGGGTCATGTTGGCCTCGAAGATCGTGCGGCTGGCTTCCTTGTAGCCGAGCTCCACCGCCTGGACGACACTTCGCCCGCGCCGCCGCTCCTCGCGGATGCGCTCGTTGATCAGCACGTTGGCGTCGACCGCGGTGCCGATCGTCAGCACGAAGCCGGCGATGCCGGGCAGCGTTAGGGTGCCGTTGATCAGCGCGAGCACGCCCATGATCACCAGCACGTTGATGACCACCGCCCAGTTCGCATAAATGCCGAACCGGCCGTAGGTCACCAGCATGAACAGCACGACCAACACGACCGCGATGATCGACGCAGTAACGCCGGCGCGGATCGAGGCATCACCAAGGTCGGGACCGACGGTGCGTTCCTCGACGACCTTGAGCGCCACCGGCAGCGCGCCCGACTTGAGCTGGATCGCCAAATCGTTCGAGCTCTTGGCGTCGAAGCCACCGGTAATCCGGCCGCTGCCGCCAAGGATCGGCGTTTCGATGTTGGGCGCCGAAATGACGCTATTGTCGAGGATGATCGCGAACGGCTTGCCGACGTTGGCCTGCGTCGTCTTCGCGAAATTGCGTCCGCCCTGCGAATTGAACTGAAAGCCGACCACCCATCCGCCGGGGTTTTCCGAATCGGTTTCGGCGCGGGCGTCGGTCAAGTCGCTGCCGGTGATGATCGCTTCGTCGCGCACCGCGATCACCGGTGTGCCAACCGGCCAAACCGGCTTGCGCTCGCTGGTGAAGCTCATCGGCTGGGCAAGGCGCCCTATATATGGCGCGGCGTAGGGCACGCCTGGATAAGGCAGCAATTGGTCGCCGATCGGCGCGATGCCCTTGGCCAATTGCGCGGGATCGGCCTGCGTATCGACCAGCTTGAACTCGAGCTTCGCGGTCTTGCCGAGCAAGGCCTTGAGCGCGGTGGGATCCTGCAAACCCGGCACCTGGACGACGATGCGGGTCGAGCCTTGCTTGATGATGGTCGGCTCACGCGTGCCGAGCGAATCGATGCGGCGGCGGACGACCTCGGTCGCGCCGTCCATCGCGCTGTCGATCGCCGCCTCGATCCCGGCCTTGGTCGGGGTTACCACGAAAGTCGACGAATTGATGACCGCGATGTCCCAGTCGCGCTGGCCGGTGTTGGCGACGCCGTTGGTCTTCTGCGACAGGAGCTGGCGGGCATCCTCCAAGCGGCCGATGTCGCGCAGCATGAAGGTGACCTTGCCGCCATCGGTCGAGATATCGCCGATGCCGATCTTGGCGCGGCGCATGTCGGTCGCGACTTCAGCCTTCTTCAGGCCGAGCCGGGACGTGATCAGATCGTCGGTGTTCGCCTCGAGCAGCAGGTAGCTGCCGCCCGCGAGGTCGAGCCCCAGGTTGATGCGGGGATGGAACGGCCAGTTCTTGACCGTGCTTTCGGGGAGGAAGCTGGGGATGGCGAGCGCGCACAACGCAGCCAGGAAGCCGATGATCGACCAGACCTTCCAACGCGGGAAATCGAGCATCAGTCGTTCGCCGGCTTGGCCGACGTCGGGCTCAGCACTTCGCTAATCGTCGCACGCACCACCTTGATCTTGACGGTCGGCGCGATCTCGATCTCGGCATATTGATCGTCGACCTTGACGACCTTGCCGAGAATCCCGCCCGATGTGACGACCTGGTCGTTCTTCTTCAGGTTGGCGATCGCGTTCTGCAACGTCTTCACCCGCCGCTGCTGCGGGCGCAGCATCAGGAAATAGAAGGCGACGAAGACGAGGATGAGCGGCAGGAAGGTCGAGGCCAGGCCGCCCAAATCGGAGCTGGAACCGGCGGCGCCGGTGGCCTGTGCGTAAGCGGGGGGAATGAGCATGGTGTCCTGAACTTAGGCGTGCGGCATTGCCCGAAACGGGCGGGCCAGCGTCAAGCGCCGCGCGCTATCATCATGCACGCGCGCGCGCAACATCGCGTGACCCATGCTTGCATCGGTGCTCACGACGGCTTAGAGGCCCCCGCTTCCCGACGCCGCCGGCGCCGGGACCGGTCGGGGCGTAGCGCAGCCTGGTAGCGCATCACACTGGGGGTGTGGGGGTCGCAGGTTCGAATCCTGTCGCCCCGACCAATTATTCTACATTATTTCAATAGCTTATGCTAGCACCTCGCGGTGCTAGCAGCCGCTCTTTTGGGTCGTGCTAGCACTATACTAGCCGCATAGAGTGCGAATCGCGGCAGCGTCCGAGTGCACGTCGAGCGAATGTCTGATATTGGTGGGAAGCCGACATCAGGATTGGAGATATGTCTCAATCTTCCGCTGCAGTTCGTCTGTTGAAACCCTCCAGCCGAAGAGGCGGAAGCGGCCACCAGCGTGCGGATAGATAACATAAGCGCTGGCAAGGTTGCCCGGAGTGCGAACACGTTCGGCGTGGTCTATTTCATTCCAGGCCCAGTGCCGCCTCCGCCACCCGAGATCTTGCGTGAGGCCTTCAGGATCGATCGTCAGCGTTCCGGGACAGCAAACAGTCCATAGATAGCGGACTCCCAAAACAACAAAAGCGGCAGCGGAAAGATACAGGAATGCATCTTCTATGCTGTTTGGAACGACTTGAGCGGCCCAGATGCCCATGCAAGCGAACGCGACGCAACCCGCCAGTCTGATCAAGGCCTGGTGACGAGATTCCCGAATAACTGTTGCGACCATACCTCTTGCTGCAGCGCGCGACCGATGTCCGCAAGTGGGTCGTTAGCGGTCATAGCACAACCCATGTGCCGGGTTCGTCATGCCACGCCTTCACCGCCCAATAAATATCTACGATATCCCGCTGGTCCAGTGACGGGTCGTTGACGAGCAGGTCAGTGAAAGTCTCCCACGACCCGCATGCTTTCTCGATTGGTGACTGTCGCTTCCGACCCAGGCGAGCGATACGTCGCTGCATCGAACGGATGGCGACCACCGTCCTAGTGCTGCTCGTGTTCCGCGCGGAGCCGGACGCCCTGAGCATCGACATAGTCCATCTCAGCCTGAGCCTGAGCCTTCGACTCGAAGTAGGCAGCGCGGATGCGGTCATGGTCCGCCTTGGTGATGGTGTGCTTCACCGGGCTGTTCTCCGGTTCCAGATTGTCGTCCCTCATGGCCGAATCACCTTCATGGTCTTGAGCACGTCGTAGGCTTCCCGACGGACCTGCTCGTCAGGGCAGTCCCTCATCACCTCGCACATGCCGTTGACCACGCACCGACGAAGCTCACCGCGCTGCTGGTCCGTCATGGTGGCGAGGCCGTTCTCCAGCCGGGGGCCGTGGAGAGGGGAATTGAGGAGGTCCGAGGGGCTGACCGGAACGATATGAAGCGGGTGCGAAAATTCGGAAGCCAACGATTTCGCGAATTCCGTCACCTCGCCATACTTCTCAATGGGGAGCAGCGTGCAGCACTGGCCGTGGCGAAACTCAATCATATGGTCGCCGGGCAGCGGGTCCAACGCCGCGACCATGTTTCTTCCGATAGGATATGCTGTCATCGCTACACCTGCCTCTGTTCTAGGGTGATGATGCGCGCTTCCAAATCCTCGGTTGCGCGGATTGCGGCGAGCGACTGTGCTGCCTCGATAATCTGCTTGCCCAGATCGGGCGCTAGGATGCCGGACGCGATCGCATCGAGCACCTGTTCAACCTGCTGACTGATTGGGGCACCGGCATCGAAATCGAACTGCACCCGCTCCGATTGAGCGCGGAGGCTCGGCAAGACCCTCGCAAGAATCAAGCTGGCGGCGGAAGTGTCCCCTTCCAGCGCTTGCTCGACCATCGCATCAATGATGCCGTCCGCACTGTCGAACATCCGCTGGGCAATCTGCATCCGGCGATCAACGATACCCTTGGGGCGACCAGCTGGATTGGGCGACGCCATGCCTCGCTGCCAATTCGGGTTTCCTGGGGGTCGCGTTTTTTCGCTTTTCGCTTTTTCGGGCGTCCATCCGGCAAGCCACTCCGGCGTTTCGACGGGCTGGGCCTCAGTCATTTACCACACCTCTGATTGTTCGGATCACGGTCGGATCAAGGCTGCGCCATGATAAGAGCCTTCTCAGCAGCGGTTGACGCTTCGCGGAGGCGCTGAATCTTGTGCCGGGGCGCACCGACCGCTTTCTCGAGAGCGCTGAAGACCAGCCCCGCCCGCTGCTCGATCATGTCAACAGCACCCTGCATCGCTCGCAAGCGCTTCGCCTTGTCGGGCATATTCTTCTCGCGATATATCTTCGTCCACGCCTGCTGCATCTCGGGGGTCAGGCCAGATAGATACGGCGGAGCACCGAGCAGCGCTCCGATAGTCGTCTCGTCACCGCTGTTAATCGCGCGCTCGATGAAGCCGAGTTGCTTGTCGGTGGGCAGCGCATTGCAATATGACCTGATCTCACCCGCAACGGCTACACCGGCGCGGGACTGCACCGGCGCGGTAAGCTCGCGCTCGATACCGTCGATGGCTTTGACGAGGTTGCCACGTGCCCTGTCGAACGTGCTGGTGATGTGCAGGAGTTGCTTGCCCGCTAGCGCGTCCAGCTGGAGAACCTTCGCGTCGTCATTGCGCGACGTATCTTTATCGAGGACCGCGCGCGTGTCCCACACCGCCGTGATGCCGGTATAGGCGGCGGTGAACGCTTCCTCGGTCGGAGCTAGGTAGCTGCGCGTCTCGTCATCGTAACCGTCGATGCCTCTTACATTTTCCGGATGTAAAGCCGGGGAAAATCTGGTGTCGATGTTATCGGACATATTGCCCCCCTAAAGGTTGGATACGGCTAGCACTGGGCTATACGCTAGGGAGTCGCGCCGTAGTTCCGCAACAAAAACAATTAGTTAGTTCACTTCACCCGCACACTACGTGTTTGAGGGTCGATGGTGCGCGAGCATTGCGTCGGGCGATTACAGGGTGACTTTGCGCTGCCGCTAACTTGGGTGGCGACACCATGTGTGCACGCACCAGCGGGCGGCGCTGCGCGGCTAAGCTTATGGCTAAACGTGAATGCGCTGTTTACCGCCGCGATGCGCATTCCCTTACCGATTGGTCGCTATGGCGCAGGCAAGGGAGAATGAAGATGCGGACGATTTTGGCGGTCGCCACAGCTATCTTGATAGCCACACCAGCGACGGCACAGTTCACGAATTGCACCGGCAGCGGGCCGTTCGTGAATTGCATGAGCACGGACGGCACAATCACGAACTGTAATCGCGTCGGAAACACCGTCAACTGCTCAAGCATGGGCGGTTCGCAGCCGCAGTCATCCTACAACAATGGCGGCGCGGCAAACGGCATCGCAAACTTCGTCCAGACCTTCCGCGAGAACCGCGCGCGCTCCCGCGTCCGGAAAGCGCTGAAGACCGGCGACTGCGCAACGGCGACACGTGAGTCATTGAACACAGGCGACATGGGCTTCGCGCAACAGGTTAGCGCTTACTGCCAAGGCCGGTGACTAGCCTGCGATCCAATGCACACCGGTGGCAATTCCGAATATAGCGGCATGTTGAACGAGGGTGACGACAATCAACTGGACGTTCGCGCCTGTCATTGAGGTGCCCGGTCTGCCCGAGACTGGTATTCCGTTCCGTTCCCGAGCAGCGCGCATTTGAGCGGAGACGCGCATCATGTGCACGCAGATCACCGCCACAGGCACGATCAGCCACGGCCAGAACGTGAACCAGCCTGCAACCGCTGAACCAATCCAAAGCGCTATAACTACGAGTGCCATGTCACCCCTCCCGAGCGAATGCTAACCGACTTGCCCGGCCAACAGAAGTGACCACGCTTTAACGCACCAAAGCACTTTGCAGCGATATGGTAGCGCGAATGAGAACCGCTTTGCTGGTGCGTTGCGCTATAGGGACTAACGCAGCAACGCAGCTAAATGCGTTGCGTGCGTACCCTTGTTCTTGGTGTGGTAAACGCGGCAAAACGCACCAATAACGCAGCAACGCACCAAACTAGCTCATGTGGTTGTCGGAAGGTCAATCGGGCGAAGAAATTGCCGCGCACCACCTCGACCGCCCGTGCCCAGTTCTTCGTAGGACAGTCGGTTGTCCTTGATGAGCCGTTCTATCGCCTGCCGAGTCGCCTTCTGTGGCAATACCTTGGCATCCTCGGTGGAGTTTTGCGTGTGCTTGATGTCCTTGAGGAATTCGTCCTTGAGAAACTGCCAAATCTTGTTGTCGTTGATAGTATTGACGGTCTTCGCGCCCTCACTCGCACCCACCAGCGCAAACCGCGTGAAAACGTATCCCTGCCGCTTGATGTAAATGTCGGGTTGCGGCTCCGCCCACGTGATCTTGGGTCTCGCCAATACAAACCCCGACTCCGCCTCTTGCAGCACGTCGCCAGTTGCCTGCGTCCAAGGGTCCGCATCCACTCGCTGCAGCACGTGGACCGTTCGCGAACCGTCCGCGAGCGCACTGCCGCCACGGCCGCTATACTGATCCAGCGTACTGTTGCGGGCATTCTCCTTACCTGTGTGGTGAACATAGATGACGCCGCACTTGGCGACATTGCGGATGCGCCGCGCTGCGTCGATCATACCTTGCTCGGCGTCATTCACCCTGCTCTCGCCAACCCCGAACGATACCATCGGGTCAACGACCACCAAAGACGGGCAAAGTAGTCCAATCTCCACCACCAGGCGATCCAACGTCGGGCTGGGCATCACCACGTCCTTCTCTACCGTGGTAAGCTTGATTCCCTTGCCTGACACGTCGGTGATGATCACGTCCTCACGCACGACACGCATCTGATCTTCGGTGAGCTGGAGCTGGAAGCACATAAGCCGTAGGCGAGCGATCAACGTCTCGCGACTGTCCTCCGCGGTGATTAACACAACCGGGCCGGGTGCCATGACTTCATGCCCGAACAGCGCCAAGCCCAACACGATATGGATAAGCTGGAACAGAAGCAGCGTCGTCTTGCCCGTCCCGCCCGGCGCGATGAAGCATCCTACGTCTTCGTAGAACCACCGATGTACGATGGCACGTGGCGCGGCTCGCGCGTTGTTCCACTCGTCTAGCCGGATAGGACCGTCCAGCTTCACCGGGCTGATTTGATCGGCGCGCCTTTCTATCTCCTCAAAGAAGCTGGCGGCAAAGCTAACAAGCGCGCTCTTGTCAGCGTAAGGGCTGCTACGCGCTATCTCCTGCCGCTTCGCTAGCTGTTCAGGCGTCTCGTTCGGATCGTTTACGAGGACCCGCACTGGCATCAGGTTTGATAGATCAGCCACGGGCCTCCCCCTCCCCATGAAGGGGAAGTGCCTCGGCCCCCGGCCCCTCTCCGATTTTTCGCAACGTGTGCAAAGTTATTGCCGACTTATCGTTTTTCATCGCTCAAGCCACCTTGCTGGTGTTCTGCTTCGCACCCGAAGCCATCCAAGCCAGCACGTCGCGTTCCGCATACCAGACCCGCCGCGTGCCGGGCGGGCTGAAGAAGCGCGGCCCCTCGCCGCGAAGGCGATAGTGATCGACGGTGGCGGGGTGGACGCCGAGCAAGTCAGCGACGGCTTTCGTGTCTAGAGGGCGCCCGGTGGGCGTGTAGCCGAACAGCTCACATAACTGGTCGCAGTTCATATCGGGATTCATAGCGGTGACCTTGAGATTTGAGTTGATCGCAGTGGTCACCTGCGTCCCCGCCATTCCGGGGGTGTCCGGGTCCTAGGGGAATTTCACCCTTGCTCCACCGGCTTGCGTTTCTGGTATTTTCCTCACGGGCGCGCCCCATGTGGCGCGATGCGCCCAGACTGTGGGCGATGTTGGTAGCTGTAACGATCGTGCGCGCTTATCGCAACACAAAAAGCGTCACAGGCGTCACCCATTAGATAGACCCCTATTCAACTCTTTTAATATATGCTTAAAGCCGGCCCATGTCCTTCGACGATCAGCCTTTGAGTGAGAAAATCACCTCTGAATTACATGGGTCGGATGATACCGAGCCGCTGCCCGTTACCATCAAGGACAAATGGCAGGGCGCTGTGACCGAGGGGTCGGGGTTCGTGGCAATCCCGATGACGCTGCTTCGCTTGCAGACGAAGTTGAAGCTGACCGCGACCGATATGGTCGTGCTAATCAATCTGCTCGCACATTGGTGGGATCCTGCGCGCGCCGTGTTTCCGCGCTCCGCCACTATCGCCAGCCGGATGGGGGTCGCGAAGCGGACTGTTCAGCGCTCGACCCAGAAGATGGTCAAGGCAGGTCTGATTGACCGCGAATTTCTTGAATATCGTGACGGCAAGCGCCGCACCTACCAGTTCACTCCGCTGGCCGCGCGCCTGGCAAAGGACATCAATCTTTCCCATCAGCTTGCGGGAAAGGAGAGTTTGGGAGCGTAGCTCACGGAAGAGCGCTCTGGGTGGCCTTCGGGTCAGCGAAGTACTGGTCGTCGTGTTGCAACGCGATCTTACACCTGGAGAGGTGCTGGTTCAACTCCAGCCGCCCCATCCCCACGCGGCACCACGCGGCTTACGCAGTCGCGTGGTGCGCCATCGCCACGCGACTGCCCCAATACCAGCGCAGCGCGAGAGTCGGTGCTACGCTGCCCCAGCGGGCCGCAGTTGCACAACGTTCTTGCTGGCCGCAATCGCCGCCTGCTGATCGATCCAGTCGCTGATGCGCTGCATCTCCGGATAGAGGTATTGGAGTTTGGACGTTTGCAGGTAGTGCTTGGCGGTGATGCCCTTCGGGACATGGTTCGTCAGAAGCTCTAGCTTGTGCAAGTCGATGCCTAGTGTGGCTACCCCTATCGAAACGAACGTTCGCCGCAGGTCGTGGGCTGACAGAGTCGTTCCCGCTGCCTTGCTGATGCGCTCCAACGGCGCGCGTGTGTCGGTGATATGACCGGTTTTGCTTCGCGACGGGAAGACGTGCGCGTTGTCGTTTACCCGTTTGAGCGACTTGAGCAGCGCGACCGCCTGCGACGACAGCGGTAGCCACACCGGGTTCTTGTTCTTCGGGTCAGGCAGGTGCCACCAGCATTTCGCCGGGTCATCATCAAGATGCACGCGGTCCCATGTCAGTTCCGCAGCCTCGTTCTTCCGTGCGCCAGTCAGCATCAGGAAGCGCGCCATGTCGATACCCGCGAGCGCGTCGGGGTTCTTGGGGTTCGCACGCGCCTCCATCAGAGCATGCCACGCGGCCCCGACCTTAACCTCGTCAATGTCGCGGGTGCGCGGCTTAAACTCGACCCAGTCGTCCTTGAGAGCGTGGACGGGATTGTGCGTGATGAGCGGCGACCCGTTCGCGCGCTTATAGCGGCGGCTGGCGAAGTTGATGAGCGTGCGTAGCGTGACCATGGCGATTTGCGCCTGACCGGGGGCGGCTTTGCCGCGTAACCCTACGGTCGCCATCTCGCGGTGACGCTTGCGCACATCGTCCTCGGTGATTGCAGCGATTGGCTGGTCCTTCCATGCGGCGAACACCTTATTAACGTGGCGGGTCATCTCCGCCTTGGTGCTTTCCTTCAACCGACCGGGGCGCGAGGTGTAGGCCTCTAGCACCTGCCCGAGCGTCGTGGTCATCGCCTCATCGTTCTTCTTTGTGTCGCGCGGGTCGATCCCCTCGCGCATCCCCTGCAACACCTTCTGCGCCTTGGTGCGTGCCTGCTCCTCGGTATACAGCCCGAAGCGACCGATGGTGGTGATCACCGCTTTACCCTTGACGCGACCTTGCGCAACGAAGCTGCGCACTCCGCTAGCGGTGACGCGCAACCCGTAACCAGAAACCTTGTCATCCCAGTGGATGTCATACCCCGACGCGGGCGGCGGCACCTTGTCCACGAACGACTTTGTCAGCTTCGCCATCACCTGCTCCGTTGGCTCGTGCTAGCGCTATGCTAGCACTCTAGGAACAGTTAGGATATACTACATCACACTAGCAAGGAGTTAAAATACTGATTTGTCATGGTAGAATGTGCTAGCACCATCTGCCTACATCTATTCTGTAGACCCGAATTTCAAACTGGGGGTGTGGGGGTCGCAGGTTCGAATCCTGTCGCCCCGACCATTTCGCGAATTGGGCTGCAATAGCCCCGCTATTGCTACCACAATTCGCGAACGGCCAGCGGCGCAACGCGCCGGCTGACGACGCGGCTTTGCCGCGGCGCGTTCACCAGAACACTCGACAGGATCGACCGATCGTCCCCGACCGGGGCGGTGCGAACGCGCAGGCTTGCCGGAGATCAATCGATACCCGCTGTGATTCGCCGGCAAAAGATGGTTTAACTCGGCTTATGGACGACTCCGCTTTCTCCTCCTTGACGCCACGTGAGCGCGACTGCCTGCGCGGCGTGCGTGCGCTGCAGGGGTCGGGCGAGATCGCGCGCGATCTGGGCATCGCGACGGGCACGGTCGACGCCTATCTCGGCACGGCGAAGGTCAAGCTCGGCGCGCGCGACCGCAAGCATGCGGCGTTGCTATTTGCCGAGTACGAAGCCGGTCTCACGCCCCAAAAAACCGACCCCCAGAATCTCGCATACGAAAATCTCGGGCTGGCTGCGGCATCGCGACACCCCTCATGGTCGACAGCGATCGAGGGCGGCAGTTTCTCCCCTTCCCTAAAGGACGCCGTCCTCGATCAGCGGCGCTTCGGCGACGTTTCGGCGCGGACCGGCTGGGCCGGTATGCTCCGCGACGTGATCGAAGGGGCGAGACCGAGTGACTTGTCGACTGCGTCCAGGGGGGTTTTGATTCTGGCCGCCACCGTGATCATAGGCTTTGCCTTTTTCGCGGTCAGCGCCGGGGTCGGTGCCCTTTACGGCCTGGCGACGTTCATCCGTTCGCTCTCTCACTGACGCCGCATTCCCTTTAGCAAGCGCCCTGCTTCGCGGCCGGCGCGATGGAGGCTCTATGCGCGTCGACCCGAAAAGCCATCCCCTCTACGATGCCATCCTGACGGTCTCGGCCGCGGTCCTCGCCGCCGAGCGCGACATGGACAGCTCGATCGTCAAATTGTCGAAGCTGGTCGCGACGACGGTCGAGACCTATGGCGACGCCAGACTGCCCGCGGCGATGGCGCAACCCGCGCTCGTTAAGCTAACCGAAGCGCTGACCGCGCATGTCGACAGCCGCCGCCTGCTCGGCGAGGCGCACCGCGAATATGGCCGCACCGCCAAGATGCTCGGCGCAACCGCAGAGCAATGGGGCCCGCTTTGGCCCTGCCTGCAAGCCGAGGAAGCAAAGCTGGCCCGAACACCGCTCCGGGTGGCTGCCTAATCGACTTGACGAGGGACGGCTGAGATGGTCGGCATGAGCAGCAATGATCGCCGTCCTATTTATCGTGTTATGGCTCGGGGTGTGCGGCTATGCCTTATGGCGTGGCGGACAGCCCGAGCGTTTTGTCGCGATCATCTTCCTCGTCGCCGCGCCGCTGAGTTCGGCGCTGTATTCGGGCGACAGCTGGCAGGGAATGCAGTTCGGGATATTCGCGGTCGACGTGGTGATGTTCGGCGTGCTTCTGGTCGTTGCGCTACGCGCCAATCGTTATTGGCCGATCGCCATTGCGGCGATGCAGCTACTCCAGATCATCGGACAGCTTCTCAAGCTGGCGGACCGCGATATGCCGCACATCATCTATTGGATCAGCGCGGTCGTCTGGGCCTATCCGATGTTGATCCTGCTGCTGCTTGGCACCCTGCGCCACCGCAACCGGGAGAAACGGCTGGGGCCAGAGCCGTCTTGGAGCAACTCCTCGCCGCCGCCGGGCTGACCGACCGGGGAGCGCTCGCCGGCGCGCTGATCGACCAATTCGGCTCGCTGCCGCTGCTGCTCGCGGCGCGGCCCGGGCGGCAGCTCCGCGCCGCGGGCGACCCGCGGATCGTCGCCTTGCTCCAGGCGGTCAGGCAAGCGCTGCGCGACACCACCCGCGCCGACCTGGACCGGCGGCCCGTTCTCGCCGATTCGCGCACGCTGCGCGACTATCTGATGGTGCACCTCGCCGACGAGGCCAACGAGCATGTCCGCATCCTCTATCTCAACGCTTATGACCGGCTGATCACCGACGAACTGCATGCTAGTGGGACGCCGAGCGACACGCCGTTCTGCATCCGTACGATCGCGGCGCGCGCGCTCGAAGTGGGCGCGATGAACGTCCTCGTCGCGCACAACCATCCCTCGGGCCTGCGCGAAAGCAGCCGCGCCGACATCGCCCAGACGATCGCGCTCGAAGCCGCACTCGACGCGCTCGGCATCACCTTGATCGACCATCTGATCGTGACTCGCGGCGGACTGTCCAGCGTGCGCGCGGCGACGCGGGCATGGGCGGCATGACGATCCACGCGCTGCTGGTCGACGACGATCCCGATACCCGCGCGATCGTCGCGCTGTCGCTCGACCTGCACCCCCAATTTACCGTGTCCGCGGTGTCGCGGCTCGACGCCGCCGACACGCTGCGCCGCGGGATCGCGCGGTTCGACGTGATTCTGCTCGACATGAAGTTGTCGGACATGAGCGCCGGCGCGCTGGTCGCGACCATGCGGCAATGGTCGGCGACGACTGCAATCCCGATACTGATCCTGTCGCCGCGGGCGAGCGATATAGAGCGCAGCTATCGGTCGGCGGGCGCGCAAGGCGTGATCGGCAAACCGTTCGATCCCGTCGCACTGCCCGACCGGGTGATCGAGATGCTAGAGCCGTTCGGGACGACCGCGAGCCGCAGCGTCGGCTAGTTCATCACCTGCGCGGCGAAGCGTTCCATTTCCTCGGTCTGCGGGCTCATCTGGAGCAGGAGCAAGTCGAGCCCGGCCTCCTCATATTCGGCGATCCGCTCCTTGAGCTGTTCGGGCGTGCCGATCAGGTTCGGGCGCAGGCCGCGGTTCGACACCGAATATTCCTGGATCTTGAGCTCGCGCTCGAGCTGCGTGCCTGACAGCCATTGGTCGAAATTGTCGTAGCCCGCGGGCAAGTCGCTGACGGTCGTGATCCGCTCGAGCTCGCGTTGCGCTTCGGCTTCCGAATCGCGGACGATGGCATAAGCCGCCATGCCATACTGCATCGGGACGCCGCCCGCCGCCTCGCGCCGCGCCGCCATGTCGGCGATCTTGGGCGCGATCGCCTCTACGGGATCGCCGTGCATGGCATAGGCGTCGCATTGCGCGGCGATCATCGCCTTGGCCTTCTCGCTCTCGCCGCCGGCATAGACGGTCGGGCGCTTGGCCGGCTTAGGGCTGCAGATCGCATTGTCGGTCTGGTAGAACTTGCCCTCGAACGAAAACCGCTCCTCGGTCCACAGCCCGTCAACCACCGTCAGCCATTCCTCGGTCCGCGCGTAGCGGTCGTCGTGCTGGTCGAACTGCAAGCCGTATTGCTTGGCCTCGTCCGCCCACCACGACGACACGACGTTGAGCGCGAGCCGCCCACCCGAAATACGGTCGATGTTCGCCGCCGCCTTCGCGAACAAGGCGGGATGGTGGAAATTGGGCCGCACCGCGACCATCAGCTCGATGCTGTCGGTCACCGCCGCCAGCGCCGCCGCGGTCGACCAGGCGTCGAGCGCGGGCTGTTCGACGCCCTTGATGTCGTTGAGGTTAAGCTCCGCGATCAGCGTAAGGTCGTAGCCGAGTTGTTCGGACCGCTGCGTCAGCCGCTTGGTGTAATCCCAGCTCGCCGCCATCCCCTCGTCGGGCACGTTGCGGAGCCAACCTCCGAACACCGGCATCCAATATCCGAATCGCATATCGCCTCTTAGGCAAAGCTCTTGGCGGTGACCATGTCGAGAAAGTCGACCAGTCTGTCGTGCGGATCCCAGCCGAGCACATCGAGCGGGTTTGCGACGAAATTGGACAGCGCGTTGATGTCGTAGAAGCGCGGTGTTCCGTCGCGGTCGTCGATCATCACTTCGATCCCGCCAACGTCGAGCCGCATTTCCTCCGCGATCCGCTCGGCCGCGTCGATCAGCATCTGGTCGGGTTCGACCGCTTCCATCGTGATCCCCGACCCGATGACGCAGGCATCGGCCGGGCACAGGTCGAACGACCCGCCGCCCGCGATCTCGATCGCGTAGAGGAATTTGCGGTCGAGCGTTTCGATCCGCATGATCTTGCCGTCGCGCGCCGGGACGTAATCCTGCACCAGCAGCACGCCGTCGATGCTCTTGGGTAGCTCTTTATTGTCCACCGCCCGGCACAGCTGCGCCATATTGTCGAACTTGACGATCCCCGCGCCCGACCCGCCGACATTGGCCTTCACGATCAGCGGAAACGTCAGCGTGGCGGCCGCCACCTCGACGTCGGCGATGCGATGCACGACGCGGGTTTCGGGAATCGCCAGTCCCAGCGATGCGATCAGCGCGAGCTGCCGCGCCTTCGACGCGTCGATCGCCATCACGTCGGCGCCGTTGATCACCCGCGCGCCCGACCGCCGCCAATGGTCGAGCAGCGCCATCGCGTGAAAGATCGGATGCTCTTCCTCGCGCAGGAAACTCGACATGGCGATGCGGTTGAACACGACGGGCGCGGGGATCGCGCCATAGCCAGGGCTCCAGTTACCTTCGGGTCCGAACGCCGCGTAATTGATGCCGCAACGGTCGAGCGCGGCGAACAGAGGCGCAAACCATTGGGGGTGTTCGTAGAGAATTGCGAGGTCGATCATGTGCCGCCCCATAGACCCGCGCGCCGCAACCGTCATCCCGGCGAAGGTCCGCATCATCCCAAAACGATACCGTTATGCCCCGCTGCCATGAGGGGTGGCGGCGACTGCCCGCCTCCCCTACAGGCTGCGCGCCATGCTTTCCCTCTCCGACATTACGGTCCGCCTCGGCGGACGGACGATCCTCGACGGCGCCACCGCGAAACTGCCGCCGAAGAGCCGCGTCGGGCTGATCGGTCGCAACGGCGCTGGCAAGACCACGCTGGTAAAGGTGATCGCGGGCGCGCTCGACCCCGACACCGGCAGCGCCGACATGCCGCGCGGCAGCCGCCTCGGCTATATCGCGCACGAAGCGCCCGCGGGTCAGGCGACACCGTTCGAGACGGTGCTCGCTGCGGACGTCGAACGCGCCGCGCTGATGCACGAAAGCGAGACGAGCCACGACCCCGACCGGCTCGGCGAGATCCACGAGCGGCTCAACGCGATCGATGCCCATTCGGCGCCGTCGCGCGCCGCGCGGATCCTGGTCGGGCTGGGGTTCGACGAACCCGCGCAGCATCGCCCGCTCGACAGCTTTTCGGGCGGATGGCGAATGCGCGTCGCGCTCGCCTCGCTGCTGTTCTCGGAGCCGGATCTGCTGCTGCTCGACGAGCCGTCGAACCACCTCGACCTCGAAGCGGTGCTGTGGCTCGAGGACTTCCTGCAATCCTATCCGGCGACGATCCTGATCGTCAGCCACGAGCGCGATTTCCTCAACAACGTGGTCGACCACATCCTCCACCTCGAGCGCGGTAAATTGTGGCTCTATCCCGGCGGCTATGATTCGTTCGAACGCCAGCGCGCCGAACGCCAGGCACAGATCGCCTCGGCGCGGCAGAAGCAGCAGGCCGAGCGCGAGAAGTTGCAGGACTATGTCGCGCGCAACTCGGCCCGCGCCTCGACCGCCAAGCAAGCGCAGAGCCGCGCCAAGGCGCTGGCACGGATGCAGCCGATCGCCGAACTGGTCGATGACCCGTCGCTCAGCTTCGACTTTCCGAGTTCCGCCGAATTGCGCCCGCCGCTGATCACGCTCGACCTCGCGAGCGTCGGCTATGGCGACACGCCGATTCTGAGCCGGTTGAACCTGCGGCTCGATCCCGACGACCGCATCGCGCTGTTGGGCCGCAACGGCAACGGCAAGACCACGCTCGCGCGCCTGCTCGCGGCGCAACTCATGCCGATGGACGGCGCGATGAACGCATCGGGCAAGATGCGCGTCGGATACTTTACCCAGTATCAGGTCGAGGAACTCGACACCGACGAAACCCCGCTCCAGCACATGACCGTGCAGATGAAGGGCGCGACGCCCGGCGCGGTGCGCGGCCAGCTCGGCCGGTTCGGCTTTTCGGGCGACAAGGCGACGACCAAGGTCGGCAAATTGTCGGGTGGCGAGCGCGCGCGGCTCGCGCTGGCGCTGATCACCCGCGACGCGCCGCACATGCTGATCCTCGACGAGCCGACCAACCACCTCGACGTCGATGCGCGCGAGGCGCTGATCCAGGCGCTCAATCAATATACCGGCGCGGTGGTGATCGTCAGCCACGACCGCCACATGCTGGAGATGACCGCCGACCGGCTGGTGCTGGTCGATGCCGGCACCGCGAAGGAATTCGACGGCAGCCTCGACGATTATATCGCGTTCGTGCTCGCCAAGGACGCGTCGGACACGGCGAAAGAGGTCTCCAAGCTCAACAAGAAGGACGCGAGGCGCGCCGCCGCCGAAGCGCGCGAGGCGAGCCAGGGCCTGCGCAAGGCGGCCAAGGCGGCGGAAGACCAGCTGGCGAAGCTCAACGCCGAGCGCAGCGCGATCGACCGCGCGATGTTCGACCCTTCGAGCGCCGATGCCAAGTTTGCCAAGCTGACGATGACCGACCTGATGAAGCAGCGCGCGGAGATCGAAGCGAGGATCGACGCGGCCGAGGCGGCTTGGATGGAAGCCAGCGAGAAGCTGGAGACGATCGCCGCCTGATTTCCCGCGGCGCACGTTGGTTAGTAAATTGTCAAAGCTTCGCCCCTAACAACGGTCCCGACTATGAAGGGATCGATGGCATGAGCGCGTTTGGGCGCCGCAATGGAACGGGCGCGGGGTCGTCGGCCGGACGGCCGGCGTTCGGCGTCGCCAAGCCGATGCAGGGCGGAAGCCCGGCACGGTCCGAGCCCGATGTCGCGGAACAATTTCCGCCGCTTCCCGTCGATCCTTCCGGCGCCGATTCGGACGCGCCGCAGGGCAACATGCCCGGCGTCGCGCTCGACGCGATGCAGCGCCTCGCCGATCGCCAGAACGCCAGTGCCGATTCCGGCAGCTCGCGCGCCGAAGGCTTCGAGGCGTCGGTTCACAAGATCAAGGAACAGGTGCTGCCGCGCCTGCTCGAGCGCGTCGATCCGGAAGCCGCCGCCACGCTCAACAAGGACGAGCTGGCCGAGGAATTCCGCCCGATCATCGGCGAAGTGCTCGCCGAACTGAAACTGACGCTCAACCGCCGCGAACAGTTCGCGCTGGAAAAGGTGCTGGTCGATGAATTGCTCGGGCTCGGGCCGCTCGAGGAGCTGCTCGCAGACCCGAACATCTCCGACATCATGGTCAACGGTCCCGACCAGACCTTCGTCGAACGCAAGGGCCAGCTCGAACTCGCGCAGATCCAGTTCCGCGACGAGGAGCATCTGTTCCAGATCGCGCAGCGCATCTGCAACTCGGTCGGTCGCCGCGTCGACCAGACCACGCCGCTCGCCGACGCCCGTCTGAAGGACGGCTCTCGCGTCAACGTGATCGTCCCGCCGCTGTCGCTGCGCGGCACCGCGATCTCGATTCGTAAATTCTCCGATAAGCCGATCACGCTCGACATGATGGCCGGGTTCGGATCGATGTCGACCAAGATGGCGACCTGCCTCAAGATCGCGGGCGCGTGCCGGTTCAACATCGTCATTTCGGGCGG
>JBDSWC010000013.1:0-23373 GCA_039926845.1 Sphingomonas sp. | reverse complement strand
TCGAGCCGCTGGCATTCGCCGCCGTCAAGTTAGCGACGACGTTGCCGTCGATCAGAACCTGAAGAAGGTCGGGTGCCGGGCTGCCGTTGGTCGAATCCCAGCTGTCGAGCATGCCGAGCACACCGCCGAGCGAGATCGACGTGTGCGCGCCAATCCCGGAGATGGCGAACTCGGTGGTGGTGATTGGATTGACCGAGGCGTTGATCAGGAAGTTGTTCTTCCAGCCGTTGGCGTTCCAGGTGCCGCCAGTCGCGGTCCCGACGCCCCTGCCGTTGTTGGTCGTGGCGATCACGCCGCCGCCAGTGGTGACGCCGCCATCGAAATCGTTGCTGTAGACTACCTGTGCGCCCGCCGGAGCTGCCGCGAGCAGTGCAGCGAAGGTCGCTGCGGCCAGAAGATGTTCACAAGGAATCCCCTATTAAACAATGCCGCCGCGGTAAGAGCGTCCCAAGACGGGACGTTTTTTTGTTGATCGGAGCAGCGTTAAAACCATCCCATCACGGTTGCCGGAAACGGCGTCCACGCGCCGACGCGGATGCCGGCGTGCCTCAGCGCTCGGCCCGTCCATTCGTTGCACGTCGCGATCGCGCTGTACGAGCCGCGCGCGTGGTAGAACACGTCGTTGGGTCCGTAGCCGCCCGCGACCTTGCCGCCCGTCCCCATCGTGCCGCCGATGAAAGCGGCGAGGCGGCGATATTGATCCGGCGTCAGCATGATCGCGCGCACCGCTTTGCCGGTTGGCGGCGCGGGAACATGCTCGACGTGGAGCACGGTTCTGCTGCTGCCGATCGCCGCGCGCGATACCACAAGGGGGTTGATATCGGCCCAGGTCGGCGTCTCGACGTAGAAAGCGCGATCGCCCCAGCCCACTGCGATATGATTGAGATTCGCATAGCGCGGGTCGGCCAGGTCGCTGGCGGGGAACGTTCCGTGCCAATCCACGCCAGCCGCCGATACCGGCATGACGATCCCGGTATGGATGCCGTTGTCCTCGACGAAGATGCGCACGCCGTCGGTCGGCTGCACCCATGACGCATTGGCAGGAATACTGCCGCCGGCCATGCCGGCGGTCGCATACACGCCCAGCAGCAGGAGCAGCGTGACTGCCGCCCGGCGCCCCATCTGCCGCAAACCATGACCGATTTCTTTCACCACCGGACCCGTGATAGATGGTTTCAATGGCAACCGAAACGCACGTCCTCGATTCCCCACCGCCCGGCGCGTCGGCCGACTGGACGATTCCGCAGGACTGGTCGCACTACACCACTGAAGAGCACGCCACGTGGGACACATTGTTCGCACGGCAAGCGAAACTGCTGCCCGGCCGCGCGTCGGAAGCGTATCTGCGCGGACTCGACGTCCTCAAGCTGTCGAAGCCGGGCATCCCGGATTTCGCCGAACTGTCGGATCGTTTGACGAAGCTGACCGGGTGGCAAGTCATCGCCGTCCCCGGGCTCGTTCCCGACGACGTATTCTTCGACCATATGGCCAATCGCCGCTTCGTCGCGGGCAATTTCATCCGCCGCCCCGACCAGCTCGATTATCTCCAGGAGCCCGACGTGTTTCACGACGTGTTCGGCCATGTCCCGATGCTCGCCGATCCCGTGTTCGCCGACTACCTCGAGGCGTACGGCAAGGGCGGCCAGCGGGCGATGGGGATGGAGGCGCTCAAATATCTTGGGCGGCTCTATTGGTACACGGTCGAATTCGGGCTGATCGCCGAGCCCGAGGGATTGCGGATCTACGGGTCGGGCATCGTATCGAGCTATTCCGAAAGCCAGTTCGCGCTCGACGATCCCAGCCCCAACCGGATCGGCTTCGACCTCGCCCGCGTGATGCGTACCGAATATCGGATCGACGATTTCCAGCAGAATTACTTTGTCATCCCGAGCTTCGACGAACTGCTCCGCGCGACCGTCGAGACCGACTTCGCGCCGCTCTACGAGGCGTTGAAGGCGCAGCCGGATATTTCGGTGGCGGAGATCGTGGGCGGCGACGAGGTGATCACGCGCGGTACGCAGGACTACGCCCGCTCCAAAGCCTAGATATCCAGCGCCCAGCCGTCGCGGCCCTTGGGGTCGATCGGCTTGGTCGGGACGTAGCGCTCGGCGCCCGCCGTCAGCGTGAGGATCGTCCAGTCGCCGCGCACCTCCGCGTTCGTCAGCGTGCAGCCGCAGTCGACATAGGCCTCGACCACCTGCGTGCGCTGCGTTTCGAGCAAGCCGGCGAGCAGGATCGTGGCGCGGGGCGCGGCAATCGCGGCGAGTTCGGGCGCCATCGACACCAGCGGCCCGGCGAGCACGTTGGCGATGACGAGATCGTAGGGTGCCCCCGCTGTGATCGCGGGGTCGAGCGCACCGTCGGCGACGATCAGGCCGATTCCCGCGATCTGGTTCGCCGCTATGTTCTCGCCCGTCACATCAATAGCGGCGGGGTCGATATCGGTCGCGACGATCCGCGCGTCGGGCCAGAGGTGCGCGGCGGCAAAGGCGAGCAAGCCGGTGCCGGTGCCGATGTCGATCACGCTGGCGACCGTCTCGCCCGCCATCGCGTCGATCGCCTTCAGGCAACCCGAGGTCGTCGCATGATGCCCGGTTCCGAACGCGCGCCCTGCATCGATCAGGAACGCGCGGCCGCCGGGCGGTGCCGCGACCGGATGCGCGCTGGTGTGGACGACGAAGCGCCCCTCGGCGATCGGTTCGAGTCCTTCCTGGCTCATGGCGACCCAATCCTCGGGAGTCAGCGCCTCGATGATCGGATCGGCGGCGTTCGCGCTCGGCACCAGTGCGCGCAACGTCGCGATCATCGCCGCATCGGGCTCGGCCTCGGTGTAGGCATCGAGCCGCCAGCGCTCGACATCGTCCTCGACCTCCTCGGTCGTCATCAGCACCGCGTCGATCTCAATCTCGCCCGCGTCGATCGCCTCGGCCTCGGCGCGAGTGCACGGGAAACTAGTCTTCCAGGAGTCCACCTCAGCGGACATAGCTGGCCCCGTTCACGTCGATCACCGCACCGGTCATCGACGGTGGCGCGGTGAGCGCCAGATAGGCGACCGCGTTGGCGACTTCGTCGGGATCGGCGACGCGGCCGAGCGGGATGTCGGTGAGCAATTTGTCGCCGCCGCGGCTCGCGAGATAATCCTCCGCCATCCCGGTCATCGTGAACCCGGGACACACCGCGAAGGCGAGGACGCCTTCGGCCGCATACCCCCGCGCGATGCTCTTGGTCATCGCCACCATGCCCGCCTTGGACGCGGCGTAGTGCCAGTGCGCCGGACTGTCGCCGCGATAGGCGGCGCGGCTGGCGACGTTGACGATCCGCCCGCCGACGCCGCGCTCCTGCCAGTGCCGGATCGCGAAGCGGCACAGTTCGGCGCTGGCGGTCAGGTTGATCCGCATCGTGCGCTCCCAGCCGGCGACCCAGTCGGCATCGTCGAGGTCGATCGAATTGGCCTCGAACACGCCGGCATTGTTGATCAGCACGTCGATGCTGCCGAGTTGGGCGAGCGCGGTACCCCACAGGTACCGCGGGCCCACTGGATCGGCGAAGTCGGCGGAGATGCCGCTCGCGGTTCCGTGGCCGGCGAAGGCGACATCGGGGGTGGTGGACAAGGCCGCAGCGATCGCGGCGCCGATCCCACGGCTGCTGCCGGTCAGGAGGATGTTGGTCATTGCGGGGGCTTACCTAAAACGCTCTCCCATTGGGAGAGGGTCGAGCTGCGCAGCAGCGAGGGGTGAGGGCAGGGGGTGAGCCGCGCGTTAGCTGCCCTCACCCTTCCGGCGCTTCGCGCCTCCCTCCCTCTCCCAACGGGAGAGGGATTTTCTACGCCGCCACGCCCACCGAGAAATCGTCGGCCGCGTCCTTCAGGCCGCCGAGTCGGTCGTCGACGTCGCCGACATCGTCCGCCAGCACGCCCATTTCGCGCGCGACGCTTTCGGTATCCTCGCGGATCGTGGCGATGGTGTGCGCCATCGAATCGGCGGCGAGCGCGGTTTCGTCGACCGCCGCGGTGATCGCGGTGACGGTCTGCGCCTGTGCTTCCATCGCGAGGCGAATGCGTGCGGCGGATTCCTCGACTTCGGCGACGGTCGCCTTGATTGAGGCGCTGGTGTCGACGGACGAGCGCGTGGCGGACTGGATCGCGGCGATCTTGGCGGCGATGTCGTCGGTCGCGCGCGCGGTCTGGTTGGCGAGGCTCTTCACTTCCTGCGCGACCACGGCGAAACCACGGCCGGCGTCGCCCGCACGGGCGGCCTCGATCGTCGCGTTGAGCGCGAGCAGGTTGGTTTGACCCGCGATATCGCGGATCAGGCCGAGAATCGATTCGATCGACTTGGCGTGATCGGACAAGGCTTCGGACATGCCGACCGCCTGGCCGGCCTGGTTCGAGGCGCGGTTGGCGATTTCGGAAGCGGCCTCGACCTCGGTCCGGGCGTCCTCGATCGCGCGGATCAGGCCGGCGGCGGTCTGCGCGGCTTCGCGCATCGCGACCGCCGATTGCTCGGCGGCGGCGGCGACTTCGCTGGTCTTGCCGATCATCCCCTTGGCCGATGCCGAGGTGCGCCCCGCCTGCGCGCGGATCCGCGTGCCGAGTTCGGCGGCGGCGTCGATCGACCCGGCGATCGATTCGCGGAATTTCTCCGAACTCGCCAACCGGGCCTTGCGCGACCGGTGATCGATCAGTTGCGAGACGTAGCTGGTGAGCAAATGCGCTTCGACGAACGACAGCCGCTGCAGCACGTCGGCGTAGCGCGCCAGTCGCGCGGTGTCGGCACCGCAGGCATCGGCGAGAATGATCAGCGTTTCCTGATACGCCGCGGTCAGCGACGCGAGCAACGGTGCCAGCGACACCCCCGCGCGGTCCGATTGGCGCGCATTGGCACACGCCATTTCCATCCACGCGCGGCCCAGCGGATTCTCGAACTTGGCGCGCATATAGGCGGTGCTGGTTTCGATCTCCTGCGCGAGTTGTTCGGGCGTGTAGTAAGCGCGAACGTGCGCCGTCGCGGGGTGCGCGAGATAATGCTGCCAAAAGATTTCGCAGACGCGGCGATAATGCGGTGCGACGATCGGCGTGATCTCGGCCGTCAGCGGACGGATCTGGCCGTCCCAATCGAACGCCGGCAAGTCGCGCCGCAGCGCTTCTTCCAGCTCCTGAGGCCAGGTTATCGGCCGTTGTTCGCTCATCGTCCCCTCTCCGGGATGTAGATCTTACGCCGCCACCTTGACCACGAAATCGCTGGCGCTGGCCTTGAGTTGGCCGAGCTGTCCGTCGAGCGAATCGAAGCCGCGGCCGACGCTGTCGATTTCGCTGGCCACCGCTTCGGTATCCTCGCGAATGGTTGCGATTGTGTTCGACATCGAATCGGCGGCGAGCGCGGTTTCGTCGACCGCAGCGGTGATCGCGGTCACGGTCTGCGCCTGCGCTTCCATCGCGAAGCGGATTCGGTTGGCCGATTCCTGGACTTCGGTGACGGTCGATTTGATCGACGCATTGGTTTCGACGGTCGAGCGTGTAGCCGATTGGATCGCGGCGATCTTGGCGGCGATGTCGTCGGTCGCGCGCGCGGTCTGGTTGGCGAGCGATTTCACCTCCTGCGCGACGACCGCGAAACCGCGACCGGCATCGCCGGCGCGGGCGGCTTCGATCGTCGCGTTGAGCGCGAGCAGATTGGTTTGCCCGGCAATGTCGCGGATCAGGCCCAGGATCGACTCGATCGACTTCGCGTGATCGGACAGCGCTTCGGACATGCCGACGGCGGCACCAGCTTGCGAGCTCGCGCGATTGGCGATCTCGGCAGCAACTTCGACTTCGGTCCGGGCATCCTCGATCGCGCGGATCAGTCCTGCCGCGGTTTGCGCCGCTTCGCGCATCGCGACTGCAGACTGCTCGGCGGCGGCGGCGACTTCGCTGGTCTTGCCGATCATCCCGCGCGCCGACGTGGACGTGCGGATCGACTGATCGCGCAGTGCATGGCTTTCCTGGCTGGACCGCTCGACCACGGCGGCGATGCCATCGCGGAATTCGGCGGCGAGTGCTTCGCGTGCGGCTTGCGCGGCGTGTTCGACATAGCCGTTATAGAGCGCGACGGTGATGTCGCCCTCCATCGCGGAGAGCCTGAGCAAAGTGTCGATCATCCGCGGCAACTTGGCGTCGTCGCGATCGACGCGGCGCATCAGGCTATCGAGTGCGGCGCGGTCGCTGGCGTTGATCATCGACAGCAACGCTTCGGGTTCGACCTTGCCGGCATAGGCCGCGACGACCGAGCGCGCGATCGATTCGACCCAGCCGCGTTCGCTGGTCTTGAGAAAGCGGAGCCGCAGGAAATCGACGCCCAGGTCGATCATCTTGGCGGTTTCGTGCGGCGCCCAGACACGGTCTTCGCCGAAGCAGCGCAGCCATTGTTGCCAATATGCCTCGGAAATGGCGTGGGCGTCGGGCTCGATCACACCCCAGACGTCGTGGCTGGCGCTGGCCAGCGATCCGTCGAAATCGAAAATGCGCAGCCGTTCGGACAAGCGAACCTTGGCGGCCATCGAATCAGAGGAGGGCAGGTCGTTGACGTTCAAGGCAAAATGCTCCGATTCATGGCGCGCCCGCCGACGCGACGGTTTACGGATGAGAGCTAGCGCGGGGTTGGTTAAAGAGAGGTTAGGGCTTGGCCGATGGGTTGCATCGCCAATCGCGCGGAGTAAGAGGGCGCACGCATCCTTGCAGGGGTATTTTTCTTGGCCACTACACCGCCCAAACCCGAGCGTCCGATCTCGCCGCATCTCGGTCATTACCGCATGGGCCCCGCCATGACGGCGTCGATCGTCCATCGCATCACCGGCGATGGCCTCGCGATCGTCGGCGGGCTGCTGTTCACCTGGTGGCTGGCGGCGCTCGCCGCGGGCAAGGAAAGCTACGACTATTTCCTGTCGTGGTTCACGGGGCCGAGCTGGAACATCCTCGGCTACGTTGTCGGCGTCGGCCTCACTTTCTCGCTGTTCCAGCACATGATGAGCGGCATCCGCCATTTCGTGCTCGACACCGGCGCGGGCTATGAGCTCAAGACCAACAAGACCGGTGCGATCCTGACCTTCGTCGGCGCGGCCGTGCTCACCATCCTGTTCTGGGGGATCATCCTCAAGGACGTCATCTTCGCGGGGGCCAAATAATGGGCGACGGCACCGAACTCGGCCGCGTCCGCGGTCTCGGCAGCGCGCAGGAAGGCGCGCATCATTGGTGGCGCCAGCGCGTGACCGCGGGGTCGAACCTGTTTTTCCTCGTCTGGTTCATGATCTCGCTGACCCGGCTGTCGGACTTCTCCTATGGCAGCATCCATAACTGGATCGCCTCGGCCTGGGTCGCGGTGCCGCTGATCATGCTGGTCATCTCGACCTGCTGGCACGCAAAGCTGGGCCTACAGGTACTGATCGAGGATTATGCGGAGGATGTGGGCCGCGTTAAGTGGTTGCTCGTCGCCGAATATTTCCTCGCGATTATCGCGGTGACCGCGATCTTCTCGATCCTCAAGGCCGCATTGGTCACGGTAGCGGCAGTGGCGCCGGTAGCGGGCTGATGAGCGACGCCTACAAGATCATCGACCACAGCTATGATGCAGTGGTCGTCGGTGCGGGCGGATCGGGCCTGCGCGCTGTCCAGGAATGCGCGCAGAGCGGCCTCAAGACCGCGTGCATCACCAAGGTGTTCCCGACCCGCAGCCATACCGTCGCAGCACAGGGCGGGATCGCCGCATCGCTCGGCAACATGGGCCCGGACCATTGGACCTGGCACATGTTCGACACCGTCAAGGGGTCGGACTGGCTCGGCGACCAGGACGCGATCGAATATATGGTCCGCGAGGCGCCCGCCGCGGTCTACGAACTCGAGCACGCCGGCGTGCCGTTCAGCCGCACCGATGCGGGCAAGATCTACCAGCGCCCGTTCGGCGGCATGATGCAGAACATGGGCGAGGGGCCGCCCGCGCAACGCACCTGCGCCGCCGCCGACCGCACCGGCCATGCGATGCTCCACGCGCTCTACCAGCAGAGCCTCCGGTTCGACGCCGATTTCTACATCGAATATTTCGCGCTCGACCTCATCATGGAGGGCGGCGAGTGCAAGGGCGTGATCGCGCTGTGCATGGAGGACGGCAGCATCCACCGCTTCCGCAGCCACGCCACCGTGCTGGCGACCGGCGGCTATGGCCGCTGCTATTTCTCGGCGACGTCGGCGCACACGTGCACCGGCGACGGCGGCGGCATGGTGTTGCGCGCGGGACTGCCGCTGCAGGACATGGAATTCGTTCAATTCCACCCGACCGGCATTTACGGCGCAGGCGTGCTGATCACCGAAGGTGCGCGCGGCGAGGGCGGTTACCTCACCAATTCTGAAGGCGAGCGCTTCATGGAACGCTACGCCCCGTCCGCAAAGGACTTGGCGAGCCGCGACGTGGTGTCACGCTCGATGGCGGCCGAAATCCGCGAGGGCCGCGGGGTCGGGCCGAACAAGGATTACATCTACCTTCACCTCGATCATATCGACCCGAAGGTGCTCCACGAGCGGCTACCCGGCATCACCGAGACGGGCAAGATCTTCGCCGGCGTCGACCTGACGCGCCAGCCGCTCCCCGTCACGCCGACGGTCCATTACAATATGGGCGGCATCCCGACCAATTATCATGGCGAAGTCGTCCACCTGAAGGACGGCGATCCCGATGCGGTCGTACCCGGCCTGTTCGCGGTCGGTGAAGCAGCATGCGTCAGCGTCCACGGCGCCAACCGCCTCGGCTCGAACAGCCTGATCGACCTCGTCGTGTTCGGCCGCGCCACCGGCAAGCGCATCGCCGAGATCCTTAAGCCCAATACCAGGCACGGCGCGCCCGTCACGGCGGCGGACGACAAGGCGATCGCGCGGCTCGACCATTTCCGCAACGCGGCCGGATCGAAGCCGACCGCCGAGATTCGCCTCGACATGCAGCGCACGATGCAGAAGCATTGCGCGGTGTTCCGCGACACCGCGTTGCTCGACGAAGGCGTCACGCACATGGATGCGGTCTACAAGTCGCTCGGCGACGTCGGTATCACCGACCGCTCGCTGATCTGGAACACCGACCTGGTCGAGACGCTCGAGCTCGACAATCTGCTGGGCCAGGCGGTCGTCACGATCCGCGGTGCGGCCAACCGCAAGGAAAGTCGCGGCGCGCACATGCACGAGGATTTCCCGGAGCGCGACGACGCGAACTTCATGAAGCACACCATCGCGACGTTCGACGGCTGGGGCGGCAAGGGCGGCGCGGTCGGTTTGGATTACCGGCCGGTGCACGACTATACGCTCACCGACGACATCGAGTATATCAAGCCGAAGAAGCGAGTTTACTAAGGCCCGCCGCGCAACTGGCGGCGGGCTGGGCCGCGCTGCCGTTAGGGCGGTCGCCGGCGTCGAATTCAACTCCTGCCGTCTATTCGGCAAACATCTCGCCGAGCACCGTGAGCACTTGGCTTAACGTCGCCGGATCGCTCATGCCCAGCAGCTTGCGCGCTCGTCGCCGATCGATGGCGCGGATTTGATCCGGCACGACCCGTCCGTCCTTGCCCGCGAAATGGGTATCGACCCTGAATCGCGTGGCATGGCTACCGCTGGTCAGCGGCGCGACGATGATAGTAGGCAGCCGTGCATTGAGTTGGTCCGGTGACACAATCAGGCATGGACGGGTCTTTTGGATTTCGCGCCCGACCGTTGGATCGAGCGCGCACAGCCAAATCTCGCCGCGTTTCACCAGGTCAGCTCGTCATCATGATCATTTCCGAAACCGAGCCAATCGGATTCCTCCTCGGTCAGGCCATGCGCCGCAACGCGTTCCGCATCCTCGGCCCAGCCATCACGCAGGCTGCGTATCGGCGTTGCGACCAGTTTGCCGTCCTCGACCTTTAGGTCCATCGCCGCGCCTGTCGTTACGCCGATCTCGCCCAGCAACGCGCGAGGCACGATCAACCCGGTCGAATTGCCCATTTTGCGGAGTGAGGTCTGCATCGATCGATTCCTTCTGATCGTAACATAGCGGCGAGCTCATGTAAGCACAAGGTTATAACATAGGCTGCGCTAGCGTTAGCGCGTTGTTCAACAAAACGCGTGCCTCTCCGCTTGACACAGTTCCGCCGCGCGCGAAGGTCGTTCGATCGAATCTGAGCAGGGGCATAGCGTATGCGGTGGTTGGGTAAGGTCGCGCGGACGGCAAGTTTGCTGGCGATAGCGCTCGCGGTCACCGCATCGGCGACCGGGCAATCGACCACGCCCTATAAGGCGCCCGAACATGTCGGTGGCTGGCCCGGACTTATTTCCGGGAGCAACGAAAGCGAGGCAAAAGCTTCGATCGACCTTGGCCCGGAGCTCGAACGCGACCGCTCGCCCAAATGGCTGCTCGACGAACAGCGCAAGCTCGACAAGGCGCTCGGCGCGCTGGGGTCGCAAAAGCCCGGCGTGGTCGATGCCTATGTCGTCGTGGTCGGGCTCGACAGCGACCCCATCTTCGGACGCGAGGCGCGCGAGGCGGGCAAGGTGCTCAGCCGTCGCTACAATGCGGTCGGACACACCATCGTGCTCGCCGGCACCGACGGCAATGGGCCGTCGACGCTGCCCAACGGATCCCCGCGCAACCTCGCGGTCGCGCTCGCGCGCGTCGCCGAACTGATGGACAAGAAGCAGGACGTCCTTGTCCTCTACACCGCTGGGCACGGCGCGAAGGTCGGCCTGGCCTATCACGACGCCGATGACGGATTCGGCATCATCCCGCCCGCGCGGATGGCGCGGATTTTCGACGAGTTGGGAATCAAGAACCGCCTGTTGATCCTGTCCGCCTGCTTTTCGGGGATTTTCGTGCCCTCTTTATCGAGCGATACCACGGCGTTGTTCACCGCGGCGTCGGCCGACCGCACCTCGTTCGGCTGCCAATCCGATCGGGATTGGACCTTTTACGGCGACGCGATGATCAACAACGCGTTGCGCCAGCCGGTGCCGCTGGCCAAGGCGGGCGAGAACGCGCAGGCGCTGATCGCCAAATGGGAGGGGATGAACAGCGACATCACGCCCTCGCAGCCGCAGATCGCGATCGGCGGCAAGGTCTCGACCTGGCTCACCCCGCTCGAGGCGCGCATGCCCAGGACCGCGACACCGATGGTTGGGCGCCCGGCGATCACGATCTTCGACGGGAAATAGCTGCAGCAGATGCAAAAAAGGGGGCCAAAAGCCCCCTCTTCCGTAACCTGTTACCGAAAAGCTTAGGGGCTTTTCGCCTTGTTGTCGTCGGCGATCAGCACGATCGCGACGATCACGCCGATCACAGCAGCAGCGGCGAGGAAGATGCCGGCGCCGTGCAACTTGCTGTCGCCCTTGGTCGGCGAAGCGGCACGAACCGACTTGGCGACCGACAGGCTCGTGGCGGGATTCGCCGGAGCAGCCAAAGCTGGTGCCGTGGCCATGGAAAGGGCAGCCACAGCCCCCAGATACTTCGCGATCCTCATCATAGTCTCCTTGATTTGCAATGGGTTAATGGCAGCGGCCGAAATGAATGGCAACCGCAGATTGCTCCGAAACACGTCATGAAGTTACTTTGTTGCGATCAGATGACGCGATCGGCTCAACTGGCCGATCCCGCGCGCACTTCCTCGACCAATTCCTTGCGGCTCAGTTTGCCGACCAAGGTCTTGGGGAGCGTCAGGCGGATGACCACCTGATCGACGCGTTCGTGGTGGCCGAGTTGCGCGTTGAGCCACGCCTTGAGTTCGTCGGGTGCCGCCGTCGCGCCGTCGTTGAGCGTGACATAGGCGCGCGGCTGCTCGCCGCGATAGGTGTCGGGGACGCCGATCACCAGCGCCTCCTTCACCGCCGGATGTTTATAAAGCGCCGCCTCGATCTGGCTCGGGAACACCTTGAATCCGCTGACCGCGATCATGTCCTTCAGGCGGTCGACGACGCGGATGAATCCGTCCTCGTCGATCTGCCCGACGTCGCCCGTGCGCAGCCAGCCGTCCGCGAACACCTCGCCATCGGCGTCGGGGCGGTTCCAATAGCCCTTCATGATCTGCGGCCCGCGCACGACGATCTCGCCGGGCTCGCCGTCGGGTGGCGGTCGGGTCGGGTCTTCCTTGTCGACCAGCCGGACCTCTGTCGCCGGGATCGGCTGGCCGATCGTGCCCAGCTTCCCTTCCGCGCCATAGGGATTGCACGAGACGACGCCCGAACTCTCCGACAGGCCGTACCCCTCGATCACGCGCGCACCCGTCGCCGCTTCGAACCTGGCCTTGACCTCGGCGGGCAGGGGCGCGCCGCCCGAGATGCAGTATTTGAGGCTGGAGAGGTCGGTTGCCTTGAGCTTGGGATGGTCGAGCAGCGCCTGATACATGGTCGGCACGCCGGGCAGCGCGGTTGCCTTGGTCCGCGCGATCGCCGCGAGCACTTGCCCGCCGTCAAACCGCGGCAGCATCACGATCATCCCGCCGTTCGCGACGGTCCGATTCATCACGCACGTATTGGCGAAGACGTGAAACAGCGGCAGCACGCCGATGATGCGGTCTTCGCCGCCCGGTTCGGGGTCGAGCCCCTGGGTCTGGCGGGCGTTGGCCGACAAATTGTTGTGGGTGAGCATCGCGCCTTTGGGCGTGCCTGTCGTGCCGCCGGTATATTGGATCACCGCGACGTGATCGATCGGATCGATCGCCGGATGGTCGCCCTTGCCGTCATTGGCGATCAGCTTGGAGAAGGCGATGATGCGCGGATCGTCGGGGCGCTTGGTCACCTCCTTGCCGCGGAACAGCCGGTAGAACAGCGATTTGGTCGCGGGCAGCGCGCCGGCGACCGACCCGACGATCAGCCGCTCGATGCTCGATCCGTCGAGCACCTGGAGCGCGGTCGGGAGCAACGCCGACGCCGACAGCGTGAACAGCGCGCGGGTGCCCGAATCCTCGACCTGATGCGACAATTCCTCGACGGTGTAGAGCGGCGAGAAATTGACCACCGTCGCGCCGAGCTTGAGGATGCCGAAATAGGCGGCGAGGTAGTGCGGCACATTGGGCAGGAACAGCCCGATCCGGTCGCCGGGGCCGTAGCCGAGCTTGGCCAGCCCCGCGGCAACGCGGTTCGCCCCGTCGAGCGTCTCGGCGTAGGAATAGCGGCGGCCAAGGAAATCGATCAGCGGCCGCTCGGCATGGCGCGCCGCCGACGCTTCGAACATCGCATTCAACGTCAGCGGCGGATACGCGGTCGCCCATGGCGTCGGGTGGCGATAGGCGGCGCTGCGCCAGATGTTCTCCGGGTCGATCATCGACACCGAATGTAAGCGCGCAGTCGTTACGAAACCACCCGGCCTGCGGTCCAGGTTACCAGGAACTTGACCGCGACGATCCCGAGGTCGACCGCGGCCTGCACCTTGTGCGGCGACTGGTCGCCGGCCTGATGCGTCAGGATCTCGATATCGGCGGTCGGGTGACGGGCCACCGCAGCGATGGCCAAAATCGCCGCTGCAATCAGAAGGGTACGCCGACGCCGCATGCGCTCTCCATAATCGACGCCGAGCGTAACGACAAAGGGATTTGTCGTGATTTTTTCAGGCGGCGAGCGGGGCGAAGCGGGCGCGGTCGCGGCCGGCCTGCTTGGCGTCGAACAGCGCGCGGTCGGCGCGGCGATACATCGCCTTCCAGTCGGCCTCCGCCGTCAGCGGTCCGGTGCATGCGCCGATGCTCGTGGTGACGTGGACGTCGAACGGCATCCGCGCGGCGCGCAGACGCTCGAGCACGGCGTCGGGCGCGATCGCGCGGTCGGCTGGGCACAGGATCGCGAACTCCTCGCCACCCATCCGCGCGATCAGCGCCCCGGCCGGTGCAGCCTGGCGCAAGATGCGCGCGAACAGCCGCAGCACTTCGTCGCCGCCATCATGGCCGAGCGTTTCGTTGACGCCCTTGAAATGGTCGAGGTCGGTCAGAATCAGCGCTTGCTCACCCTCTCGCCCGATCGCCTGGCGCAGGAAGGCGCGGCGGTTGAGCAGTCCGGTCAGCGGGTCGATATCGGCGAGCCGTGAGGCGATGATCTCGCGTTCGATCGCTTCGTCGCGCTCGACGCTGAGCAAGCGGATGCGATAGGCGATCGCGAGCGTCGACACGATCGCTTCGAATGCCATCGCCAATATGGTCGAATTGTCGATCCAGAAATTCCACCGGACCACCGCAAGGTTGGCGAGCAGGCGAACGGCGGCGAACACCAGCGGCGCCGCCCAGGCGACCGCGAACAGCCACAGATGCGGGCTCCGTTCGGTCCGCGCGCGCAGGATGATGGGTACCACCGCGGCGATCAACACCACAAAGCTGATAGCGTAAAAGGCCTCGAGCAATCGGATCTGCCACGGCGCCAGCAGGGCGAACGCGACCATCGCGGTCAGCGCCAGCGCGGTCACCGCATTGGCCGCGCGCGACACCCAGCCGTCGGTGACCGATGGCGGAAAGAACGCGCGTGCGAACATCAACGCGGTCGCCGCGGTCGTCGACAGCAAGATGTAGTTGAACCGCAGCCGGTCGTTGTTGAGGATTGCCGGATTGGCCCAGGCGAGCCCTCCCGAGGAGGTGAATGCGTAGAGCAACAGCGACAGCACCATCGCGCAATACGCAAGCTGGAAGCGGTGGCGCAGCGCGCCCGACATCGCCAGATTGTAGATCAGCAGCGCGAGGCACAGCCCGACGAACCCCGAATAGATCGCCGCCATCTCGATATTGGCCCGCGACGCCTGGGCCGGTGTCGCCAGCGTTGGCGCGACGAGGATCCCGCGCAGGTTCGCACTACCGTCGACTCGCCACAGCAGCCGGACCGGCGCGCCGAGCTTGGGGTCGAGCCGCCATTGGATCATCGCGCCGAGTTGAAGGTGGCGACTGATGGCGGCACCGTCATACCCCCAGCCGCGCACTTGCCCGTTGGGGTAGAGCGCGTAGAGCGTGATGTGATCCTGCCACAGGCTGGCGATCCTGACGCGATCGCGGTCGCCGGCGTCGCCGATCGCGCCGAGCGGCTGCGACAGCACCCAATAGTCGCCGTCGCGAAATTTGGTCTGCGGCGTCGTGCAGTCGAATCGGTTGGCCGCGGCGAACATCGCGGCCGCGCTGTCGCCCGCCCCGACTCGCGTGACGCAGACCGACAACGGCACCCCGGTCACCGCGCTCTGCGCACGCGCCGCGGGTGCAAAGAGGATCGTTACCAGTGCGACGAGCGTCACGAGGAAGAGAAACGGATGGCCGATGTGCCGCATGACGACGGCCTAGCGGGCAGGGACAAATTATTGGTAAATCACACGCTTGGCATGATCGGAAAGCTGTTATCCTCCCCCTGGCGGGGGAGGATAAGAACTACACCCCGTGCCACCGCCAGACGCCGTCATCGCCGGTCTCGCGCACCGCGCGGCCCTCGACTTCGAGCCGGCGGAGATGCGCCATCGCCTCACCCGTTGCCATGCCGAGCATGTCTTGCCCGATCGCCCTGCGGAACAGGCGGCCGAAGCAATCGGTCGCGCGGCGCGATTCGATCTCGAGAAACGCATGCAGTTCGTCGAGCCGTTCGCGATGCTCGCGGTCCATCGCGTCGAGCCGCACGTGCAGCCCGGTGAACGGGTCGCCATGCCCTGGGAGTGTCAGCACGTTCGCGGGCACTTCGCGTTTAAGCTTGGCGATCGAGGCGAACCATTCGCCCAGCGGATCGGCTTGCGGCTCGGTGATGCCGACCGACACGTTGGGGCTGATCCGCGGCAACACCTGGTCGCCGGCGACGAACACGCCCGCGGCCTCGTCGAGCAGGCACGCATGTTCGGGGCTGTGGCCCGATCCGACGATCACGCGCCAGCCGCGCCCGCCAATCTCGATCGTCTCGCCATCGACCATCCGCCGATACGACATCGGCATCGGCCGCACGATCCGCCCGAAATTTGCCCAGCCCGACTGCGCGGCGATCTCGATCTGCTCGGGCGTCCACCCTGCGGCGTGGCGATAATCCCCGACTGCCTTGGGCGTCTCCACCCGCGCGTCGGCGACCAGCATCTGCGCGGTCAGCCATTCTCCGCGCGTCATCCATAGCGGCGCCGCGTGATGGTCGCACATCCAGCCGGCGAGCCCGATATGGTCGGGATGGAAATGCGTCCCGATCATCCGAACGACGCGGGTGCCGACGAGCGGCCCGTTGAACACCGCCTTCCACGCCTCGCGCGTCTCGGGCCGGTTCATCCCCGCATCGACC
Organism: Sphingomonas sp.; assembly: GCA_039926845.1. Lineage (GTDB taxonomy): Bacteria > Pseudomonadota > Alphaproteobacteria > Sphingomonadales > Sphingomonadaceae > Sphingomonas. The sequence continues at coordinate 7,124 of JBDSWC010000013.1, read as the reverse complement.
AGCGACACCCCGCCGTCATCGTCGAGCAGCCAGCAGTTGACGTGCTTGAGCGGGCCTGGAACCTTCAGCCGCACCCAGCGCACGCCGGGCGCGACGGTCATCACCTCGCCATCGCCCGGTTCGGCGCCGCCGAACGGATAGGTCAGGCCCTTGTGGCTGGTGGGGACGAAGCTCTCATCCGCGACGAACGCGGCATCGGATCGGGCAGTGGACATCGGTTGCGAGTAGCAACGGAATTGCTGGGGGGAAAGTGGGGAGGAAGACTCGAACGACTCAGTCAGAAACGTTCGCAGCGGTGCTGAAGTCGGCTATTGCTGTGCACTAAAGTCGCACCACCATTCCGGAGATCCGACAATGAAGGTCGATGTCGTCACGAGCGCCACCATTCGCCGGCTGCGTGCCGACGTGGCCGGCTTCGCCGCCGATCCGAACAACGTGCCGAGGTGGTACGTCAACATACAGAGCGTCGAGTGGAAATCCGAGCCGGTATTGCGTGTCGGCAGCAGGATAGCGTTCGTCGCCAGATTCCTCGGCCGACAAATGGCCTATACCTATGAGATCGTCGATTACGTGCCGGGGGAACGGCTCGTGATGCAAACCAGCGAGGGTCCGTTTCCGATGGAGACCAGTTACGCGTGGCGGGACGGTGCCAACGGCGAGACCGAAATGACGCTCCGTAACCGCGGCGAGCCGGCCGGTTTTTCCAAAATTCTGGCGCCTTTTATGGCGGCAGCGATGCGCTCGGCCAATCGCAAGGATCTCGCGCTGCTCAAGCGAATTCTGGAGTCCGATCAGACTGCCAGCGTTCGATAAGGGGCGACGTCCGCTTTTCGACTGACTTTCCGGGGCAGCCGACCGTCGGCCGGATCGAGCCGTAGCGGCTCGTCCGCCGGCCGAGCTGGGCGATGCGCTTTGCGCACCGGCGCGGCCGCGCCTTCGCCTCAGCTTTTAAACAGCGTCTCTGCGGTGTGCTCGGCCGGAGCCGTCTCACCTTCACCCGCCGCCAGCGCTTCGGCGTCGCGCGCCGCCTGGTCGCGCTGGCCGCGCAGTTCGGCGATCAGCGCCTCGCGGTCGCCTTCCAGCCGCGTGTCGACGGGGGCTTCGAGGCCCGCCGCCTTCGCCGCCTTCGCCACCGCGGCGTCGAGCTCGCGCTGCGTCGTCAGGCCCAAGGTCACCGGGTCCTTCGGGGTGATGTTGGCGATGTTCCAGTGGCTGCGGTCGCGGATCGCCGCGATCGTCGTGCGCGTGGTGCCGATCAGCAGCGAGATTTGCCCGTCGGTGATCTCGGGATGGTTGCGGATGATCCAGTTGATGCCGTCGGGCTTGTCCTGGCGCTTCGACACCGGCGTGTAGCGCGGGCCCTTGGTGCGGCGGACCTGGTCGGGCCCCTTGAGCATCTGGAGCACGTGGTTGGGGTCCGCCTGCCCCTTGTCGATCTCTTCCTGGGTCAGTTCGTGCGCGCGCACCGGATCGCGACCGGTCAGCTTGGTCGCCGCGGTATCGTCGGCGATCGCGTTGATCTCCAGGATGTGCAACCCGCAGAATTCGGCGATTTGGTCGAACGAAAGCGAGGTATTGTCGACCAGCCAGGAAGCGGTCGCGTGCGGCATGAGCGGCTGGGCCACGAAAATTCTCCGTCGGAAATAAATAGGGCCGCCCCTTTCGGAGCGGCCGTGTCGTGGACAGGACTTAATGCGTATGCCGCCCAAGGGCAAGCATCACGCGGCGATCGCGTCCTCGGGGATCGGAACCAGCGCCTGGAGGAACTGGCGTGCGCTCGCCGCCCAGGTAAAGGTGCGGCCATAGGCGGCGCACGCGGCGCGGTCGCGGGCCAGCGCCGCGGCGATCGCTTGATCGAGATCATCGGCCATCGCACCGACCTCGGCGGTCAGGATATCCACCGGCCCGGTCACCGGATAAGCGGCGACGGGCGTGCCCGAAGCCAGCGCCTCGATTATCACCAGCCCGAACGTGTCAGTCTTGCTGGGGAAGACGAACACGTCGGCCGCGGCATAGGCAGCCGCCAGGTCGGCGCCGAACTTGGGGCCGAGGAAATGCGTTTGCGGGAACTTCGCCCTGAGGCTGGCAAGCGCGGGGCCGTCGCCGACTACGACCTTGCTGCCGGGGTTGCTGGCGGTGAGGAACGCCTCGATATTCTTTTCGATCGCGACCCGGCCGACATAGAGCATCACTGGGCCGGGAAGGGCACGGATCGCGGGGTCGGGCGCTGCGGCGGCGAACATCGCCAAGTCCACGCCGCGGCCCCAGTCGCGCAGCCGGGTCAGCCCATGCGCGCGGAGCGTCGCGGCGATCGACGGCGTGGCCGCCAGGATCGCCTGCGCAGGCCCGTGGAACCACGTGATGTAGCGCCACACCCATTCGGGGTTCACGCCCGTGCGCGCGGCGACATAGTCCGGGAACTGCGTGTGATAAGCGGTGGTAAAGGGAAAATCGCGCTGCAGGCACCAGCGCCGCGCCGCGAGGCACACCGGACCCTCGGTCGCGAGATGCACCGCCTGCGGACTGAATTTCTCGAGCATCTGCCCGACCGCGCCGGTCGAGGCGAAGGCGAGTCGGATTTCCGGATAGGTCGGGCAGGGCACCGACAGGAAGAGATCGGGCGAGATGACCAGCACCTCGTGCCTCATCTTCTCCAGCTCGGCCTGGACCGACTGCAACGTGCGAACCACGCCGTTGACCTGGGGGCTCCAGGCGTCGGTGACGATCGCGATCCGCACGTGGTCTAGGCCGCCAGCATCAACGAGGGGGCGGGCGCTTGTCGTTTTTCGATTTCGTCGGCCCAGTGCAAAATCTCCATGCGGCCGTCGAAATGCTCGACCAGTGCGGTGCAGCCTTCGACCCAATCGCCGTCGTTATAATAAGCGATTCCGTCGATATCGCGAAATTCGGCGGTGTGGATATGACCGCATACGACGCCGTCGGCCCCGCGATGCACCGCCGCTTGCGCGACCACTTCCTCGTAGCGCGAGATGAATTCGACCGCGTTCTTGACCTTGGCCTTGGCGTGCTTCGACAGCGACCAATAGGGCATGCGGAACAGCCTGCGCCACGTGTTGACCACGCGGTTGAGCGCCATCACCGCCTCGTACGCGGCGTCGCCGACATAGGCGAGCCAGCGGTGCGACAGCATGATCGCGTCGAACTCGTCGCCGTGGAGGACCAGCAGCTTGCGGCCGTCGGCGGTTTTGTGGACCGCGTCGCGGCGGATCGCGATCCCGCCGAAATGGAGTCCGCAGAACTGGCGAACGATCTCGTCATGGTTGCCCGGAATATAGATCACTTCGGCGCCGCGCTTGGCCCGCTTGAGCAGCCGCCACACCACGTCGTTGTGCGCCGCCGGCCAATGCAACTTCTTCTTCAGCCGCCAGCCGTCGATGATGTCGCCGACCAGGTACATCTTCTCGCTGTCGACATGGTCGAGGAAGTCGATCAGCATCTCCGCGTTGCACCCGCGCGTGCCGAGATGGACGTCGCTGATCCAGATCGTCCGGTACTGCCGCCGCCCGGCGACGGTGCGCTCCGGGATCGCCGGCTGCGAACTGGCGAAGTCGCGCGCCAGATTGGTGAGATCGTTCATCCGCCTGGCCCCCGACGTTGCTGACGCTCGCGGGCTATGGCGGCGAATTGTTACAATCGGAATCGTTGCGATTTCATCGGCTTGTCATAATCGGTGGTGTCAGGCGTCGATCGTGATGTGCCCCGGCAGAGCGGCGACACGGGCGATCCAGGCCTGGACGGCGGGGTAACGGTCGAGCCGATACCCGCCATCCTCGCAGACATGCGTGTAGGCATAGAGCGCGATGTCGGCGAGGCTGAAGCGGCCGCCGGCAAAGAACGGCGTCTGTGACAAATGCTCGTCCATCAGCGTCAGCGCCGCCTCGCCCGCCTCGCGCTTGCCCGGCAGCAACATGCGCTGGAGGTCGCTGAAATTCTCCTCGCCGATCCAGCCGAACCAGAAGCGCAGGGTCGCGACGTTGGGCTCGTGGTTATACTGTTCCCAGAACATCCAGCGCAGCATATCGGCGCGGTCGAACCGGTCGGCGGGAATGAGGTCGGAGCCGTCGGCGAGATAGAAGCACGCCGCGCTGCTTTCGGGCAGATAGTCGTCGCCGACCTGGAGCACCGGGATACGTCCATTGGCGTTGACCGCGGACAGGAAGGCCGGGGAGCGAGTCTCGCCCGCCATGATGTCATATTCGCGCCGTTCGATCGCGACGCCCAGATGCGCCGCGGTCAGGCGGATTTTGTAGCAATTCCCCGACCGGGCATATTCGTGCAGGATCAGATTGGACATGTCGGCACCTCCCGGTCTTATCATGCGGCGGTGACCGACAAAGTCTAACAAAAACCGGGCCGCGTTCGATCAACGCTGCTTATATTGCAGGAGCTATGGTGACCATGCTGCAGCCACTGGCCCGCGCTGGGCTTGCCGTCATTCTCATCATGGCGGTGGCCGGATCGGGATTTGGCCAGACCTTGCCCGCACCGATCCATATTCCGGCGCCGGGAGGGGAAGTCGTCCTGACCTCTGCGTTCGACAAACAGATTTACGACGAAGACCAGCTGTCCGCGGTGCGCCGCGCCGGCGACTGGCTGTATTTTTCGGGATCGGTCGTCGGCGCGCAAAAGCCCATTGGCACCGACGACTTCGAACAACGGCTCGATCGCGTCTTCCGATTGCTTGGCGACAAGCTTTGTGCGGCCGGCGCGTCGTTCGGCGACGTCGTCGCGATGCGGAGCTACCACGCGTGGCGCAATCCGGCGTTCACCGGCACCAAGGATGAACACAACGCCGTCTTCGATAAGGTGCGGAAGCGGTATTTCGTCGCGCCCTATCCCACGTGGACCGCGATCGGTGTCGATCAACTCTATGCGGCGCCCGGTCTCGTCGAAATAGAATTGACCGCCTATGCCCCCGCACGCCGATCGAGCCGGCAACGGACCTGCTCGCGCTGACGCCCTTCGTTATTCCATCGTTAGCACGATCTTGCCGACATGGTCGCCGGCTTCCATCCGGCGGTGCGCGTCGGGCGCATCGGCGAACGGGAAGGTGCGGTCGATCACTGGCTTCAACTTGCCGTCCGCCACCGACGGCCAGACGGTTTGCGCGATCTCGTCGGCAACCGCGGTCTTGAATTCGACCGAACGCGGGCGGAGCGTCGATCCGGTCAAGGTCAGGCGGCGGCGCATTATTTCGAACACCGGAACGGTGGCCATCGCGCCGCCCTGCACCGCGATCGAGACGTGGCGGCCGTCGTCGGCGAGGCATTGCATGTTGCGCGCGACATAGTCGCCGCCGACCATGTCGAGCACCACCGCGCAGCCCGCCGCGCCGATGATCGCCTTCACCTCGGCAACGAAGTCCTGCGTCTTGTAATTGATCGCGTGGTCCGCGCCGATCGCCTTCGCCGCAGCGCACTTCTCGTCGCTGCCCGCAGTGACGATGACGGTGACGCCGAACAGGTTGCACAAGGCGATCGCCATCGTGCCGATGCCCGATGTGCCGCCATGCACCAGCACGGTGTCGCCCTCCGCTGCGTAGCCGCGCTCGAATAGGTTGGTCCACACGGTGAACAGCGTTTCGGGCATCGCCGCCGCCTCGACCATGCTCAGCGCTTCGGGCACCGGCAGGCACTGGCCGTAGGGGGCAACGGCATAATCGGCGTAGCCGCCGCCCGCGATCAGCGCGCACATTGGCTGGCCGACCACTTCCGGCTCGACGCCCGGCCCGCACGCGACGACCGTCCCGGCCACCTCGAGACCCAGGATCGACGGCGCGCCCGGCGGCGGCGGATACATGCCCGCCCGCTGGAGTAGCTCGGGCCGGTTGATCCCGGCGGCCGCGACCTTGATCAACACCTCGCCGTCGCCGGGGGTAGGCACCGGCCGTTCGACGATGACGAGCACCTCGGGTCCTCCGGGCGTCTCGGGGTCGATTGCGCGCATCGTGGCTGGAATCATCGCATCGTTATTGACACGGGACTCGGCCCGGTCAACGCTGGCCCCATGGATTCCGAAGAGAATCTGCCGCGGCCCAACGAACCGCTCGCGCTCCTGGTCAAACAGGACCTCGATCCGTTGTCGGTCGCCGAGCTCGACGCGCGCATCGCCGCGCTGGAGGGTGAGATCGCCCGCGTTAACCAGCATAAACAACGCGCCGTTAACCATCGCGCAATAGCCGACGAGTTATTCAAACGATGAGCGCGAACCGCATCTTCGCGCCGGCGATTTGCCGACATGACGATGCGGAGACCGGCCAGCGCTTGATGCGGGGCCTCACCATCCCGACATATCGGGAAAGGGCCGCGCGTCCATGCGGCCCGTCAGGAGTAAATGTATAATGCCGAGTTTCGCCTCCGCGCTCGAAACCACCCTCCACAAGGCGCTCGAAGCCGCATCGTCGCGCCGTCACGAATATGCCACGCTCGAGCATCTGCTGCTCGCGCTGATCGACGACGAGCATGCGTCGAAGGTCATGTCGGCGTGCGGCGTCGAGCTCGACGATTTGCGCACCACCGTCGCGCACTATCTCGACACCGAACTCGATGCGCTCAAGGTCGAGAAGGCGACCGATCCGTCGCCGACCAGCGGGTTCCAGCGCGTCGTTCAACGCGCGATCCTCCACGTGCAGAGTTCGGGTCGCGACGAAGTGACCGGCGCCAACGTGCTGGTGGCTCTGTTCAGCGAACGCGAGAGCTATGCGGTCTATTTCCTGCAGCAGCAGGACATGAGCCGTTTGGACGCGGTCAGCTTCATCAGCCACGGCGTCGGCAAGGGCGGCACGCCCACCGAAAGCTCGACCCCCAAGGGCGCGAGCGACGAGGAAAAGCCGAGCAAGTCCGAAAAGGGCAAGTCGGAAAGCGCGCTTAAGCAATTCACCGTCGACCTCAACGAGAAGGCTAAGAACGGCAAAGTCGATCCGCTGATCGGCCGCATGCCCGAGGTCGATCGCACGATCCAGATCCTGTGCCGCCGGTCGAAGAACAACCCGCTCTATGTCGGCGACCCCGGCGTCGGGAAGACCGCGATCGCCGAAGGCCTCGCGCGCAAGATCATCGAAGGCGACGTTCCCGAGGTGCTGCTCCCCGCCGTCATCTATTCAC
>JBDSWC010000012.1:0-8835 GCA_039926845.1 Sphingomonas sp. | reverse complement strand
GACTTGGGATCGTCGGCGATCTGGCGGACATAGGCGCCGACGGCTTCCTTCATCAGCCCGAAATCCTCGGTCGAGAAGACGGCGCGGCTGCGCTGCGGTTCGTTCGGCATGTCGATTCCTTTACATTAGTCGACGCCAGCGGGCTGGCATGGCCCGATCAATACGCGTGATATGCGCAGGCGGTAGGTGGTTTAACCGTCAGACAGCGTTTGGTTGTGCAGGCTAGTCCATCACGCTAAGGTAATGTTGTAAATTATTGACCGAGGACAAGATGGCCGAGCGCAAGATATTGGCGGGGCACGCGGTGCGGCGATTGCGCCGGCGGGAAGGGCTGACGCAGGCGGCGATGGCGGAGATGCTGACGATCTCGCCCAGTTACCTCAATCTCGTCGAAAAGAACCAGCGGCCGGTGTCGGCGGCGGTGCTGGTCAAGCTGGCGGAGACCTTCGACTTCGATCCGCGCGCGCTGGCGGCGGGCGAACCGGGCGGCGGCGCGGCGGCGATCCGGCGCCGGCTCGCCGACCCGATGTTCGCCGACCTCGAGATCGACCGCAACGAGGTCGAGGAATGGCTGGCCGGCGCCCCCGGCGGCGCGGAAGCGTTCGCGCGGGTGTTCGACCGGATGGGCCAAGCGGTCGGGTCAGACGGCGCGCCGGCGGCGGCCGATCCGATCGCCGAGTCGCGCGGTGAAATCGAGCGGTGGCGCGGCCATTTTGCCGATCTCGACGCCAGCGCGGAAGCGCTGGCCGACGAAGTGCGGCTCGGCGCCGGCGACCTGTACGGCGCGATCGCCGAGCGGCTGCGCGTCAAGCACCAGCTGACGATCCGCATCCTGCCGGTCGACGTCATGCCCGATCTGCTCCGCCGCACCGATCTCCACGCGCGGCAGTTGCAGCTGTCGGAAACGCTCGATCCGGCGAGCCGGACCTTCGCCGCGGCGTACCAGTTGGCGCAGATCGAGGCGCGCGACGCGATCGAGGCGCTGGTCCGCGGCGCCGGCTTTGCCGATCGCGCCGCCGAACGGCTCTATCGCCGCTACCTGATGAGTTACTTCGCGGCGGCGGTGATGATGCCCTACGCCCGCTTCCTGCGCGCGTGCGAGGCGACCGGCTACGACCTCGAATTGCTCCAGCGGCGGTTCGGCGCGGGGTTCGAGCAAGTCGCGCACCGGCTGACGACGCTCCAGCGCGTCGGTGCGCGCGGGCTGCCCTTCTTCCTGGTGCGGATCGACCGGGCGGGGCAGGCGTCGAAGCGTTTTTCGGGGGCAAGCGGCGCACCGCTCACCGAAAGCGACGCGCGGTGCCCATTGTGGCGCGTCCACCACGCTTTCGATCGCCCCGGCGACATCGCCGTGCAACTGGTCGAGCTCGAGGATGGCGGACGCTGGCTGACCTTGTCGCGCACCGTGACGCCGCAGGGACGGCAATATGGCGCGGTGCGGGCGGAGTTCGCGATCGGGCTCGGAATCGCCGCCGACCTCGCAGGGAGCCTGGCGGCGGCGCGCGGGCTCGATTTGCGGGGCGAGGCCACTCCGATCGGCCTCGGCTGCCGCGCCTGCGGCCGCGCCGCCTGCCCGCAACGCAGCGCTCCGCCGGCGGGCCGCGCACTGCTGATCAACGAACGCGAGCGCGGGGTCAGCGCGTTCACTTTTGGTGGGGATTGATGGCCCGTCGGCCGCCAGACTGGCTCCCCCCGATTGCGTTTTGGCCCCGACGCTAAGCCGCCGCGGCGTGGCGGCGGCAATGGTCGAGATAATCGGCCTCATGCCCCCCGGCGAGCGCGATCAGGCAGCTCCACAACCAGTCCGGCGCGGTGCCGCCGTCGCCAAGCAGCTTGGCGCGCCACGCCTTGCGGTTTTTCTGCGCGAGCTGGCGACCGTGCGCGCGCCCGACGACGAAGGCGAGATAGTGCGCCGCACGGACGGCTTGATCGCCGCTGCTGAACTGATCGACCTCGAGCTTGAGATCTTGCGGCGCAAGCTCGCGGATGAACACCGGTTTGCCCAGCACGTGGCCCGCCGCCATGCGATCGCCCAGAAACGGCGACAGCGCCCGCGCGCCCGCAACGACGCGCTCGCCGTTGTCGGCTGGCATGGTCGCACCGCGCGCGACCGGCGCGACGGCGTCTGCCGCCTCCTTGATGTCGACCAGGCCGAATTTCTCACGGTCCTCCGCGCCCTTGACCGCGAACACCGCCGCGTACCGCAACAGGCCCAGCGAACTGCACCCTTTCATCCAATAGGCGGCATCGACCAGCCGGACCTTGCTGTCGCCGTCGTCGGCATCGATCGACAATACCCGGCTACGCAGCGCCGGGTCATCGAACAGCGCCGCCAGCGCCTTGTGCTCGCGACCTTCGAGCTTCCAGAATCGCCGCCCGAGCGGAATGGTCGGGTCGGCATCGCCGATCCGTTCGCGCGCCAAATCCTGCCAGCGGCGGCCGAGCGACCGCCGCTTGATCACGCGAACGACATCGGGCTCGGGACCGGCATCGCCATCGACCGGGTCCGCCAACGCGCGCACGTAACCGGCAAGGATCGCGTCCATCATCCGCGCGGTCACCACCCCGGACAAATCAGATCCGCGCGCCGCCGACGCAAGCGACAGCGTCACCCGCACGATGTCGTGCGCGGGGTTGCCGATCACGGTCTGGTCGAGGTCGCGAATCTGTATCTCGACCCGTCCGTCACCATCGGTCAGCGGGCCGAGATTGCCGAGATGGCAGTCGCCGCATAATCCAGATAGCCGGGCCGGCCGGGGGGCGCTTCGACGCCGGCAAATGCCGGAGTTGGTCGTAAAATCCCGCAGTGTTGCCGCGGACGAAGGCATGCGCGGACCGCGCCATCTTCGCCGTTCGCGCCGCCTCGAGCACGGCACGGCGCTCTGCCCGCGACGGCGATTTCATGCGGTGGCTCGGAGCGGTGACAAGCGTGAAATCATGGCGACGGCATGTGGGCGAACCGCGTAGCGATCAAGCGCCGCCTCGCTAACCTACATCAGTCGCGGGAAGGACGCTTGGCCATCCCGATACATTGGCATATTCGGCATCCATGCTCCCCCACACCCCCGACTGGCTGCCCGCGATCGCGCCGTGGCTCGACCTGGCCGGGCTCGTCGTATTCGCGGCGTCGGGCGCACTGGCGGCGGCGAAGCGGGGGCAGACGATTGTCACCTTGTCGTTCTTCGCGTTGGTCACCGGGGTGGGGGGCGGGACAATGCGCGACTTGCTGATCGGCGCGCCGGTGTTCTGGATCCATGACAGCCGCGCCGCCGCTGCGTGCCTGATCGTCGCGTTCGCGGTGTGGCTGACGCCGGAGAAATGGTGGCGCGGGCAAGCGCTCGACTGGTTCGATGCCGTGGGCTTGGCCGCTTACGCCGTGTTCGGCGCGGCCAAGGCGATCGGTTTTGGCGTGCCGCCGGTGCCCGCGGCGTTGATGGGCGTCGTGACCGCGTGTGTCGGCGGGATCATCCGCGACGTGCTGGCGGGCGAGCCGTCGATCCTGTTGCGTCCCGAAATCTACGTGACGGCGGCGGCGTTGGCGGCGGGGCTGTATGTCGGGCTGGGGCAGATCGGCGTGCCGCTGCCGGTGGCGGCGTCGGTGGGTGCGATGGCCGGGTTTGCTCTGCGCGCGGTCGCCATCCGCTGGAAGCTCGCATTGCCGGCGTATCGCGGCGGGCAGACGTGATAGCCGCGCTGCTCCTGCTGACGGCGCTGCAATCGCAACTCCAGCCGCTCGGCTTCCTCGTCGGGCATTGCTGGCAGGGGCAGGTCTCGCCCGGGCGGCTCGATCGGCATTGCTTTGTCGCTTTGACCGACGGATCGATCCGCGACCGCCATGTCGTGGTCGAGCGCGGCAAGCGTGTGATGGGCGGCGAGAGCATCTATCGCTGGGATGCGGCGCGTGGCGCGATCGGCTTCGTGTATCGCGACAGCTTCGGCGGGCGGCTCTCCGGTAATGTCCAGTCGCGCGGCGTCTTGCTGGGGTTCGACGGGCACTACGTCGCGAGCGGCGGCCAGCGGTTCCGCATCGTGTCGCGCTGGAACCGGATCGACGACAACACCTATCGCGCCGAAATCCGCTCCGCCGAGCTACCCCAGGTCAACGCGACGACGCTGTATCGGCGGATCAGCTAGCCCCGCTGGATCAGCCCGACATCGCTGAACTTCTTCGGCTCGGCAGGAGGAATCGCCGCGTCGGTCAACTCGCACTGCCAGAACCCGACATCGATCCAGCGGCCTTGCTTGAACCCCATCTCGCGCAGCACCCCGGCGCGGCGAAAGCCGGTCGCCTCGTGCAGTGCGATCGAATAATCATTGGGCAGCGAGATCACGCTCACCGCCTGGACGAAGCCCTGCGCGCGCAACGTGTCGATCAGCGCGCGGTAGAGCGTCCGGCCCATGCCTTGGCCCTGCGCCGGACCGGCGACATAGACGGATGTCTCGACGACGTAGCGATACGCCGGGCGCTCGCGGAACTTGGTGGCGTAGGCATAGGCCAGCACGTTGTCGCCGTCGGCCTCGCCGTTAGTCGCGACCAGCCACGGATAGAGCCCGTCCGACGCCGCCATCCGCTCGCCCATCGCCGCGGCGTCGGGCGCCTCCGTTTCGAACGAGACGGTGCCGGTCATCACATAGGGCGCATAGATCGCGGCGATCGCGGCGGCGTCGCCGGGCCGCGCCGGGCGCAGCGCGATCAAGACCAGACCGCCTTGATCAGCATCTGCACCAGACTGAGGTCGTCGCGTGTCGCGCGCGTGTCGCTGAACCCGGCGCATTCGAGGCACCGCGCCTGAACCGAGCTTGCCGTGGCGAGCCGCCTGGCGTCGCCGAGCGCGCGGGCCAGCACGTCCTGGCGTTCGCTGGCGATCACCGCGAAGATGTCGCGCGCGTTTGCCGTGTCGGTGCTGTCGTCGTCCTTGTTATAGCCCGCGACCAGCTGCGCGAACCAGCCAGGCTTCTTCTCAAGATACACCCGCGCAACGTTCTTGGGGTCGAGCCCCGCGCGCTTGGCGGCTTCGGCGACCGCATCGTCGAGCGTACCGAAGCGGTCGACCAGCCCGATCTGCCGTGCGGTGCCGCCGTCCCACACGCGGCCCTGGCCGATTTCGTCGACGCGCTGCGGGGTCAGCTTGCGCGCCGCCGCGACGCGGGCGATGAACTGGGCATAGCCGTGCTCGATCGACGCTTGCAGGATCGCATCGACCTGCGGGTTGGTGCCCCCATACACGTCGGGCTGGCCCGACAACGGCGTCGTTTTTACACCGTCGGCGGTCACGCCGAGCTTGCTCAGCGAATTTTCGAAGGTCGGAATGATTCCGAAGATGCCGATCGATCCGGTGATCGTATTGGGTTCGGCAAAGATGACGTCGCCGGCGGTCGCCACCCAATATCCGCCCGACGCGGCGAGCCCGCCCATCGAGACGACGACCGGCAGGCTCTGCTTCTTGGCCTCCAGCACCGCGAGCCGGATGGTTTCCGACGCCAGCGCGGAGCCGCCGGGCGAATCGATCCGCACGACCAGCGCCTTCAATTCCTTCCGCGCCAGTGCGTCGAGCACCGCCTTGGCGATGGTGTCGCCGGCCGCCACCCCCGGACCCGATTTGCCGTCGATGATGTCGCCGGCCACCGTGACGATGCCGATCTTGTCGCCGCCGGTCGGCATCGGGTTGGCCGCGACCCAGTCGGCATATTTGATCGTCGCATAGCTGCCCGCGACCTTCTTGGGTCCGTCGCCCGCGAGTTCGGCGACGCGGCGGCCGAACGCGATGCGGTCGCCGAGCTTGTCGACGAGGCCCGCGGCCAGGTTCGCCTTGGCGATATCGCCTGCGGTCGCGGTGATCGCGGCGTCGGGATTGGTCAGGAACGGGTCGATCTGCGCCTTGGGCTGAACGGCGCGCCGCGCCTTGAGGACATTGTCCTTCCACTGGCCGAAGATCGACGCATAGAGCGCGGTCGACGCTTCCTTCGCCTCGGGCGACTGATCCGAGCGGGTATAGGGTTCGACGTATGACTTGAACTTGCCGACGCGATAGACGTGGACGTTGACGCCGAGCTTGTCGATCAAGCCCTTGTAATAGAGCTGATTGCCGCCCGGTCCCATGAACAAAGTGCCGCCCATCGGGTTGACCCAGATTTCGCTGGCGTTCGACGCGAGCAGATACGAGCCGTCGGTGTAGGCGGTGGCATAGGCCAGCACTTTCTTGCCCGATGCCTTGAACCGGCCGATGGCGTTGGCGACTTCGGTCACCCCGGCCGGATAGCCGCCGCCGTAACTGTCGAGGTCGAGGACCAGTACCTTGACGCGGGCATCGTCCTTGGCAGTGTCGATCGCGCGGACCAGGTCGCGCAGGCGGAATTCGCGGTCGGGGCTGTCGCCCTGCGCCGCGCCGAGCGCGGTTGGGTTGGCGGGCTGCTCGACGATCGGGCCGTTGAGCTTGAGCACGAGCGCGCCGTCGCGGATCGTGCCGGCATTGGGCTTGGAGGACAGAAGCGCAAACAGCGCGCCGAAGAAGATCAGCATGAACAGCAGCACCAGGCCGTCCTTGATGCCGACCAGAATTTTCCAGGCGCCCCGAACCAGTTTCACGTGCCGATCTCCCCACGCCGGTATGGCGCTTCGCTGCACTGCGATAGCCGCAAGTGTCGTGGTTGAGCAATACGCACTTACCAGATAGGGGCATCGCCATGGACGCGGTCGTCGCCCCGATGCCGCTGGTCGGCCCCCCTCCGGCGACGATGCGCGACGAATTGGGCGCGCTTGCGCGGCTGGCGGCGCCGTTGGTCGGGGCGAACCTGCTCCAGATGGCGGTCTATGCGGTCGATGTGATCTTCGTCGCGCGGTTGGGGCCGATCGAGTTCGCCGCCTCGACGCTCGGCGTGTTCCTGTTCAGCCTGATCCTGTGGGCGCTGATCGGCTTCACCGGCGCGTGCGCCCCACTCATCGCCGCCGAACTCGGCGCGCGCAAACATGCGGTGCGGCAGGTCCGGCGCTCGTTCCGGATGGCGATGTGGCTCGGCGCGATCACCAGCGCCATCTTCATGATCGTCCTGTCGCAGGGCGAACGGATTTTGCTGCTGCTCCACCAGGACCCGCACGTCGCCGCGCGCACCGGCGCGTTTCTCAACATCCTGCTGTTTGTGATGCTGCCCAACGTCTGGGCGGGCGTAATGCGCACCGCGGCCGCCGCACTCGGGCGGGCGGGCTGGGCCTTGATCGTCACCTTGATGGCGCTCGGGCTCGGCATCCTTGGCAATTGGTTGCTGGTGTTCGGGCATGGCGGATTTCCCGCGCTCGGGCTCGAAGGATCGGCGATTGCCAGCGTTGTCACGGCCTGCGCAATGATGCTGGCCTATGCCGCCATCATCCAGTTCGATCCCAAGATCCGGCGCTATCGCCTGTTCGGCCGATGGTGGCGGCCCGAATGGCCGCGCATGGTCGAGATCGCCAAGCTCGGCGCGCCGATCGCGCTGACCTTTACGCTGGAGGGCGCGCTCTTTGGTGGCGCGGCGTTCCTGATGGGGCTGATCGGCGTGGTCGAGGTCGCCGCGCACGCCATCGCGCTCAACATCGCGGCCATCGCGTTTCAGGTGCCGTTCGGCATCGGCCAGGCAGCGACGATCCGCGTCGGCATGGCGTATGGCGCGGCGGACCGCGCGTGGATCGGACGCGCTGGGTGGGCGGCGATCACCGCTGGCACAGGCTTCATGGCGCTGACCGCTACCGCGATCTGGCTGGCCCCGCGGCTCTTCGTCAGCGCTTATGTCGATGTCAGCGAGCCGGCGCACGCGCAGGAAGTCGCGCTGGCGCTGCAATATCTGGTGGTCTGCGCGATGTTCCAGCTGTTCGACGGCGCGCAGGCGGTGGCCGCGGGCAGCTTGCGGGGCCTACAGGACACGCGCATGCCGATGATCATCGCCGGTTTCGGCTATTGGGTGGCGGGGTTTGGCACCGCGATCTTCCTGGGCTTCCACGCCAGGTGGGAAGGCGTCGGCATCTGGGTTGGCCTGGCGGTCGGGCTGTTCGTCGTGTCCGGGCTGCTCGTCGCACGCTGGTCGATGCGCGAACGGCTCGGGCTGTTACCGGCACAAGCCATCTAATTAAACTAGAACAGCCCATTGACGCGCCCCGCCGCGCTCCACATATGCGCCTTGCTGGCACTCGGCCGAGTCGAGTGCCAATCTCATGCAATCTACTTAGAGAGGCTATCAGCAATGAGCTTTCGTCCGTTGCACGACCGCGTTCTCGTCCGCCGTATCGAGGCCGACGAAAAGACCGCGGGCGGGATCATCATCCCCGACACCGCCAAGGAAAAGCCGCAGGAAGGCGAAGTGATCGCCGCCGGCACCGGCGCCCGTAACGAAGCGGGTGAAGTCCATCCGCTCGAGGTCAAGGCCGGCGACAAGGTGCTGTTCGGCAAATGGTCGGGCACTGAGGTCAAGATCGACGGCGAAGACCTGCTAATCATGAAGGAAAGCGACATCCTCGGGATCGTCGGCTGAACCCTTCGCTAGCCTAACTTTCGACTAACTTTCCAATTTTGAAAGGTCAGCCAACATGGCAGCCAAGGACGTAAAATTCAGCCGCGACGCGCGTGAGCGCATTCTGCGCGGCGTCGATATCCTCGCCGACGCGGTGAAGGTCACGCTGGGGCCGAAGGGCCGCAACGTCGTGATCGAGAAGAGCTATGGCGCGCCGCGCA
The DNA here is from genome assembly GCA_039926845.1 of Sphingomonas sp. GTDB lineage: Bacteria > Pseudomonadota > Alphaproteobacteria > Sphingomonadales > Sphingomonadaceae > Sphingomonas. The sequence continues at coordinate 136 of JBDSWC010000012.1, read as the reverse complement.
TCACCAAGGACGGCGTCACCGTCGCCAAGGAGATCGAGCTCAAGGATCGCTTCGAGAACATGGGCGCGCAGATGCTGCGCGAAGTCGCCTCGAAGACCAACGACAATGCCGGCGACGGCACCACCACCGCGACCGT
>JBDSWC010000011.1:0-4899 GCA_039926845.1 Sphingomonas sp. | reverse complement strand
TTATTGGCAGGCGGTGCGCACCGTTACCTCGACCTTGGCGACTGGGCCCCGGCCTTCGCCGGGGAGGCGCGATGGGAAGGCGGTGAACGCGTTATGCCGCTTCCTTCACCCGCACCGGCACCGGGTTGGAAAACACCATCTCGTTGTCGACCGATCCGAATTTGAGCGTCATCAGGTCGAGCGCGTAATTCTGGTGGACCTTCCACGGCTTGCGCGCGCCTTGCTTGGGGAATTTGTCCATCGCGCGCTGGACGTAGCCCGAACTGAAATCGAGGAACGGTTCCTCCCCCACCGCGTCGGTCGGGGTCGGCGTCGCCTGGCGCAGCCCGCGCTTCTTCATCGTGTTCAGCAGCCGGCAGACATAAGCGCAGGTCAGGTCCGCCTTCAGCGTCCACGACGCGTTGGTGTAGCCGAACGACGAGGCCATGTTCGGGATACCCGAATACATCATGCCCTTATAGTTGATCGTCTGCGACAGATCCTTGACCGCGCCGTCGACCGAGAATTGCACGTCGCTGAGCAATTGCAGCTCGAGCCCGGTCGCGGTGACGATGATGTCGGCGGGGAGCGTCTTGCCCGAACTCAGCTTGATCCCCTCCGGCACGAATCGCTCGATCGTATCGGTGACGACCTCCGCCTTACCCTCGCGGATCGACGCGAACAGGTCGCCGTCGGGGACCAGGCACAGCCGTTGGTCCCACGGGTTGTAGCGCGGGGTGAAATGCGTCTCGATGTCGGCGTCGGGCAGCTCCTCGCGGACCATGCCGATCAAGCGTTCCTTCACCTTGGCCGGCTTGTTGCGCGCCATCCGGAAGAACAGCATGCCGAGCAGGACGTTGCGCCAGCGCGTGATGCCATAGGCCATCTTGCCGGGCAGCTTGCCGCGCATCCAGTTCGCCATCGCGTCCTCGCCCGGCCGCGCGACGATATAGGTCGGCGAGCGCTGGAGCATGGTGATGTGCCTGGTCTTTGGCGCCATCGCCGGGACCAGCGTCACCGCGGTCGCGCCGCTGCCGATCACGACGACGTTCTTGTCGGTGTAGTCCAGGTCGGCGGGCCAGAATTGCGGGTGGACGATCCGCCCCCTGAAGTCCGCCGCGCCGGCGAAGTCGGGTGAATAGCCCTTGGCGTAATTGTAATAGCCCGAGCACATGAAGAGGAAATTGCAGGTCATCGAGACCGGGCCGTCGGGCCCGTCCGCCTCGACCGTCCAGCACGCATCGTCGGTCGACCAGTTCGCGCGTTTGACGTGGTGGTTGAAACGGATTTTCTTGTCGATGCCGTAGTCCGCCGCGGTCTGCTGCAGGTAGTTCAGGATGTTGGGCCCGTCGGCGATCGCCTTGGCTTCGGTCCATGGCCGGAATGCATAGCCGAGCGTGTACATGTCAGAGTCCGAACGGATGCCGGGGTAGCGGAACAGGTCCCACGTTCCGCCAAGCTGCGGCCGCCCTTCGAGGATCGCGTAGCTGCGGTCGGGGCATAGCGTCTGCAGGTAATAACCCGCGCCGATCCCCGAAATTCCCGCGCCCACGACCAGGACGTCGACATGTTCCATGGCAGCCACCTCTCCTCCATACCGATTATTCGATCGGGCAGCGGAAGGCAACTTACATGAATGTCAGTTAGAAGTTCTTCTGATACTTCACGCTCGCGCCCGACCCGCCGAACGAGCTCATCGACGACAGGATGCTCAGGCTCTTGGTCAGCGAGATTTCGAGCTGCGTCGCGGTGAAGCCGCGGGCGTCGGTGATGATCTCGATATAGATGTTGCGCGTGATGTACTTGCCCGCCGCCAGCGCGGTGCCGTGCCCGCCCGCTTCGTCGGCGCCGAGGATGCGGAGGCGGTCGATGCCGAGCGACCCGCGCAACTTGCCGAGCGGGTTGAGGCCCCCGCCCCCGCCGCGCAGCGAATTGAGCGCGGCGGCGAGCTGCAACGCTTCGACGGCCGACAAATTCTCCGGGTTGGTGCCGAACAGCAGCCGGCTGAGCACTTCGTCCTGCGGCAAGGTCGGCGTCGAGGTGAAAGTGATCTGCGGGCGCTGGCCGGTGCCGCCGATATTGATCACCGCGGTGATGCCGTTAGTGTCCGTCGTTGCGGAGATATCGATGTCCGGATCCGACAGCGGACCACCCGCGAAGCGCACCGTGCCGCGGTTGATGTCGAACCGCTTGCCGGCAAAGTTGTAGGTTCCGCGAATGATCTCCGCGGTGCCCGATACGACCGGCGCGGTCGAGGTGCCGCCGACCCTCATGTCGAGCGACCATTCGGATTCGAGCCCCATCCCGCTGACGAACAATTGGTTGGCGGCACGGATGCGCAGGTCGAGCTTGAAGTTGCTTTCCGGTGCAGGTGGCGCGTGCGGACGCGGGCCGTCGGATTTGCGGCGCACGCCCTTCAGTTCGGGCACTTCGGCCTGGCCCTGGTAGACGACCTCGTAGCGCGCGTTCGGGATGCGCAAATCGCCTTTGATCAGCCCGCCGCCCTTGCCGTTGGTCACGCTGATCGTGCCGGTCGCTGTGCCCGCCAGCGCGTCGCTGTCCGCCAGCGTGGCGTTCTGGAGCGTCGCGTCGAGTTGTAGTGGGAAGCCGGCGTCGGAGGAAAGACCGATCCAACCCTTCGCGCTGACCGTCCCCTGCCCCGCCTTCGCGTCGAGCCTGGTGATCTCCAGCCGGTCGTTGCTGAAACGCCCGGCGAGCTGCACGTTGGTCAGCTTGGTGCCGTAGGCGGTGTTGATATAGGTCAGATTGTCGGCGCGCATGATGCCGTTGAGCCGCGGCGAGCCGAGTTGACCGCCGAAATCGGCGGCGACCGCGATTCCGCCCGACGCTTGCTGGTTGGCGAGCCCGGTCAACGAGAACAGCACGCCCGCGGGGCCGTTGTAGCGGACACCGCCGGTCAGCGGCGCGGACATCAGCCGTTCAGACCACGAAGCGCCTCCGCCGAGCGGTGCCAGGTTCGCCTGCATCCGCCCGACGGTCGTCGCGCCGCGCTTGATCAGCGCGCGCGCGTCGCCGCCTGCCACGGTCAGTCGCCCGAGGAAGATGATGTCTACCGGCTGCGACACGATCTCCGCGCTGGACCGTGTAAAGCCGGTGACCGTCATGCGCGTGTCGATGTTCGGCACCGCCGCACCGTTCGGCTGGACATAGTCGATGCTGCCGGTCGCGACACCGTCGATGTTGAGCCCGGGGACGAGCGCATTGGCGACCGACAGATCGAGCTTGTCGAGCCGCGCCTGGAGCGTAACGCCCTTGCCGTAGCTGCCGGCGATCCGGGCGGTGCCCTTGTCGAACACAATCTGCGTCGGCTGGAGCTTATACTCGCCATCGAGCGGCTCGATCCGTGCCGGGCGTGGCGTACGGAAGGCGATGCCGTTGGCCTTGCCCTGAAGCGCGACGAGCCAGAGCTTGGGCTGGAGCTGCGCGCTGAGACCCATCGTGAACGGGACGCCGCTCGACCCGTTGGCGAGCGCCTGCACCGTGCCGGCCTGGTTGGCGTAGTCGATCTTTGCGCGCGCGACCGACAGCACGGTCTCGCCGTAGCGCAGATTGGCGAGCTGCAGGTCGGCGAGCACGCGCGGGCCGCTCGGGTAGAGGATGATCGTGCCCTTCGCGAGCGCCCGGCCGATGGTGAAATCGACCGCGCCGGGGATGCGCGCGTTATAGGCGTGAGCGTCGAAGTCGGCGCGCTGGACGTTGCCCTCCGCCGCGAGCATCGCGACCCCGTTGATTCCGGACCCGGCGAATTGCAACCGTCCGGCGAAAGGGCCTGCACGCGTCTGCTGCAAGTTGCCGCGCAGGTTCACCCCGGCGAATTGCGTGCCCTCGTTGACCTGGACCGTCAGTACCTTGCCGGAGCGGATGAAGACGTTCGCGGCAAAGGGTCCGTAGGTTGTGTCTCCCTTGGCGACCACGGTATAGCCGTCGCCTTTGCCCCGGATCGTTGCTTCGAGGCCGGAGAGGCCAACGCCGACGCCCGGGCGGGGGGCGCGGATGACGATGACGGGCGCACTCGCGGTGCCGGTGACGCGGGCGTTGATCGGGCCATAGGCTTTCGACATGCCATCGCCGGCGAACAGGATTTGCCCGTTGGGGGCGTAGCGTCCGGCACCGCGGTAGAGAGTGAATTGCGGCGCGGTCAGCTTGACGTTGGTGAACGTGATCAGCCCGTTGGTGTCGTAGCCGACATCGCTCGACACCAGCGCGTTGCCGCCCAGGAAATCGGCCGCGCTGCTGTTGAAGATGCGCTTGGTCCGCGCGACGACATGGCCCTTGATGCCAAACCCGCCCGAGGGCACCGTTACCAACTTCGCGTCGGTGGTCAGATCGACGATGCCGATGCCGTCGATCGTGTAATCGTTGACCCGGCCCTTCAGTGCGCCGGTGTAGCGCCCGCTCGGCAAATCGGCGACGACGATCGCGGTGGCGTCGATCCGGTCGGATTTGATCCGCAGATTGTCCGACAGCAACTTACCGTTCGCGTAAGCGAAGTCGCCGATCGCGCTGACGTTGGTCAGCAAGCCCCCGGCGGCTGCGTTCAACCCCGTCACTCGCCGCGCGCGCGCGTTAACGGGTATCAGCACATGGTCGGCATCGACCGTCGCCTTGCCCGATGCGGTCAGCCCCTCGACGCCGGTGCCGTTGAACGACAGGGCCGCCGCGCTGATGCTGTAGCCGATGGTCGGCGTCACAAACGGCCCGTCGAGCGTCAGATGCGTCCTCACATCGCGGCCCGCCAGATTGGGCAGAATCGCGCCAGGGGTCAGCAGCCGCGCGTCCATAACGAAATTGCCGAACTTGTTCTCGCCCAGATCGAGCAAGCCGTTCGCCGCTACCGCCAGCGCGCTCGAATTCAGCGTCATCCGCGTCGTCGCCTTGCGCTTGTCGAGGGTGGACGAG
>JBDSWC010000010.1:0-13561 GCA_039926845.1 Sphingomonas sp. | reverse complement strand
GGCCCTCTCCCCAAAGGGGAGAGGGAGCTTTCATCCTTCAACTCCCAACTGCCATAGCACGAAAGCGTGCTCTTCCGCGCTCTCGTACAGACTGTCGAACCGTCCCGACTTGCCGCCATGCCCCGCGCCCATGTTGGTCTTGAGCAGCAGGACGTTGTCGTCGGTCTTGGTCGCGCGCAGCTTGGCGGCCCATTTGGCGGGTTCCCAATAGGTCACGCGCGGGTCGTTGAGGCCGCCCGAGATGAACATCGGCGGATAGGCTTGCGCCTTGACGTTATCGTACGGGGAGTAGGACCGGATCAGTTCGAACGCGGCTTTGTCTTCGATCGGATTGCCCCATTCGGGCCATTCGCCCGGCGTCAGTGGCAGGCTTTCGTCGAGCATCGTGTTGAGCACATCGACGAACGGCACATCGGCGATCACCGCACCCCACAGGTCGGAGTCCGTATTGACGACCGCGCCCATCAGCTCGCCGCCCGCCGAGCGACCTGCGATCGCGATCTTGCCCGCGCTCGTCCAGCCGTCCGCCACCAGCGCCTTCGCAACGTCGACGAAATCGTTGAAGGTGTTTTCGCGCTTCTCCAGCTTGCCGTCGTGATACCATTGCTGGCCGAGATCGTCGCCGCCGCGGATGTGAGCGATGGCATAGGCGAAGCCGCGGTCGAGCAGGCTAAGCCGCCCGGTTGAGAAGCCCGGCGGGATCGCATAGCCATAGGCGCCATAGGCGTAGAGGAAGAGCGGGCGGCTGCCGTCCTTCGGAAAATCCCTGAGATAGACGATCGACACCGGCACCTCGATGCCGTCGCGCGCCGTGATCTTGAGCCGCTCGGTCGCGTATTTGCCCGCGTCGTAGCCCGACGGGATTTCCTGCACCTTGAGCACGGTCATCTCACCGCTCTCGACATCGTAGTCGTAGACCGTTCCCGGCGTGACCATCGATTCGTACCCGAGGCGGATCACGCTCTGCTCATATTCGGGATTGTCGCCGAGCCCCGCGGCGTAGCTCGCCTCCGGGAACACGATCCGCTGCGGCTCAACGGCGGGATCGTAGCGGTGGATCGCGATCTGATCCAAGCCGTCCTCGCGCCCCTCGACGACGAAATAGTCGCGGTAGCATTCGATTCCGGTCATGTAGAAATGCTTGGAGGGCGCGATCAATTCCGACCAATTGCCGGGGTCGGCAATCGGCGCGGTCACCAGCCGCCACATCGGGTCGGTGTCGTTGGTGTGGATGTAGAGCGTGTCGCCGTGCGTCTCGACGTCGTATTCGCGGCCAGGCTTGCGTGGCGCGACGCAGAGCAACTCGGCGGTCGGATCGTTGGCAGGGAGCAGATAGACTTCGCTGGTGCTGTGGTCGCCGCTCGCGATGACGATCCATTGCCGATCGCTGGTTTCCGATACGCCGACGCGGAAGCCTTCGTCGGCTTCGTGGAAAAGCTCGACGTCCTGATCGATCGGCGTGCCGAGCCGGTGCAGCCGGGCATTGTCCGTCCGCCATTGCTCGTTGGCGAGGCCGTAGAGGAACGCGCTATCGTCGGCGGTCCACACGATCTCCGACAGCATGCCCGGGATCGTGTCGGGCAAATGGTCGCCGGTCGCGAGGTCCTTGACGCGGATCGTGAAGCGTTCCGCGCCGCTATCGTCGATCGCATAGGCGAGCAGCTTGCCGTCGTTCGACACCGAGAACGCGCCGAGCCGGAAATATTCCTTGCCCTCGGCCAGCGCCGGCTCGTCGAGGATCAGCACGTCGTCGCCGCCCGCCACCGGCTTGCGCCACCATTTGCGATACTGGCCGCCGGTCTCGAACGCGGTCCAGTAGAGCCAATCGCCATCCTTTTGCGGGACGCTCGAATCGTCTTCCTTGATCCGCCCCTTCATCTCTTCGTAGAGCCGGTCGGTCAGCGGCTTGTGCGGTGCCATCACCGCTTCGAAATAGGCGTTCTCCTCCTCGAGATAGGTCAGCACGTCCGTGTCGGCGACGGTCGGGTAGTTCGGGTCCTTCAGCCACGCCCAGGGGTCGGCTATGGTGACGCCGTGCGTGGTGAACTCATGCGGACGCGTCGCGGCAATGGGGGGGGTGGGGTTGGTCATCCTTCCTCCCTATCCGTTCGTGTCGAGCGAAGTCGAGACACGTTGCGCGGGTAAGCGCTTCTCGACTTCGCTCGAAGCGAACGGGTAAGGGTATCGCCATGCCCGGCCCCCGCAATCCGCGCCTGACGCTGCTCGCGACGATCCTCGCCTCCAGCCTCGCGTTCATCGACGGGTCGGTGGTCAACGTCGCGCTGCCGGCGATCGGGCGCGACCTGCAGGCGAGCGCGGCCGATCTGCAATGGACGGTCAACGCCTATCTGCTCCCGTTATCGGCGCTGTTGCTGCTCGGTGGCGCGGCGGGGGATCATTTTGGGCGGCGGCGGATGCTCGTCGGGGGAATCCTGTTGTTCGCCGCCGCCTCGCTCGCCTGCGCGCTGGCGCCGGGGCTCGGCTTCCTGCTCGGCGCGCGCGTCGTCCAGGGGATCGGTGCCGCAATGTTGATGCCCAACAGCCTGTCGATCCTGAGCCACGCTTTCTCGGGCGAGGAAAAGGGCCGCGCGGTCGGCACCTGGGCGGCGGTCGGCGCGATCGCCAGCGCGTTCGGGCCGCCGCTCGGCGGTTGGCTGGTCGATGCGGTCGGCTGGCGTGCGATCTTCTTCATCAACTTGCCGGTCGCGGCGCTGGCGATCGGGTTGGCGCTGAAGGGCGTCGAGGAAAGCGGCGACGGCAAGCAGCCGCTCGACTGGGCCGGCGCGGCGTTGGCGACGGTTGCGCTCGGCGCACTGACCTGGGCTTTGACCCTGTGGTCGAGCAAGCGCGTGGTGACGGACGCCTCGTGGATCGCGCTCGCCGCAGGCCTCATCACGCTCGGCCTGTTCGTGTTCGTCGAGCATCGCCGCCGCGACCGTGCGATGATGCCGCTCGCGCTCTTCGGGACGAAGGCATTCGTCGGGCTGACCGGTTATACGTTCCTGCTCTACGGCGCGCTCGGCGGGCTGATCGTGCTGTTGCCCTATGTACTCATCACTGGCGGCTATTCGCCGCTCCAGGCCGGGCTCGCGCTGTTGCCTTTCTCGTTCGGGATCGGCCTTGGATCGCGGGCGATGGGACAATTGACCGAGCGGATCGGGCCGCGCTGGCCGCTGACGATCGGGCCACTGGTGGTCGCGGGCGGCTTCGCGCTGATGCTCCGGGTCGACCCGCAGGCGAGCTACTGGACCAGCGTCCTGCCGGGGATCGCGGCGATCGCGCTCGGCATGGCGATGGCGGTCGCGCCGCTGACGACCGCGGTGCTGTCGTCGGTCGATGACGAACACACCGGCACCGCCTCCGGCTTCAACAGCGCGATCGCGCGGACCGGCGGGCTGATCGCGACGGCATCGTGCGGCGCGGTGATCGCGGCGAGCGGCGCGGCGCTGATCGGCGCGTTCCACGTCGCGGCCCTAGTCGGATCGGCGCTGGCGGTGGCCGCCGCGCTGTCCGCCTTCGCCAGCCTGGACGCCAAGGCGCACTGATCGCCCCACTTGTCGCGCGCGCCGGATTTCTGGCAATGGAGCGCGATGTCCACTTACACCGACCGTCTCGCGGCACTGCGCGAGCAACTCAAGCGTGACCGGCTCGACGGGTTCGTCGTGCCGCTGACCGACGAGCACATGTCCGAATATGTCGGCGCCTATGCGCAACGGCTGGCGTGGCTGACCGGGTTCCAGGGGTCGGCCGGCACCGCGGTGGTGCTGCCCGCCGAGGCCGCGATGTTCACCGATGGGCGCTACACGCTCCAGGTGCGCGAGCAGGTCGACGGCGGCGACTGGCAGTTCGTCGAAGTGCCCGCTACCAGCGTCGCCGATTGGCTCGGTGGCCACGCGAGCGAGGGCGGCCGGATCGGCTACGACCCGTGGCTGCACACCTCGGAATGGGTCAAGGCGGCCGAAAAGGCGCTGGCGGCGAAGGGCGCGACGCTGGTCGCGGTCGATACCAATCCGATCGATGCGATCTGGCCCGACCGCCCGACACCGTCCGACGCGCGGCTGTTGGTCCAGCCCGACGACTTGGCCGGTAAATCTTCCGCGCAGAAGCGTGCTGACATCGCCGACTGGCTGACCGACCAGAAGGCCGACGCGGTGGTGCTGTCGGCGCTCGATTCGATTGCCTGGGCGCTCAACGTGCGCGGCACCGATGTCGAGCGGACCCCGGTCGCGCTCGCCTATGCCGTGGTCAACGCCGACGGCACGCTCGACTTGTTCGTCGCGCCCGAGAAGATGAGCGACGACGTCGCCGCGCATCTCGGCAACGCCGTACGCGTGCATGACCGCCAAGACTTCGCGCCGGCGCTGAGCCGCTACGCCGGCAAGCGCGTCGCCGCCGATCCCGAGCGCGCGGTCGCAGCGATCTTCGACGGGCTTCAGAAGGGCGGCGCGACGGTGCTCGCGTTGCGCGATCCGGTCGTGCTGGCGAAAGCGATCAAGAACCCGGTCGAAGCCGCCGGGCATCGCGCCGCCAGCGTGCGCGACGGCGTGGCGCTGACGCGCTTCCTCAAATGGTGCGAGGAGACGCTGCCGTCGGGCAGCCAGACCGAACTGACCGCCGCCGCGAAGCTGCAGGAATTGCGCGAGGCGACCGGGCTGCTCAAGGATCTGAGCTTCGACACGATCTCCGCGACCGGCGCGCACGGCGCCAGCCCGCATTATCGCGTGACCGAGGAATCGAGCCTGCCGATCGGGCCAGGCCAGCTCTATCTGGTCGATTCGGGCGGGCAATATGCCGACGGCACCACCGATGTGACGCGCGTCGTGCCGGTCGGCGATCCGACGCCGGAGATGGTCGACCGCTTCACGCGCGTGCTGCAAGGACACATCGCGCTGGCGACCGCCGTGTTCCCCGAAGGCACCAATGGTGGTCAGCTCGACAGCTTCGCGCGGCGGCCGCTTTGGGAAGCCGGCCTCGATTTCGCGCACGGCACCGGGCACGGCGTTGGGGCATATCTCGCGGTACACGAAGGGCCGCAGCGGATCGCCAAGCCCAATTACCCCGGCGGCGGCCCGGCCGAGCCGTTACGCCCCGGCATGATCATCTCGAACGAGCCGGGATACTATAAAGCCGGCGAGTACGGCATCCGGATCGAGAACCTGATCTTGGTGGAGCGCCGCGACGTGCCCGGCGCCGAACAGCCGATGATGGGGTTCGAAACGCTGACCTTCGCCCCGATCGAGCGCCGCCTGATCGAGCCGGCGATGCTGAGCCCGGCCGAACGCGCGTGGCTCGACGCCTATCACGGCCGCGTGCTCGACGTGCTCGGCCCGCACCTGACCGCCGAGGAGCGGACGTGGCTGCTCGCGAAGTGCGCGACGATCGGGGGGTGACGATGTTCCCCTCCCTGGAAGGGAGGGGAGACGGACTAAGGTCGCGCCACCGCATTCACCGCATCGGCGGCCCGCAGCGCGGTTATCAACTTTTCCAGATGCGCGACGTCGCGCACTTCCAGGTCGATCTGGTTGGTGTGGAACCCGGTGTCGCTCGAATCGAATCGGATGTTGATGATGTTGGCGCGGTGCTGGCCGATAATCGTCGAGACGGTGCCGAGCGCGCCGGGCTCGTTCTTCAGCGTGACTTCGATCTGCGCCATGCCGCCTTCGGCCTTGTCGCCCCAGGCGAGATCGACCCAGTCGGCGTCGTCCGAACTGGCAAGCACCGGGCAGTCGATGCGGTGGACCGCGATCTCCTCGTCGGGGCGGCGCAGCCCGACGATGCGGTCGCCGGGGACCGGGTGGCAGCAGATGTCGAGCTTGTAGGCGACCCCGGGGGTCAGCCCGGTAATCGACACCGCCGATTGCTGCGGCAACGCGCGCCCGGCATCGGTGCTCGCGGAGCCGGGCATTAGCGCTTCCATCAGCTCGGCGTCGGTAATCCGCCGCCGCGCCACCGCATCGAGAAGTGCGTCTTCGTCGGCGAGCTTGAGCTTCTTGAGCGCGGTCTTGACCGCATCGACGCTGAGCGGGGCGGGCAAGCGCTGGACGATCTCGTCATACAGCTTGCGGCCGAGCGTCAGCGTTTCCTTGCGCTCGGTCAGGCGCAGCTTGCGGCGGATCGCGGCGCGCGCTTTCCCGGTGATCGCGAAATTGAGCCAGTTGGGCTGCGGCGCCTGCGCCTTGGACCGCAGTATCTGCACCTGGTCGCCGTTCTCGATGATCGTGCGCAACGGCACGTGGCGCCCGTTGATCTTCGCACCCACCGCCTGGTCGCCGAGATTGGTGTGGACGGCATAAGCGAAGTCGATCGGCGTCGCACCTTTGGGCAATTGGTGCAACTCACCCTTCGGCGTGAAGGCGAAGATGCGATCCTGGTACATCGCCATCCGCGTGTGCTCGAGCAACTCCTCGGGGCTGTCGGCGGTCTCGAGGATCTCGACCAGGTCGCTGATCCAGCTATGCTGCGTATCGGCGCGGACTTTGCCGGTCTTGTAGGCCCAGTGCGCGGCGAGCCCGTATTCGGCCTCGGCGTGCATCTCGTCGGTGCGAATCTGGATTTCGACGCGGGTGTCGCCGGCGTGCATCACCGACGTGTGGAGCGAGCGATAGCCGTTGCGCTTCGGCGTCGAAATATAGTCCTTGAACCGCCCCGGCACGGTCGGCCAGCGGCGATGGATGATGCCGAGCGCGCGGTAGCAGTCCTCCTCCGTCGGCACGGTCACGCGAAACGCCATGATGTCGGACAGCTGTTCGAAGCTGATGTGGCGTTCGTGCATCTTCTTCCAGATGCTGAACGGGTGCTTTTCGCGGCCGGAGATGTCGGCATCGACGCCTTGGCGCGACAGGAGGAGCTTCAGGCCGGAACCGATCTTGGCGATCCGATCGCCGCCGCCCTCCTTGAGCTGTTCCAGCCGCTTGCTGATCGACGCATAGGCCTCGGGCTCGAGCTGCGCGAAGGCGAGCGTCTGCATCTCCTTCATGAACTCGTACATACCGATCCGCTCGGCGAGCGGGGCGTAGATGTCCATCGTCTCGCGCGCGATGCGCTTGCGCTTGTCGGCGTTCGCGATGTGGTGGAGCGTGCGCATGTTGTGCAGCCGGTCGGCGAGCTTGACCAGCAGCACGCGGATGTCGTCCGACATCGCGAGCAGGAATTTGCGGAGGTTCTCTGCGGCGCGTTCGGTGTCCGATTGCGCTTCGATCTTGGACAGCTTGGTGACGCCGTCGACCATCCGCGCGACATTGTCGCCGAATATCTTGCGGATCTGCTCGGGGGTAGCGACGGTATCCTCGATCGTATCGTGGAGGATCGCGCTCGCGATCGTCTCGTCGTCGAGGTGGAGGTCGGTCAGGATGCCGGCGACTTCGATCGGGTGGCTGAAATAGGGGTCACCCGATGCGCGTTTCTGGCTGCCGTGCGCCTGCATCGAGAAGACATAGGCGCGGTTGAGGAGCGCTTCGTCAGCGTCGGGATCGTAGCCAAGGACCCGATCGACCAATTCGTATTGACGCAGCATCTTCATTCAAGATGCCGGGATTGCGCTGCTTTGCAACAAAGAACGCAAAAATACTGGCCGCGACCCGGAGGTCGCGGCCAGCGAGGGGATGGCTTAGTTGGCCTTGGCGTTGCACTTCGCCAGGTCGTCGGCGGCAAGCGCCTGACCGCCGGCGGTGAACGACGACAGCTTGCCGACGCGCTGGGCGACCAGCTGGCACAGCACGAGATCACGCTCGGGCGCCTTGGCGGCGGTGAACGCGCCGTCGCGGAACTTCCACATCGTGTCGCGGGTGATGATGCTGTTCTTGGCCGGCGCCTCGACAGGGGTTGCGGCATAGAAGCCGGAGCCCTGGGGCTGCGCGAACGCGACGGTCGAGCCGAGCACGGTGGTGACGGCGAGAGCGCCGATGAAAGCGATAATGCGGGACATGTTTTCCTCCTTCGTCCTTGCAACGCACAATAGGTTGCGAATCACTACCTAGTGGATTAGGTAGCAGGTTGCAACTAAAAACTTACTCGGCATTTTATTAAGGTGAAAAATGCGATACGCTGCACCGATAAGAGAGGAATTCTAATGGGCGGACACCTGAGGGAACCGCTGCGCGAGCTGGTCGAATGCAGCCTGCCTGCCGCGCTCGAAGCGATGGGCGAGCGCTGGTCGTTCATGATCCTGCGCGCGTCGTTCAACGGCCTGCACCATTTCGAGGAGTTCCAGTCGGAACTCGGCATCGCGCGCAATATCCTGGCCAATCGCCTCGCGCGGCTGGTCGAACACGGCATTCTGACGCGCGAGGCGCTGCCCGAGGATCGCCGCAAGATCCAGTATCTGCTGACCGACAAGGGCTTCGCGTTGCTGCCGACGATGGTCGCGCTACGGCAATGGGGCGAACGCTGGGAAACCGGCATGCAGGCGACCCCCGTATTGGTCGACGCCCGCGACATGCGCAGAATCCAGCCGGTCCAGGTGCTGTCGCACGACGGCCGGCCGCTGGGGAAGGGCGACCTGCATTGGGCGCTGCCCGAGGATGTCGTTGGCGAGGAAGAGCCGCTGCAGCAGGCCGCCGAGTAACCTAGCCCGGCAAATCGCCGATAAATTGCCGCACTGCGTCATCGATCGGCGCGGGTTGGCCGGTCGGCAGATGGACGTTCACGATCACCATATCGACCGCACAATGCAGCTCGCCGGTTGCCTCGTGGACCATCTCGTAGCGTTGCCGCATACTGGTCGTGCCGACCCGGTCGATCCGCACCCAGATGCGGATCGTGTCCCCCCAGACGAACGGTTTGAGATAGTCGACTTCGGCGCGGCGGACGTGGAATTCGGTATCGGTCCATGTCGCGCCTAGTGCGTCGGCAATCCCGGTCCAGTCCCAGAACTCGGTCGCCGCGACGTCGGTATATTCGAGGTAGCGCGAGTTGAAGACGACCTTTTGCCCGTCGATCTCGGCATAGCGGACCTTGAACGCGGTCGAAAAGGCGAAGCCGTCGCGCATCAGAACAGCAGTTTCGCGCCGACCAGCAGCAGCACGGTCGCGAGGATCGGGGTCAGGAACCGGTCCGACACGCGGCTCGCGATCAGGCTGCCGACGATGATGCCGGGGATCGATCCGGTCAGCAGCGACACGAGCAACGCGCCATCGACCGATCCGAGCAGCCAATGCCCGATCCCGGCGAGAAACGTCAGCGGCACAGCGTGCGCGATGTCCGACCCGACCAGCCGGTTGATCGGTAACGTGGGGTAGAGGATCAGCAGCACGGTCATCCCCAGCGCTCCTGCCCCGACCGAGGTCAGCGATACGAGCACGCCGAGCACCACGCCGAGCACCACGGTCGAGATCAGCGGGTGGCCGCTAGTAACCGGTCCGATGCGCGGCGTCAGGAACGCGACGATTCGCGCGCGGAACAAGGTCGCCGCCGACGACAGGATCAGCACGATACCCAGGATCACCGAAATGGCGTGCCCGGTATTGACCTTGCCCGACGCGTTGCTGAGCGCGAGCAGGGTGACGATGGTCGCCGGCACGCTCCCCGCTGCCAATCGTCCGACCACGCGCCAATCGACCGTCCCGCGCCAGCCATGGACGGTGGTGCCGACGGTCTTGGTCGCCGACGCGTAGAGCAGGTCGGTCCCGACCGCGGTGGCAGGCGCCACGCCGAACACGAGCACGAGCAACGGTGTCATCAACGACCCGCCGCCGACCCCGGTCAGCCCGACGACCAGCCCGACGAGCACGCCGGCCAGCGAATAGCGGGGATCGATCATGTGCGCTTGTGCGTCAGCGCTCGGCCATGCCGGGGGTATTGACCCCCATCGACTGGAGATAGCGCTTCACGTTGCGCGCGGCCTGGCGCAACCGCTGCTCGTTCTCGACCAACGCGATCCGCACAAAGCCTTCTCCGTTCTCGCCATAGCCCACCCCTGGCGCAACCGCGACGTGAGCGTGAGTCAGCAATTGTTTGGAGAACTCAAGGCTGCCTAGGTGCGCCAGAGCAGGCGGGAGCGGCGCCCAGGCAAACATCGACGCCCGCGGGGAGGGGATGTCCCACCCGGCCCGGCCGAAGCTTTCGACCAGCACGTCGCGGCGCTTGTGATAAAGTTGGCGGTTCTTCTCGACAATGTCCTGCGGCCCGTTGAGCGCGGCGCAGGCGGCGGCCTGGATCGGGGTGAAGGCGCCGTAATCGAGGTAGGATTTCACCCGCGTCATCGCCGCGATCAGCTGCTTGTTGCCGACCGCAAACCCGATCCGCCAGCCGGCCATCGAATAGGTCTTCGACAGGCTGGTGAATTCGACCGCGACGTCCTTGGCGCCCGGGACCTGCAGGATTGAGACGGTCGGGTTGCCGTCGTAATAGAGCTCCGAATAGGCGAGGTCGGAGATGATCCAGACCTTATTCTCGCGCGCCCACGCGACCAGCCGCTCGTAGAAGGCAAGGTCGACCGTCTCGGCGGTCGGGTTGGACGGGTAGTTGACCACCAGCACGCTGGGCCGCGGTACGGTGAAGGCGATCGCGCGTTCGAGCGCTTCGAAATAGGCTTCGTCGGGGGTGGTCGGCACCGCGCGGATCGTCGCGCCCGCGATGATGAAGCCGAACGTGTGGATCGGGTAGCTCGGGTTGGGCGCGAGCACGACGTCGCCGGGCGCGGTGATCGCCGTGGTGAGGCTGGCGAGCCCCTCCTTCGACCCCATCGTCACGACGACTTCGGTCTCGGGATCGACCTCGACACCGAAGCGACGGCCGTAATAGTTCGCCTGCGCGCGGCGCAGCCCTGGGATGCCCTTCGATTGCGAATAGCCGTGCGCGTCGGGCTTTTGCGCGACCTCGACCAGCTTTTCGATGACGTGCGGCGGCGGCGGCAAATCGGGGTTGCCCATGCCGAGGTCGATGATGTCCTCGCCCGATGCGCGCGCCGCTGCACGCATCCCGTTGACCTCGGCGATGATGTAGGGCGGCAAGCGCTTGATGCGGTAGAAATCGTCGGACATGCCCGCGCTTTTGCACCGCGGCGCGCGCTGGCGAAAGTCTAAACCGTCCGCTGTGAAATTATCGTGCGCACCGAAGCCTCGGGGTGCAAATCCGGCGCAGATAATCTAAGCACGCGAAATGGCCGACGATCCCACGCCCCAGACCGACACCGCCACTCCGGCTGCGGGCGTCCGCGCGGTGCTAGACGCCTGGGGGCAGGTGCTGGCGCCCGTCGCCGCTGCCGGTCGCGATGCGGTCGACCCCAAGGATCGCCGCTTTTCGGGCCCGGAATGGGAGCATCCGGTGTTCGACCTGATGCGCCAGGGCTATTCGGTGATGGCCGACACGATGATGAAGTCGGTCGATCAGGCGCCGGGGCTGGACGACGGCGCGCGCGATCGTGCGCGGTTCGCGATGCGGACGCTGGTCGAGGCGATGAGCCCGGCCAATTCGCCCTTCACCAACCCCAAGGCGCTCAACAAGGCCCTCGACACGAACGGCGCGAGCCTGGCGGAAGGGTTCGCGCAGATGTTGCGCGATTTCCAGCGCGGCCAGTTGACGCACACCGACAGCCAGGCGTTCGAGGTCGGGCGCAACATCGCGGCGACGCCGGGCAAGGTTGTCCACGAGACGCCGCTCTACCAGCTGATCCAGTACAGCTCGACCACCGACGAGGTCGCGGCGACCCCCCTCGTCATCTTCCCGCCGTGGATCAATCGTTTCTACATCCTCGATCTGAGCCCGGAGAAAAGCTTCATCCGCTGGGCCGTCGACCAGGGGCTGACCGTGTTCATGGTCAGCTGGAAATCGGCCGACGCGTCGATGAAGGACGTGGTGTGGGACGATTATATCGCGGCCCAGATCGACGCGGTCGACACTATCCGCGGTGCGCTCGACGTCAAATCGGTCCACACGATCGGCTATTGCGTCGCGGGCACCACGCTGGCCGCGACGCTCGCGGAGCTGGCGGCGAAGGGCGAGGCGAAGAAGGTCAAGAGCGCGACGTTCTTCACCGCTCAAGTCGATTTCTCGGAAACTGGCGAGCTGTCGAACTTCATCGACGATTCGTATCTGTCACTGATCGAAAGCCTGTCGGGCCAAGGTTTCCTCGACGGCCGCTACCTCGCGATGACGTTCAACCTGTTGCGCGGCAAGGACCTGATCTGGAACCCGGTGGTCAATCACTATCTGATGGGGGACAAGCACCCGTCGTTCGACCTGCTCCACTGGAACGGCGACGTCACCAATCTGCCCGCCAAGTGGCATAAGGCGTATCTGACCGACCTGTATCGCGACAACAAATTGGCGCAGCCCGGCGCGGTGTCGGCGCTGGGCGAGGGGATCGATCTCTCCAAGGTCGAGACGCCGTCCTACATTCAGGCCGGGCGAGAGGATCATATCGCCCCGCCCGAAAGCGTGTGGAAGATCACGCATCACTTCACCGGGCCGCTCAAGTTCGTGCTGGCGGGGTCGGGGCATATCGCGGGGGTGGTCAACCCGCCCGCCGCGGGAAAATATCAATATTGGACCGGCGATTCGGGCGCCCCGTCGCTCGCCGATTTCGTCGCCGGCGCGACCGAGCATAAGGGCAGCTGGTGGCCCGACTGGATCGAGTGGATCCGCGCGTTCGGGGCGAAGCAAGTGGCGGCGCGCACGCCCGGCGAGGGCAAGCTCGCCGCTATCGAGGATGCGCCGGGACGCTACGTCAAGACGCGATAATCGCTCAAATAATTGCAGTTATGTTGCACTGCACAAAAAATGCTTGACGTCGCCTAACCGACCGCTTATTTGTGCACTGCAGCAATGACGTTGCGGAGGCAGTGCATGACGACCAAGACTCCCGTTTCGAAGACCCCGGCGAAGAAGCCCGTGGCCAAGAAGCCGGCTGTCGCCAAGGCCGCCACGCCTGCGCCGGTCAAGGCCGAACCGGTCAAGGTGGAGCCCGTGAAGGTCGAGGTCGTAAAGGCTGAGCCCGTCCAGGCCGAGCCGGTCAAGACCGTTCCCGCGCCCGTCGTCGCCAAGGCGGAGCAGCCGGTGTGGCCGGTCGTCGAGACCTCCGCCGCAAAGGCTCCTGTGGCAGCTGCCGTTGCCGCCGTTGCCGAAAAGATCACCACCGTTGCCGCTGAAGCGGCGCCCGTTATCAAGAAGGAAGTGACCAAGATGGAAAACACGATCAAGGACGCCACCGTGAAGGGCGAGGCGCTCATCGCCGACATGAACACCCGCGCCAAGGCCGCCATGGAAAAGGGCACCAAGGCGTTCGAGCAGATCAACGAGTTCAACAAGGGCAACGTCGAAGCGTTGGTCGAGTCGAGCAAGATCGCTGCCAAGGGCTTCGAGACGCTGGGTCAGGGCTACGCCGAATATGCGCGCAAGTCGTTCGAAGGCATGACCGCCACGATGAAGAGCTTCGCCGGCGTCAAGTCGCCGACCGACTTCCTCAAGCTCCACTCGGAGTTCGTGAAGGGTCAGTTCGACTCGATGGTCGCCGAGACCTCGAAGAACACCGAAGCGTTCATCAAGCTGGCCGGCGACGTCGCCAAGCCGATCTCGAACCGCGTTGCGGTTGCCGCCGAGAAGCTGAAGGTCGCCGCGTAAGCGA
>JBDSWC010000009.1:0-32887 GCA_039926845.1 Sphingomonas sp. | reverse complement strand
GGCGATCGCCGCCGCCGCCGGACGCCCGGATGCGTGATGGACGTCGTCGGTCATTGACTGTCGAAATCTGTCATGTTTTGCCCAAACTTGGCTTTCAGCCGTACCTGCCCCGGAGCAAATGCATTTGCCGTGTGCGTGTGGCGCCGCTGTCAGTCGTAGCTTTTCATCCCGTAACGATCGCCATAGCCGTAGCCGTAAGGGTCGGCGAACCCGCCCTTATAGCGGTTCAACACCGTTCCCAGGCACGGCGCCGGGTCCAGCAGGCGAACCGCCTCCTCGATCTGACGCGCGGTCGACACGCCATGGTCCACCACCAACAGATACGCGTCGAGATATTGCATGCACACGATCGCGTCGTCGTCGGCGAAAACCGGCGGCAGATCGAAGATCATGAGGACGTCCTGCGGCATCGCGCGCAGCCGTGCGATGAACGAGCGAAACCGGTCGGAAGCGAGGAGCTCGGTCGACGGTGCGTTGCTCCTGATGGTCGGCACGACCACCAGCTTGCTATCGTTGACCCGGAAAGCAACCTTGCTCGGGTCGTCGATCTTGCCCTCGAGATAGTCGCTGAGGCCGGCGTCCGTCGGGTTGCCAAGCGTTTCACAAATCGAACCCCGCCGAAGATCGAGGTCGCACAGCACCACCGTCGATCCGGCCGTTGCCGACAACGCCGCGGCGACGTTGACCGAAGTGAAGGTTTTTCCGGCGTCGGGCGTTGCGCTAGTGACGCCGATCATCCGCCAGTTGTTGCGCACCATGATCTTGCCGAGTTGCGCCCGAAGCAAGTGATAGGCACGCGCGCGGCGGTCGCGATTGTTGAACCCGACGATGCGCTTTTCGTCGAGCGCCTCGCGCGACAAGGCAAGCGACGAAAGCTGGTCGGTCGGCGCGATCAGCGGGCGCGCATTCTCCAGCGGGACGGACGCATTGGCCGGTGCGATCACGGGATCGGTCATTCTGCGTCTTCTTCCTTGGGTCCGCGGCGGAACGGATTGCTGAACACGCGCCCGATACGCCCCCCCCGGGACGGGCTACCATCCCCGTAGGGCTCGATCACCGGCACCAGCGCCAGCGTGGGGCTGCCCGTTATCTGTGCGACACGACCCGGCGTGCGGACGGGTTGAAGGAACATTTCCACCAACAGCCCCAGCAGCAACCCGAGCCCGAGACCAGCTGCCAGCCCGCCGCCGATGATCAACAGTCGGTTGGGCGAAGCTGGCTTGTCGGGAACAACCGGGGGATCGACCACGACCAGCCGTTCGCCCAACTGTTCGTTGGCGGCGCGCGATCCCGCCTGCGCGGTCATCAGGCGTTGTGAGACGGCGTCATATTGCTTGTACAGACCATCCAGCTTTTGCTGCAACTGGGTGGTAATCTGCTGCACTGCCGGTGCGCGCGATTGCGAGTTGATCGTCGCGCTAACCTGCCCCTGTTCCTGCGCCTTGGCCGCGCGTAGCTTCGCGATTTGCTCGTTGTTGAACTTGATCTGCGCGTCGA
The DNA here is from genome assembly GCA_039926845.1 of Sphingomonas sp. Classification (GTDB taxonomy): domain Bacteria; phylum Pseudomonadota; class Alphaproteobacteria; order Sphingomonadales; family Sphingomonadaceae; genus Sphingomonas. The sequence continues at coordinate 31,390 of JBDSWC010000009.1, read as the reverse complement.
TATTATCGACGACAGGCAGCTTTTTGACGTTCTGCGCGGCGAGGCGCTTCGCTTCTTCCAGACGTGATTTCGCCAGCCTGACGTCGGGATGGTCTTCCGAATATTGCGCACGCGCGCCAGCCAGCGAAGCTTCGGCGTTGGCGACCATCGGATCGCGCTGGTCCGATGTGCCGACGTCACTACGTTGCAAGGAAAGCGATTGATTGGTGCGCATCAGGTCCGCGATCTGCATGTCATAGCCGACGCTGTTGCCGCTGATCGGCGTGTTGGAACGCGCCAAGACGCCACCATATTGCATATTCAGCTTGGCAATCTGTTCTTCCAACCCGGCGATTTCGCGCTTCAGATTGTTGCCCTGTTCGGTCAGGAACTGCACGGCCTGATTGGCGTTGGCGACATCCGCGGTCGAGTTGAGCTCAACGATCTGCTCCATCAGGCTTTGCGTGATCGCTTGAGCTTTGACGGGGTCCGAATAGCGGAACGCCAGTTTAAAGGCGATCGTTCTGTCCTCGGGCTTGCTGGAATTCAGCTCCGCGTCGATAGACGTGAGGGCAATCTCGCCACGCATCGTGTCGATGATTTGCGACAACGGCTTACGCCCACGTTCAGCGGTATAGAGATCGTTGGTTTCGATCAGCGCGAGCAATTTGGGACGCGTGACGATCTGCTGGCGAAGGCTTTCAATCCGACGGTTAATCAGGTCAGTGTCGCTGGCGGTGCCGATCACGTCGGTCGGCAGACTGGGTGACTGCACGAGCAACGTAGCGGCGGATTCATACACCCGCGGCAACAGCATGGCCGCCGCCACCGCAGCGATCGCCGCGACGACCACCGGCACGATCAGGAACCATCGGCGCTGCCAGATGATCGACGGCAATTGCGCGATGAAACCTCCGCTGCCGGGAGCCACTACGCTTGCATCGTCACCGTTGTAATAGTCGTTCACTGTCCCGCCCCAAAGGAATACTGCAAGCCCGCGGCGATCCCGACATTCGCCTTGCGCCGTACGAGCGGCGAGTAGGATTTCGACACATTGCCGGTAACGAACGCCGTCAGCTTGTTGCCGATTCGATTATCGTAACGCACCGACCCGGCCGCGAAATCGACCGCGGGTTGCGCACCGATCGATAGGTCACGCGATCGTCCGGTCTTAGCATAAGAGCCCGACACCGACACGCGCTCCCGGTCCGACAACCGGATCGAATAGTCGCCCGTGAGCGTCGTGGACACGCGCACGTTCCCGTTGGCCGCGGGCTGCGGGCTGCGCTGCCCGCCCAGGCAGAATTGCGAGAATTCTCCCTGCCAGCACAATCGCAGGCGTGTCGAGATCGAGGAGTAATGCACGTCCGGCCTCCCGGCGCGGCCATCGATCGTCGTGAACGATCCGCCCACCGACACCGTTGCCGTCCAGCGTGCGCCGATCCTCGCGTCGACCGAGGCGAGAATATCGCTCGTGCCCGCATCGCCTTGGAGAAGGCTGAGATAATTGGTTTTGCCGTAGCCGCCGATCAGCCCGACCGAGATCGATTCGTTGAGCCGGTGCGTTAAGTGTAATTCGCCGTGCAGATTGTTGTAATCGTCGCGTCCGACCGTCGCGAAGCGCATCGCGCGTGCGTCGAGGTCGATCGACAGGTTGGCATAGGCGCCCAACGTCACATCAGCCCCCAGCCCGGAGCCGTACGAAGTAATGCGTTCGCGCAGTCCCAGGATATTGGCATCGCTGAGGGAGATCAGCGGCCCCACGACGGGCGCAGGAACCGTAGGATCGGGCGTCACTGCAACCGGGTCGGTAACCGACAGGCCGGGCCGGCCGAAGCCGTTGAAACCGCCCTGGTTGTACGAAAAGAAACTGTTTCCGCGCAACGTCAGGCGGTCCGATTGACGCCGCACGATCCCCGCGTTGATCGAGTAATTGTCCTCCAACCCGTAACGGCGAAGAAACTGGCGAAACTGCGCCATGGCGTTGACGCTGACGGTGGTGCGCTCGTCGCGAGCGGTGATGGTCGGCCGCAACTCCGCCGTCGCCGCGACGGCCGCGCCGCCCGGGTTGGCCTCGTTATAGGGATTGGTCTCCGCAGACCCGCCGACGGACGCGACCATGCTCGCCTGGATATCCTGCGCGTGGGCGACTGCCGGCGCGCCGGCCAAGGCGACCAGCCCGATACAGCGTCCGGCGTGCCGAACTGCTCGACTGCGCATTCTTTCAAACCCCCTTGTCGCGTCCTGCGAAGACTATGGAACGACGACGATATCGCCCGCGATCAGCGGGACAATGTTTGACTTGTCGAGCACCCCGCCGCCTGAACTTCCCTTGAACAGCGATCCCAGCTTGACCTTCAACGTGACCAACTGATCGCCCTTGTGGCGGATGATCGAGACTCCGTCGAGGTTGGCGAACTCCGCGGGCCCTCCGGCCAGACTCACCGCGTCGAGGACGTTGATGAAGCGCCCCGGCGCGAACGAACCGGGCGACCGCACCTTGCCGACGACCGAGAATGACATACCGGACGCCGCACGTACCGAGACCGTGACGTTCGGCACGTCGCCCTTATACTGGCTTTTCAGGCGCTCGGCCACCAAGCGTTCGACCGCCTGCGGCAACAACCCCTGCACCCGAAGCTGGCCGACCAACGGAAATGCGATCGTGCCATCGGGTAACACATGCAAAACGCGTTGAAGCCGCTCCTCGCCCCATACGTAGATCTCCAGCTCGTCGCCGGCATTGATCGTGTAACTGGCTTGCGTTCCGCTGACGTCGGCAGCCGCTTGCGCGAGCGCCGGCGCGGAAAACGGGATTGCCGTCAACGCAAAGGCGCAACCGATCGTCTTAAACGTGGTCGCCATTCGCCGTCCCACCCCTGTCTCGCAAAAACGCAATACTTGAACTCCATTCCGCTCGACTGGGATTAAGGCGGCGCTATAGCAGCGCGGATGTCCGCCTTCCAGTCCAAAACCCGCCCGGCAGCCCGTTTGCGGCACCTGTGTGTCATTGTGGCATTGTCCTCCACACTGTTAATAAGTGGTTGTGGGGACAGGACCAAGCAGGCCTATGCCGAAGCGCAGCAAGCGCAAGCGCTGCTCGATGCCGGCGACCTCTCCGGCGCGCAGCTAGCCATCGCGCGGGCGATCGCGCTGCGTGGCGACCAGATCGAACTTCAGCTGCTCAACGGGCGGATCAACTATCAGCGCAAGGATTATCAGGGCGCGTTCGAAGCCTATAGCCTGGCGCTGTCGATCGACCCGATGAACCCCGAGGCGCTTCAAGCCGTCTCCCAGATCGGCGCATCGATGGGCCGGGAGAAGGAGTCGACAGCGGCCACCGATCGCATCCTTTCGGTCGAACCCGACAATTTGCCCGCTTTGCTGGTGAAGGGCGTTCAGCTGCTCGCCCGCAAAGATCTCGCCGGCGCGCAAGCTGTCGGGGAGCATATGCTTAAGGTCGACCCGAAGAACGAAGCGGGACTGGTGTTGAAGGCGCGCGCCATGTTCCTCAACAATCAGCAGCCCGAAGCGCTCGCGTTGTTGAGCGACGCGTTGAAACAGAACGGCCCAAGCCAAATGGTCGCCACCGCACTACTCGAGAACGCGCGCGATCAGGGCGATGCCGAGGTGATGCTGCAACAGTTCAAGGTGCTCGGCAACTTGGTGGCGGACAATGTCGACCTGACGATCGACGAAGCGAATGTGGACTACAAGCTGGGCCGCAAGGACGATGCGCGCGGGCGAGTCTGGGCGTTGCTGACCAAGAACGGCGGCGATCACGATGCGATGGATCGGCTCAACGACATTTGGACCGAATACGAAACGGCGCCGCTCGACCAGGATCAGATCGCATCCTTGGCTAGCGATGGTGCGGCACCGGCGCGGCTGATGGCGGCGCGCTTCTACCTATTCGCAAACGACGCCAGGACCGCCGGTGACCTGATCGGATCGCCGCCGGGTGGCGAGGCGGACGGGTTGCGTGCGCGGATCGCCTACGTCCAGAGTGGCGGGTCGGATGCTTCGACCGCGGAACGCGTGCTCGCCGCCGACAAGAACAATTGCGACGCGCTGGCGGTGCGCGCGAGCGATGCGATCCGCCGCGGCCAGGCGGCGAACGCCGTCGTCGCCGCGCAGCAGATCGCGAGCCAATGTCCCGACCGCGACGGGTACGACCTGCTGGCGCAAGCCTATCGCGCCAAGGGCGATAATGCTGGGGTTCGCCGCGCCTTTCTCGACGGAACGCGCGCGCGGCCGCTCGATACCCGCCCGGTCGCGCACTACGTCGCTTGGCTGTTGAGCACGGGCAGCGCCAACGAGGCGGCGGATGTCGCGCGACGGCTGACCCAGCGCGCGCCAGCCAAGGTCAGTGGTTGGCAGCTGCTGGGTAATGTCTGCGCGCGCGCCGCCGACAAGTTTTGCATCGAAGAGGCGAAAGCCGGCGAAGCCGCGGCCCGTAAATCGTACGTTATCGACTTACCTCCCGGCGAGCGTCGGCCGAACCCCTTGCTGGGCAGTCGCTGGCGGTGAACGGCGGCGGCGCGCCACCGCCCGACGACGTGGAGTTTCTCGATCTGCGTTTCGCCACCCTCGACATCGACCGGGTTGCGCAATGGGTTCTCGCCGCGCTGGCCGCGCCGCGTTTTCGGTACGTCGTCACGCCCAACGTCGACCACGTCGTTCGCCTCCACAACGGCGGCGGCGCGCCGTGGCATGCCGCATTCGTCGCGGCCGAACGAGGCGCCGATCTGTGCGTCAACGACAGCCGCATTCTGGCCAAACTCGCGCGATTGTCGGGCGTGTCGCTGCCCGTGGTGCCGGGGAGCGACCTTACGCGCATCCTGATCGATACCGGTGTTCCGCCGGGCACGCGGATTGCCCTGCTCGGCGGTAGCGACGGCGACGCATCGTGGCTGCGCGGCCGATTGCCCGACGCCGACGTCCGGCATTTCACGCCGCCGATGCGGGTGCTCGACAGCGCGCCCGCGCAGCAAGCGATCGTCGACTTCGTCGAGGCGCAACAGCCCCACCTGACGCTGTTCGCGATCGGTGCACCGCAAAGCGAAATCGTGGCGCATCAGATCCAGCAGCGCGGCACAGCGCGCGGCGTCGGTTTGTGCATCGGCGCGTCGATCGAATTCCTGACCGGCGCCAAGCGTCGCGCGCCGCGGGCGATGCAGCGCCTAGGTCTGGAATGGGCCTTCCGCTTGCTCAGCGAGCCCCGCCGACTGTGGCGGCGTTATCTGGTCGAAGGCCCGCCGATCTTCGCGATCTGGTGGCGGTGGCGGAGCGCGCGCCAAGCACGCTGACCGTCACGTCCCCGCCGCCCTAAACACCGCCGCGGCGCGCGGATATGTGCCGAACCCGAACCCGAAGCTCGCCGCACCGGTGGTCGAGCGCGTGCCGACCGCGATGCCGTAGGTTTCCGATTGATACGTGCCGCTACCCTCGTCGACCAGCGCCGTGCCGCTGCCCGCGGGCGCCGGCGTGATCGATGCGCCGCCATATTCGCCAAAAAACGCCACGGCGATCCCGTTTGCCGGCACGGTCAGGCTGGCGGTCGGGTGCGGGCTCGATTCGCTCGCAGGAGCGGCGCTGTCGCTCGCCGGACTGAGTTGCAGCACGGCCGCATCGGCGTTTTTTACCACACCCCAGGAGAGCGACGATTGTGCCGCCCATGACGGAAAAGTAGCGATGACATTCCGCGCGCCGGTCGCGGTGATCGGCACGGTCCATACGGAAAGCTGGCCGCTAGACGCGGTCGTCTGCGTCACTTGCCGCGTCGCGCTCACGCCGCCGACGCTGATGCCGCGCGGCGCGACGCCCGAGCTATAGATCGCAAGCAGGGGGACGCCGATATTGTCGAACGCAAGTCCCGCATAGGTGTGCATCGTATCGGCCGGCTGAACGTTCACCACGTCCTGATGTGCATAGGTCGCCGGGGTTACATTGGCGGTGGTCGTATAGCCCATCGTTCGCGTCTCGCCGCCGATCGTCAGGTCGATGCCGACCGCAGTGCCGTTCAACGCGCTGAGCGGGATCGCGATGTCGAGCACGTCGCCGTTGTAGATCGCGCGGCCGTTGCCACTGTTGGTGCCGACAGCCGATCCCGCGGTTCCGCCGTTGAGGGCGATCGGGGTGCCGGCCGGGCCGGTTACGTTAGCGCCCGATATTAATCCGGCGTGCGCAATGCCCCTGACCACGACGCGGCGCGTGATGGTCGCGCCAGGGCTTAGGTTGATCTCGCTCGTCGGCCACGCCGATCCGTAAATCGAGGTCGCGTTGACGCGGCTGGCGTCGCGGATCGTGTCCACCGCCGCCTTATAGACTTGATATGCGCGATACTGCCCGGACGTGACTACGCTCGCACCGGGCGTCATGTGAAGCTTGTCGCTCGCGTTGAACATCGTGTCGACAAGCGCCGGGTCGCGGAAGTCGGGATGCTCGCCGAGAGGGATGTAATAGTCCGCGAACGTCGCCCGCGCCGCCGGATTGCGCAGGCGGTCGATATAATCGATCCATCGCGGGTTGAAGGTCGGGTAGCTGCCGTTCGACGGATGGTAGGGCGGCGCGCGACCACTGCGAGCTTGGCCCCCGTCGCGCGGACAGGCGGCGCATAGTCCAGCCATTTCGCCATCGTATTGTCGACCGAGAATGTGCCGAGGTCGTTGCTGCCCAGCATCGCCGTCAGCAAATGCGGCCCGTAAGCAACATCGTCGCTGCGATGGTTGAGCAGCGTGTTGCCGGTCGGCGATCCGATGTCCGCGCCTTCGGGCGGCGGACCACCATATGCTGCTCCGCCCACGGTTCGGCTGACTTGCGCGCTAACGTGGAACATCACGCCCGCATTGGCGGGGTCGTCGGCATAGGCGTAGCTGTAGAATGCGTCGCGGTTGGTCGCTTGGTCCGGGGTCGTGCTGGTCTGACTGTCGCCCTCGATCACCATATTGGTGATGACAACGGGCAGGACGGTGGCGCCCGAACGGCGAGTCGCCAGGTCGGCGATCGACCGGCCCATGCCCGGCATCAGCGCACCGTCCTGACTGATGCTAGAAGCTTGGTCTCGAGTGAAATAGTCATCATGGCATCCCTTCCGTAAGGGCATGCCACGCAATGCAGCTCAGCGCCCTACCGATGGGGCGTTTACAGCTAGCGCTCGTTTGTAGGAAAGTAGAGAATAACCGATTAGGTTAATACGGCGGCGGCCGTCAGTACAATCCCACCCCACAGCGCCAGGCTAAGCGCTATGATCGTGACGATGCGCAAGGCCATCGGCAGTTTGACCTCGGGCGCGTCGACCACGCCCTGCGCTGGTGCTTCGCCAGCATCAGCGCCCGCGAGACGCGCGGCCAGCTGTTCCTGCAGCAAAATCGCCGGCGAGACGGGGTGATCGCCGGTGCCCGCCGGGGGCGACTGATAATCGACCGGCGTGACGCGCTCGGACGCCCCCGCCTCGGCAGGCGTTGCGGTCAGCGCCGGGTCGGCCAGCTTGCGTTGTGCGCCCATCGGGTGGTCTCCGGTAGCGGCCCATTTGCCGCCGAGACCGACGAATAACGGCCAAGTCCTTAAGACAAACTTTCGGGGCGCTTTTAGCGCGCCTATTTCTTCATGTCCGGCATACTTTCCAGCGCGGCAACCGGACGCGGCGGGATTGGCACCAGCCGCGGGTTGGCGACGAGGCCATAACCGGCCGGCCGCCGCATGATCGTGCCGTCGCCGAGCTCGCCAGCCGAACAGCTCAGCAGACGGTCGATGCAGTTCGCCGTCCAGGTGCGCAGCGTCGGCTCGTCCCACGCGCCGTACCAGTCGGCGTGGAACGTGCTGCCCGGCGGCATTTGCGGCATGCCGGGCATGCGGTCGCTCGACAGATACCAGTCCTGGATCCGCTCCCCCTCGCCCACAGCATAGACCGCACCGACGGTGAATTGCGGCAAGCGGATCGGGTGCGTTCGGGGGCATACGGCGTCGGGGCGCGTGCCGTCATAGTATTGATACGCCATGTGCCGGCGGTGATCGGGGCTGTCGAGCCGCTTGCCGCCCCAGCAATCGGGCGACGACAGGGTGACCATCACGCTGTTGCCCGCGGGGCATGCGAGTTTGTCGAACTGCGTTTCCAGACCGCCGATATAGTCGTTCCGCGGCGTCAGGCATTTCCAGTGGAACAGGATGTTCTCGGGCTGCTTGTCGCCCATCCGCTTCGTGTCGAAACCGAAAATGTAGCGCAGGCCGCGGGGCAAGGCTCGGCAGTTGGCACCGCCCCTGCCGCAAATCGGCGAGGTCGCCGGCACGCGTTTGTAATAGATCGATATCCAGTCGGGCCGAACCACATGGCCATGCCCGTCGAGCATCGCCGGCATCCAATAGGCCGATCGGTTGAGCGGCCCCATGCAACTGCTGGCCCCTGCCGACCGAAGCGAGCGGTAGGTCGATTGGGCATTGCCCAGCGCATTGCCGAACCATAGATGCAAATGCGGGCTCGCGTTCGACTGGCCCGGATAGACGATCGGATCGTCCCAGTTGAGCTGGCCCGGCTGGCAGATGAAGCGGAACGCGCCGACCACGTCATTGGCGCGACCGACCGGGCTCTGGTCGCGTTCGATCTCTGTCGCGCGGTCAAAGTTCGACGCGATGTCGGGCAGCCCATCGGGCGCGGTCGCGACAGCAGGGTCGGGGACGAAGGCGGTTGCGCTTTGCCCGCCCGCCGGCGCGGCGGATGGCGTCAGCAACGCCGCGACGCCGAGCGCCGTCAGCCGGCGCCAGCGCGACATCCTAAGGGTCCGCGCGCTCGGTGCGGCGCCATTCGGTCTCACGACGACGCACGAACCCGAAATAGATCGGCAGCTTCCACAAAATATATAACGGCGCGGTCAGCAGTGCCGTTCCCTTCAGCCAACGCCGACCGCCGTGGAGCCACGCGACAAAGACCAAAATGAGCGCCACCACGAATATCGCCGCTAGCGTCGCGGCCGGGACTATACTGGCCCCTATCGCCCAGAGGCCTGTCGTCATGCCGAGCATCAGCGCTGCAATCATCAATAGCAGCGCGAGCGGCGGCACTAGCAGATGGCACGCCAGCAAAAGCTCTTTCGCCGCGCCGCGCCGCAATCCCGACCACAGCAGCGGCAGCGCGGTGTGCCGCGCGGTGTCGAGGAAGCCATGCTCCCACCGCGTGCGCTGCGCTAGCGCTGCGTCTGGCGGCGCCGGCGCGCTGGACACCCCGGCGTCCTCGACGAGCATCGTCGCGTGCCCCGCCTTTACCAACGTAATGCCGAGGCCCAGATCCTCGACCAGCGACCCAGACCCCAAATCGGCCGCCGCGAACAAGCCCCAGGGAAACGCCATGCCGGTGCCCGTCAGCAGCGCCGATCCGCCGATCCGCGTCATCCCGCGCGAACGGTACAGGTTTTTCACCACCATCGCGAAGCTCGAAATCTGCGTCATCGGCGGTGCGGCGAGATCGGGCGCGATCAGGTTGATTGCTTGGGCGGGTTGTCCGGGGCCGCGCATCACGCTCGCCGCCAGCGCCCCGATGCTGCCCGGTGCCAGCCGGCAATCGGCGTCCATCACGATCACGACCTCGGGTGCCGATGCCCCGCCGGCGATATGATCGCGGCCGAACGCCAACGCATAGCCCTTGCCGCGCGCAGTGGCATCGCTGCGCTCGATCACCTCGGCGCCGGCCGCCCGCGCCACGGCGGCGGTGTCGTCCGAACAATTGTCGGCTACCACCAGGATGCGGACATCCGGGCCGGCAACCGCCTTCAGCGCGTCGATCGTCGGCGCGATCCCAAGGGCCTCGTCATGCGCCGGGATCAGGACGACGACGCAGCCCGCCGCCCCCACTGCCCCGGCACGCCGCGCGTTGGGCAGGCCGGTCGCGACCTCCAGCGAGAAGATCGCCAGCGGCACGCCCGCCGCCAACGCCAATATCCAGGCGATGACCGACAGGATCATCACGCCGCGTTTCGGCGTTCGAGCAACTCGGTGATGAACGACCGATAGCGCGCGGCGATCGACGGCCAGCCGAACTCCGCCGACCGCGGGTCCTGCGCGCCGCGGCCGATCGCGAGGGCGCGGCGCACCGCGTCGGCGACGGCGTCCAAATTCTCGGTATTGCACAAGGTCTCGCGGTCGCCGACGATCCAGCGCAGCCGCGGCGTGTCGTGACCGACGATCGGCAGCCCGCTCGCCATCGCCTCGACGAACACATTGCCGAACGATTCGAGCAGCGACATGTGCAGGAAGGCGTCGGCGGACGCGTAGAGCCGCGGCATGTCGGGCGCGGTCAGCGTGAGCCGCGTGAAGCGCCCCGGTAACAGCTGGGCCGCCAGCGCATCGACATCCGTGCGTAGTGGGCCGTCGCCAGCAACGACCAGATGCGCGTCAGGCAGCTTTGCCACCGCACGAATGCCGTCGGCGACGCGCTTGGTCTCGACCAGCGCGCTGACCATCAGCACAATCGGCACGCCGTCCGGTAAGCCCAGGCCCGCACGGTCGGAAGCCACTCCGTCGTACCGCTCGGTAACAATGCCGTTGGGGATCAGCGCGGTCCGCCAGCGGCCCTTATTGGCTTCCTGATAGTCGGGATTGGTACATACCAGCCCGTCGCAGCGGAACAGGCGGAACTCGGCCTTGTCGCTGCGCGCCGCCCAATCCCCATTCTGGGTAACGAAGATTTGCAGCGGCGCGTCGCCGAACGTCGGTCGGCGCAACGCCAGATGCGTGAACGGGAAGTTGCACGTAATCGCAACGTCGAAATCCTTCGGCCGGTACCGCGTCAGCAAGTTGGCGCCGAACGTCGCATCCTCCCACACGGTTTCGGAGCGAAACGGCGGAACCTTAGGCGCGCGCTCGAAGCGCAGCCGGTCCACGATCGGCACATGCACGAAACGGTAAGGCTCGTCGGGCCTCTCCGGGCCTCCGCCCATCACCGTTACCGCGTCCCCGCCACCCGCCAATTCGCGCGCGACCGCCAGCAGTGCCACTTCGGCGCCACGGTCCTGGGCGTGGAAACCCGGCAAGGCGAACAGGATGCGCATGCGCGATCGATACCCCCAATACGCCGCTCGCGCCGCGATAATCGACGGCTCAATGGCATCCAATTGTAGTTTCAGGCAATATGGCAATGCGCGATGTGTCGTTTCGTGACAGCGCCCCGCCATTGACTTAGCTCCATCGTACGCTAGCGAAAAACAGCAGGGCTATGGACCCGCACGATCACAGCGGTCGGCGATCCATTCGGGAGCATATTCGGCGATGGAAACTGTCTGGGATTGGGTGACGATCATCTGCTTTGGCGGCCTGGTCGTCCTGATGCTGCAGCGGTCGGTCGAAGAGCGCACCCGCGATCATTTGATGGAGTATCTGTTCCCTGCGCTCGGTTGCGCAGTGGCCAATTACCTGGGCAACCACTACCTCGACCCCATTGGTCAGGTCGGCGCGGGTTTGGTGCTCGTCCTGGTCGGCATCTACGTCTTCAAGGTGCTGAAGTTCCCGCCGATCGGCCCCAATCGGATGGACGAGCAGGACCGGCCGTAAGCGCTTCGTGACGGCGCGAATCCCGATTCAGGGTTAACCGCGCGATCATAATCTGGACTCATCGGCCCGACACGGATAGCCGCAACGACTAAGTGCGCGCACGCGTGCGCCCATGTGGAGCGTGACGATTGGCTGCAACGACATCCCGGCTTCAAGGTTCGACGGTGGTAAAGGCGCGCCATGCCGCCGATCGGCGGCACCGCACGTCCTTCGCGGGTAAGGAAGCGCGTGTTCTGCTGCCGGGTCGAGGCCCGGATACCATGGACGCGGGCATGAAAGCTGGGCCGGTCAAGCGCCGGACCTATCGCGAAATTCGGCTGGCCGCGGCGATGCTGCTCGTCATTCTGGCGTCGCTGCTCCTGCACGGCGACACCAAGCTCGGATCGGCATCGCCGCGACGTCCGGCTACCGTGACCCTGGCGGTACCGCCGTCCGCTGACGAAATCAAAACGCTGCTGACCAACACACCTCTCGCGATCGCGCCGGCCGATGCGGTAGCGCTCAACGCGGCGCGCGCGCTGGATCGCACGCCCGCCAACTTCGCCCGGCCCTTCTTCCTGCCGGCCGCAGCCGAACCGGTCGGCGGCACGGATGCCGCGCTCGATTGCCTGACCAAGGCGATCTATTACGAGGCGGCGAGCGAAAGCGACGCGGGCAAGCGCGCGGTGGCGCAAGTCGTGCTCAACCGCATGCGCAGCCCCATCTTCCCGCACACGGTGTGTGGCGTCGTGTTCCAGGGATCGGAGCAGCGCACCGGTTGCCAGTTCAGCTTCACCTGCGACGGCAGCCTGGCGCGCCAACCCAGCCTTGCCGGTTGGGCATCGGCACGGCGCATCGCGTTGGCAGCGCTGTCAGGCGGCATCGAGCGGTCGGTCGGCCTATCGACACATTACCACGCCAATTACGTCGTGCCGTATTGGGCTGGCTCGCTCGACAAGGTCGCGACGATCGGCGCGCATATCTTCTATACCATGCGCGGTGGCCTGGGCCGCCCCGCCGGATTCGGCGCGCCCTACAATGTGGGCGCGGAGGCGCCTCCCATCGTGCTTCCCCCCTTGGATCCCAATGCCGATCCGGCCGCAGAGCTGGTCGGCGCCCGGAGTGGCGAGGGGAGCGATCCCAACGGCGTGCTGCTACCCAATCGGACCCTGGTGAAGGACGACTTGCTGGGCGCACCTGCTCGGCCCGCTCCGGTCTCCGTCGCGCCGTTGCCCGTGTTGCGCGCCGACGAATCCCGCGGCGAGTTGATCGTCGACAAGACCAAGGTCAACTTGAAGAAGTAGGCGCCGGCGCCCGCTAGCGCCGGCTGTCCTCCACCAACGTGCCGACGCCATGCGCCAAATCGAGGCGCGGCGTCCACTCCAAGGCGGCGCGCGCGCGCGCGTTGGGGTAGCGTAGCGGCCGCCACCGTACGCGCTGACGCGGCGGGTCAAGCAATTCGGGCAGCCGCGCGCGGCCGCGGAAGAACAGTTTGCTGGCCAGCCGCGCCGCACCGCCCAGCGCAAGCACGAAGATGTAGGGTACCGGAATCCCGATGCCCGTCGGCACCCCCGCGCGCTTGGCCAACCCGTGATACCGCCAATGCGACGGTTGCTCCGGATCGATGAGGTTGACCGTCAACGGCGCATCGAGCGGCGTGGCCAAAGCGGCGACGATCGCGTCGGCACAATTGTCGACGTGGATCAGCCGCATCCGGGCAAGCGGCGCGAAGATCAGGTCGAGCCGCCCGGCCTTGAGCCCCGTCCCCGCGTCCCAATCCTTGCCCGGGCCGTAGATCGCGCCGGGGCGAACGACGACCAATTCGGTCCCAACACGCGCTGCATATTCGCGCACCAGCCGCTCCTGGATCAGCTTGGTCTGCGTATAGGCATCGCGGCGCAATGGCGCGGCTTCCAGCGGAGTCGCCTCGTCGAGCGCACCGCCGAAACGCGGCGCGTCGAAATCGTAGACCGACAAGCTGCTGACATGGACGATGCGCCGCAGGCTAGCGGGCAGCGCGGCGAGCAAATTCTCGGTCGCGAGCACCGTGCCCGCGAGCTGGGACGGCAAATCGCCGAACGCCGCCGCGCAGTGGACGACCGCATCGACGTCCCCAAGCGCATCGGCCCATGTCCCGCGCTGGCGCAGATCGCCGGCAATCTCCGTGACGTCAGCGGGATACTTGGTGCACTCCGCGGAGACAGGACGCACCATGGCGAGAACCTGATGCCCCGCGCGCGCCGCCGCCGCCACAACCGCGCGGCCCAGGAAGCCACCGGCGCCCGTCACCAACACTTTCATCGCGGATCGCCCAACGCGACCAGCCGGTCGCAGAGCCGCGCCGTCGCCAGCATCTGCGCCGGCGTAATCGGCATCGGCGTGCCGTCCAGGATCGCACGATAGACCGCCTCGATCATCCGCGGCAGGCCGTGCATCGTGCCATGCTGCATGATCTTGTTGCGCAGGTTCGCCCACCCTGCCCGCGCCAGTTTGCGGCCGTTGGCGACTTGCCCGAACGGCGCGCGCTTGCCGACGTTCGGCGCGGCGTCGTAGCGCAGATAAGGATTGTAGAGGTCGGTCTCGGCCGTCCCCTGGGTCCCGCGAACGACGACGCGGAATGCCTCGGGATAGGCGTCCGTCGCGATCCGCAACCGCCCGCGCACCGTGCCGTCGTCGATCAGCGCGTCGATATGGTCGAATCCGGCGCGCGGATTGTCGGTGCGGTTCTGCAGAAAGCCGCGCACCTCGCACTCGTCGCCCGCCCCGGTTAGCATCTGAAACAAATAGACGAGGTGCGGCAGGAAATCGTGGATCGCCCCGCCCGGCAACGCCACCGCCGGCCCCGACAGGTTGCGGTCGCCGAACGGTCCGCCGAGGAAATCGAGCGACAACAGCACGTCGCATTCGGTGATGCGGCCGAACTTGGCGTCGGCTATCATCCGCTGGAGCGTGATGATCGCATCGTTGAACAACAGATTGCGGCTCTCGACGAGTTTCCGGCCAGCCGTGTCCGCCGCCGCCAGCAACTCCGCGGTTTCCCGCTCGGTGCCGGTCATCGGCTTTTCGCACAGGACATGCGCGCCCGCCGCGAGCGACTGGCGGACGATGGCGTCGTGCGTGTGCGGCGGGGTCAGGACATGGACGAGGTCGGGCCTGGTATCGGCGAGCATCGCGGCGACGTCGGTATGGATCACCCCAGCGCCGAACCGCTCGCCCGCCGCCGCCGCAAGCGCCGGCGAGGTATCGCAAACCGCTGCCAGCCGCGCGAGCGGCGTGCTCGCGATGAACGGCAAATGTTCATAGGCGATCGCGCCGCAGCCGACGACGGCGACGTTCAGCTTGGCGTTTGAAGTCATGCCGCCAAACTCCGCAGCAGATCCGCCATCGTCCGTCCGTTGATTGCTTGGTCGTGCAGCTGCTCGACCCGCGCGCGCGCCGCAACCGTCAGCTTCGCGCCGAGCGCCGGATCCTCGACCAACCGCCGCAGCGCTTCGGCCAGCGAATCGGCGCGCGCCGGCGGCACGGTCAGCGCGGTGACGCCGTCCTGCGCGAGTTCGGGAATTCCCGCGATCCAGGTGGCGACGACCGGGACGCCTGCAGCCATTGCCTCCATGATCGACACCGGTAAGCCCTCGCTGAACGACGGCAGGCAGAAAATGTCGGCGGCGCGGAGTTCGGCACGCACCTTCTCGGGGGGAAGCTCGCCGACAAACGTCACGCGATCGGCCAACTCCAGCCGGTCCACCACCGCCGTCAAGGCCGCCCGCTCCGGCCCGTCGCCGACCAGCCGCAACTTGACGTCGTCCAGCTGCGCCACCGCCTCGATCAGGATGCCGAACCCTTTTTCGGCTGACAGGCGCCCCAGCGCCACGATCGTCGGCGCCGTCGAACGACGCGCCAGCGCCCCAAACTGCCACGCCGCCAGATCGATGCCGCAGCGGATGACGCAAGCGCGTGGCCAGACTATCGGATCGCTGTTCAGGAAAAGCTGTCCGCGCGTGAAATCGCTGACACACACCACCGCCGCCGCGGCCCGCGCTTTGAGATCGAGCCGCGTTTCCGCGGGGTCGGCAAAATCGTGGAACCCGTGGATCGTGAAGCTGAAGCCGATCGGCGGGCCGTCGAGCGACATCATCCGGCTCGCGAACCATGCGATCGTCGCAGGGGAGAGTCCGAAATGGGCGTGGAGGTGACGCACCCCGCGCGCCCCTGCCACCCGCGCCAAACGCGCAGCCTGAACCAAATGTGCCAATCGGCGGATCGTCCGGCGCACGCTGCCGCCGCCGCTCTTCAGCGCCGTGCCGAAGATACGGCTCATCCCGATCGGATGGCGCAGCGTGATCGCCAGCATGTCGCCGATCGCGCCCAACGGCCGATCCTTGAGGTAGCGCGTTCCCGCCAAACGCTCTCGTGCCCGCGGGCTGACCAGCTCGGCTTCATCCGGCCGGTTCATTGCGAAAGTGACGACATCCACACCCGCCGCGCGGACGCTGTCGATCTCGCCCGAGATGAACGTCTGCGCGTTGCGCGGATAATGCGTCATCACATAGCCGACCGACGCGTCTTTCGTTGGAGCCTTGCCGCTCATTTGTAGACCAACGTCCCGCCGGCATCGCCCCGGGCCGCGCGCCAGGCATAACGTAACGCGCCTGTCAGCTCGGCGAAATGCGCGACCGCGGCGAGCGTCGCGTGGCGCACCCCGACCCGGCCCGACCAGCGCGCGATCTGGAGCAGGTTCAACCCCGGCCATAGCAGGATGGCGAGCGGATGGACGAGCAACGCCGCCGCGATACTCACCAGCGGCAGGATCGCGCCCCAGCCGAACGCCCGCCCCAGTTCGCGAATGTAGAGCGCATGGCCATGCGCGCGCGTCACGCGCCAAGCCTGCGCATAGCCGAAGCCGCTGCGCACGCCGCGCCGCCACCATTGGCTGAAGTGAAAGGTCGCCGCGTCGTGGATCGTCATCGGCGCGTCGAGCCGCATGACCCGCCACGTGGCGGCGCGCAGCCGGCTGCACAACTCGGGCTCCTCGCCCGCGATCATCTTGCCGTCGAAACCGCCGACGTCGCGATAGGCCGCAGCACGCATCATCGCGTCGCCGCCGCACGATCCGGTCTCGCCCGCCGGCTGCTTCCACTCGTAATCCGCCAACGCATTGTAGAAAGACGCCTCGGGATGGCGCTCGCGGCGACGCCCGCCGACCGCGGCAAAATCCGGGTTGGTGGTCAGAAAATCGGCGGCGGTCGCCAGCCAGCCGGGCTCGATCTCGCAATCGCCATCGACGAACATGACAAAGCCGGTGGCCGGAAATCGTTCGAACAGCAACGCGGCCCCTTCCGCCCTGGCACGCGCCGCGGTGAACGGCCGTGCCAAGTCGAGCGCATGGACGGTCGCACCAGCCGCCCGAGCGGCGGCGGGGCTGTCGTCGGTCGATGCACTGTCGACGTAAACCGTGGGCACACCCGGCGGGATCGAGGCGAGGCACCGGATCAGCCGCTCGCCTTCGTTCCGGCCGATCGCCACGATGCCGACTGCGGCGGGCGCGTCAGCCATGCACCGGCGCGCCCAGCGCCCACCATTGCTGGAAGGTCGGCACCAGCCCGATCGCGCCGAGACCGGCCTTTAGCGCCACCGCCAGCGCGAAGACGCCCACGGTAATCAATACATCGTCCCTCACCGACGTCAGTCGTTCCGCGCGCAACGCCACCGACAGCGCGACCCACCGCCCGACCTCGCCCAGCATCAGGATAAGCAGGCCGGCAAAGACGCCATAATGCACCACCGCCAGCGGCAGCCCCACGATCAGGAGGACGAACTTCGCCAAGTTGCCGGCGGCGCTGGCGCGCGGACGGTCGAGGCCGAACAGCGTGGATTCACCGAATGCCGCAAGCACCGCGAACCACGCCCCGGCGAACAGCACCGGCAGGATGAACGCGGCGGCGTGATAGCGCGCATCGTAAAGCAGCAGGATGGCCCGGTCCGAAACCGCCAGCGCAAACGCCAGCGCGACCGCGATCGCGCCGAGCGCCAGACGGCGTTTATGCTGATACGCCGCCGATACTTCGCCGCGCTGGCGGAACTCGACGACCTTGGGAAACACCAAGAAGGATCCGAAGCGCTGCGCCAGCGCGGTGAGCATATCCGAAAACGTCCGCGCGACACCATAGATGCCGACCAGCCCGAGAGGCAGCACCGCGCTGAAATATATCTTATCGGTGCTGATCGCTGCGAAGTAGATCGCCGTCGACAAAAAAACCCATTTACCGAAATGGAAAATCTCATTCCAGTATTCGGGATGCCAAGTCAGACGCGGAATCCTGAACGGGGCGAAGGCAAAGGTCATCGCGGCCCAGAAGAAAGAGCTTAGCACTAGGCCCCAGACCAACGCCCAGACGCTGCCCCACCACCAGGCCAGACCGATCGTGATGACGCTTTGCGCCACCACGGTCACGATGTCGAAAATGCCCCGATGGGCGACGCGGATGTCCCGCTGCATCAGGAAGAGGTCGGGCGATTGTAACCCTGTGGCTAGGAATGTCAGCGATGCGACTGCGATGATCTTCGTCACTTCGGCATTGTTGTAGCCATGCGCGATCGGCCACGCGGCCAACAGGGCGAGCGCCATCAACAACACGCCGCGCGCCAATTGCACCGTAAAGGCGGTATCGAGAAACGTCTGGTCGTTCGCATGCCGACTGCGCACCACACTCTGGCCGATGCCCAGATCGGACAGCAATTCCGTGCCGGTGCGCAACGTATTGATCAACACCATGATGCCGAACATTTCCGGCGCCAACAGGCGGGCGAGCACGATGCTGGTGAACAGCCGAATGACTTGTTGCACACCGAACGGAACGGTCAGCCACGCCGCGCGGCGCAGGAGCGGGTCGCGCGACGCAGCGACCGCCAGCTCGATGAATGGCGTCGACGGCGTCGTTCGTTTCAACATACGCCCCCCATCGTCGGCACGGGCGTCCGGCCCACGATCATCGTCGCGACAAGAACAGGCCACCAGCTTCGCGGCGCACGGTTATTTCGACGCCTTGATATAGGCGTAGCTGCTGAGCCGCGTCCACTCGCGGCGGGCAGCGAGCGCCGAGAACCAGCGGTGGACGCCGCGGAGCACTGGAATCCTCTCGTAATAGAAATGGCCGTAGAAGTTGCGTATTTCGACCTTGCTGTAACCGATCTCCGCCAGCTTGCGGACCATCTTGTTCGGGTCGCCGTAGCACATCGAATAATAAGCGGGGAATTTGGGGTTGATCGCGCGCCGCGGGGCGAACTTCGCGAGCACCCAGCTGGTCAGCCGCTCGGGCAAGAACTTGTTGATGACGAAAGGCACCGCATAGAGCGTCGGGATCAGATGGAATGCCACCCCGCCCTCGCGCAGCACCTGGTAGACGTTTCGGTGCATCGCCTCGCCGTCGGCGACGTGCTCGGCCAGGAAGCGCGAGAAGACCACATCATACTGATCCCGGAAGTTGCTCGCGTCGCCGCTGACGTCGAAACAAGCTTGGTCATAACCTTCGGGAAGCAAAGCGAGTTCATCTGCACTGATGTCGTTCACCGTGTAGGAGCGGACCGTCGACGGCATCTCCGCAAACGTGAATGACGGCCGGCGTCCGGCTCCTAACTCGAGAAGAGCTGCTTCGGGATGCGTCGCGACGATGGTTTTGAGCTCGTCGCCATAGCCCAGCATCCCGGTTTCCCAGCTCTTCGCGGTTTCCATTTCCATCCGTCCCTATCCCTTGCCCCGCCGCCGTCGGGCGCGTTTCCGTGTAAATATAACCCAAGACTGTCAAGGAGTCGTTTGTGCGGGCTACGCCAGCCCTTCGTCCCCGGAAAACCGAAGAATGAGGCTTACTTAAGCGCGTGCTCTACAACTGGTGCGTAAACCGCTGCAAGCTTGCCCTGCCCGCCGATCCCCAAGCCCAGCCCCTCGGTAGGATGCACGCCGTCCTGAAAAAGCATCGTATCGCACGCTGCGGCATCGGTCCCCATGACGGGGTCGGCGGCGTAGTCGATCACGCCGTCGATCTTTGTGCCTATCGCCATGCGGATGCCAGCGTTGACCGGAACGCGGGCCACATTCTGCCGATCGTTCACGTTGTTGGGATTGCCGGCCTGACATTGCCCCAGCACCGTTCCGACCAGCACCTTTGCGCCGGTCGCGCGCCACTTCGCCGCGTAGGCAAACAGCGCGTTCAGATAATCCGACGTGACAACATACTTCGAGCCTATCGAGCCGATGCTGTAGACATCGTTCGCGCCAATCAGGATCGTCACAACCTTTGGCTTGAACACGGCATCCGTATCGAAACGTGCAGCCATTGACACCAGCGTCGAGCCGCCTACCGCTCTGCCGTTGAAGGTCACCGTCGGGTGTAAAATCGCGAATATCCCGGTGTGATTCCCGCTCCAAAACGCCGAGATGCTGTCGCCCTCGTCCAGCACGCCGCTGAGAACGCCGCCCGACACGGGGGTTGGCGTTGGTGCCGGAGTAGGAACGGGGGTAGGAGTAGGTGTAGGAGACGGCGCGGGCGCCGGCGCCGGGGTCGGTGCCGGAACGCTGATTATTGGAATTTTCTTCGCATTGCCGGTCCCGTTCGGGCTATGCGCCGCGGCGTATACGACCCCCGCAGCGAACAATGCCGCCACACTTGTGATTGCCTTTTTCATGCGCACCTCTAGCGACCATTTCGCGCTCGTTATGATCCGAACAGACCAACATCGGGTTAATCGACGGGGCGGCAATATTCCCTATGGGAGCAATGCGAGATCAACCGACGTCGAATAGGTGATCGCCATGCGGCCTTGTCCGTCAACGATACCACCGGTTGCCCCGCTGGTCGGATGCACGCCATCGACGAACCATGTGGTGTCGCAGGGGGCGGCGTCGGTTCCCATGACGGGGTCAGCGGCATAGTCGATCACGCCGTCGATCTTCGCGCCTATCGCCGCGCGAATCCCGGTGTTGACGGGCACGCGGGCTGTGTTTTGCCGACCGTTCACGTTGTTGGGATTGCCGACTTGGCATTGGGCAAAGACCGTCCCGACCAGCACCTTTGCTCCGGTAGCGCGCCACTTTGCCGCATAGGCGAATAATGCGGTCAGATAATCCGCTGTGACCGTGTAGGGGGAGCCCAGGGAGCCGATGCTGTAGACATCATTCGCACCAATGAGGATCGTGACGACCTTTGGCTTGAACACGACATCCGCGTCAAACCGTGCGGCCATCGAAACAAGGGTCGATCCACCGACCGCTCTGCCGTTGAACGTTAGCCCGGGGTGCGCGGCTGAATAGATGCCAGTGTGATTGCCGCTCCAGAACACGGAGATGCTGTCGCCCTCGTCCAGCACGCCGCTGAGAGTCACGCTGCCGGCGGGTGTTGGCGTTGGAACGGGGTTCCGGGTGGGCGTGGGTGTGGGTGTGGGTGCGGGAGTTGGCGTGGGAGTTGGCGTGGCCGTCGGCACAACGACGATCGGTCCACCGCTGGCACTCGCCGTTCCGCTGCCACCCCCACCGCCACCACAACTTGCGAGCGTTATCATCGACGCGCACGCCAGAACGCGCAGGCGGTGTGGGGTCGAGAAGGGATTCATGTCGGGGAAACCTCTGGCCGCGTTATCGAACGGCTAATGCGCGAGGGGCGGTTAACGCCCTCCTAATCCGCGGCAACCGGGGAGAGATGAAGGGGTGTTTCCTTGCGACGTGTCCCATGTTCAGAAACGAACTGCTTGCGAATTATCGCCGGGATGGCCAACTTGAGGCGTGAACGACCCTAAACTTCGTATGACCCATGCGCCCGTGCTCGACGGATTTCGGGCGCTCGCCATCTTGATTGTCATGGTCTCTCACGCCGGCCTCGGGAAGTTTGTGCCAGGCGGCTTCGGCGTAACGATCTTTTTCTTCCTTAGCGGCTATCTAAT
The DNA here is from genome assembly GCA_039926845.1 of Sphingomonas sp. Taxonomy (GTDB): domain Bacteria; phylum Pseudomonadota; class Alphaproteobacteria; order Sphingomonadales; family Sphingomonadaceae; genus Sphingomonas. The sequence continues at coordinate 9,964 of JBDSWC010000009.1, read as the reverse complement.
CACCAGCCTGCTCAGGATCGAGGCGGCGAACACCGGCAAAATTGACATTCCCGCGTTCTACATGCGGCGGACGATCCGCATTTTCCCGCCGCTCTACATCACCGGGGGCATCGTCGCGGCATTGTGCATAAACGGAATGCTGGATAATAGCATCTCCGGCCAGATGGTTTTGCTCGACGGGCTATTCCTGACCAACTACAGTCATCTGACGCTGGACAACTTCGGCCAATCGCTGCCGATGCCGCTTTGGTCGCTCGACGTCGAGGAGCATTTCTACCTCATCTTTTCGACGGTGTTCGCGCTGGTGGTAGGCCGCCTAGCTCCTGCAAAGGCCGCCATGTGGTGCGCCATTGCTTGCGGCGCGATATTGATGGTCCGCGTCGCCAACGTGGTGCTGTTGTCCGACTTTTCGCAAAACTATTACTGGTCGCACACGCGCATGGATTCGATTCTCTTCGGTTGCGTGCTGGCGATGTGGAACAATCCGGCAATCGACCGGGATGCATGGCGCCCGAAGCTGTGGCACGTCGGAGCCGCGCTAGTGACGTTGGTGCTGTGTCTTGTCGTGCGTAACCCGGTGTTTCGCGAGACGATCCGCTACACGTTACAGGGTATTGCGCTATTCGTGCTTTTCGCCGCGGCGCTGCAGAACAAGGGAATCGTTGCTCGCGTGCTTGGCTCGACACCGCTGCGTTGGATCGCCCTTATCAGCTATACACTTTACCTCATCCATTTACCGCTGCTTCTCATATTTTATCGTTATCAGGTGCCAGGGGCGGCGTTGTTCGGGATCGCTGCCGCAGTGATTTATTCGACGTTGATGTATCTGGCGGTCGAGCGCCCGCTCGGCGAATGGCGTCGCAAGAGAAACAGCAAACGCTCAGCTGTGGATACGCAGCCCGCTATGCAGGGCAACTAGCCTAACACGCAGAAGTAGTGCTCGCGGAGGTCTAAGTCTCCACCGACTTAAGCTTGGTCGGATCATCGGCGGTCTGCCTCGAACGCGGCGCGCGAGTCCGGCGATCTGCTCGCAGAGTGGCCGCGATCAACGCGATGTTCACCCCCAACAACATCAAGACGTTGTAAAGCAGGCCGGCAAACTCGAAATTGTTATGGATCATATTGACGCTGAGCGCGACGGCGCAGCCCAGAGCAATTTCCCCGCTGACGCCACGCCGTTGGACGAAGGCAAAATACAATCCCCGCAGCAGGGGAACGAGCAACATCAATATGAACGCCAACTCGCCCAACCATCCTGCTTCGGCGCGGGTCAGCAGGTAAGCGTTATGGACAGGCGCTGACCGGTTGTAGAAGTTCCAGGCCACGCCAGCCTTATCGGCATACCCCTCGGTGTTGGCCGTTGGAACATACAGATTGGCGCCGACGCCGAACGGATGATCCGCCGCCATCGCCGCCGCCGCACGCTCGAATGCCGGGCGCTGATCGTCCTGCACGGTGATCGAACTCGATCCAAACCGTTCTTTGAGCGTCATCATTGCCAGCGGGGTCGCGACTGCCAGCGCCAGCATAGCAAGCCCGACAACCTTCAGCTTGATTGGCGTGACGCCCCTGGCAAGCGACAACAGCATTAGGACCATAACGCCGCCGCCGGCGATGCTCATGGCGCCGCGCGAGCCGCCACCGGCGATGATGATCATAGCGGCTACGATACCGACGACAACAACCCTACGGCGATCCCCGGCCAACAGTGCCGCGAGCAATGGCAGCAGCGCCAATTCGGTCATCATGCCCAACGCATTCTGGTGGAACATCGTGCCGGTCGCTTGAACGACGCCGCTCGCCTTTTGCTGCACGACGAAACCCGCTTGCAACGTCAGCCCGAGCGAAAGTCCCGTCAGGAGTCCTTTGCGCAAATCGTCGCGGTGACACTCTCCCGCGATGGCGGCAAACAACAGAACCACCCTGAGGAACTGCCAAAAGACGAAAAACGAAGCGATCGGTACCGATGAGGGCACTAGGGACAAGAAAAGCGTCGCGCCGTAAAAGACAAACAGGCCCCAAAATGGCAACCTGCCGGCGAGACTGTTTCGCGTAGATATCAAAGCGATCGCCAGCATGTCGGCAGCCGATACCTCGATCCCCTTCGCGGTGCCGTTCCAGAGTGGCCAGCCGATGATCGACGCATCGATTCGCAATGTATTTCCGAAAAACAAGGCCAAGCCGAGCAGGGCAAGGGCCCACCGTCGGTGTTGGGGATATTGGCGCAGCAAATTGATGAACATCGGCAGGCTGATCAGGATGAGCGCGAGCGCAACGTACCGCATGACTAGAACCGGAACTCGCTGGGACGGAGCGGTGAGTCCGCACGCGCAAATAGCAGGTCGATCTGGACCAGCGGCCCGGACGGACGGCTGAACCCGGAAATCTCGGTCGGCAGCCAGCCGCGCTGCGCCATCCAGGCGACGACGTCGGGCATCAGCGGCGCGCCTTGATTGTACTGAAGCATTGCCACTTCAAGCTGCACCAGCGACGCTTTTTCCAAGACCGTCGTGCCGCCTTCAAGCACATTGAGCTCGGCCCCCTGCACGTCAATTTTCAAGAAAGGCGCCGAAACCGAGGCGAGGAAATCCGCGGCGACCTCGTCCAACGTGCGCGCCGTCGTGGTCTTTGTTGTGCGCGGCGCGTTGCTGGCCTCTGCGAATATCGACGAGCCCGTCCCCATCTCGTGGAATGGAACCTCCTCCCCCGACTTGGCGGACAAGACCGCGCCCGCCACAGCTAGATCGTTCCTCGTCGCGGCAAACGCCTCGAGCGCGGGTATCAACGCGGCCTGGCCTTCCACCATCAACGTCGGCTTTGGGCCGATCAACCGGTGCGCGAGCCGAGTCCAATTGCCGTGATAGGCCCCAACATCGATATAGCTGTCGGGCGCAAATCCCATTTGCGCCAAGCGCTGGTAGGTGGTCTCCTCGAAATTGCGCATCGCAAGGTCGGCCACCGCCAGCCGCGACGCCGCACCGAGCCGCGCATAGGCGGATGCGATCAATCGTCGAGAAATGGATGTCGTCATCAGCGGCGGCGCGACGGAACGGCGCTCTGCCCTTTCCCACCCGCCGGCGCCGCGCGCGTATCAGTAGGCATTGTCATGCTTCAGCACCCGAACCGTGGCGAACAGGATGACCAAGTCGCCCCAAAACGTCCAATTCTGTAGATATTCGAGGTCGCACCGCAGCCTGGCCTCCAAGTCTTCGCGTTTTTCGGTCGACCCGCGAAACCCGCGGATCTGCGCGAGGCCGGTGATACCCGGTTTCGACGCGTGCCGCATCCAGTAGTGGTGCGACACTTCCCAGAACAATTGATCGCCGGCGGTCGACGCGGTGGCGTGCGGGCGCGGACCGACCAGACTCATATTGCCGATGAAGACGTTGAACAGCTGCGGCAGTTCGTCGATACTGGTGGCGCGGATAAACTTACCGACCCGCGTGACGCGCTGATCGCCGCGACTTGCCGATACGACGCCGTTGGCGTCGCTCTGAGCGAGGTACATCGAGCGGAACTTGTAGATTTTGAACGGCTGATTGTTGCGGCCGATGCGAGTCTGCGCGAACAGCGCCGGCCCCTTCGAATCGAGCCGGATGGCGATCACTACCAGAATCAACAGCGGTGCGATCAGGATGAGTAGCGGAATGGTCAGCGCCAGGTCGAACGCGCGCTTCTGTGCTCGACTGGCCAGGCTGAGCGGGCCCAGTGACAGGATCAAAGTGTCCAAATCGCCCAAGCGCCCCAACCCGACAGCCCCGTGAATGTCGTTAGTCGACACCAACAGTTCGACGCTCATCCCTGTCGCCTTGAGCGTGGTGATCCACGCTTCGCGGTGCGTTTCGCCAACGCCCAGGTAGACCTTGTCATACGGATCGACGAGTACGCCCAGCCGAGCGATCGTGCCGGGATCGTCCAGGTTCGGCCGCAACCCCAGCGCCTTGACATCGAGCACGTCGCAATCCGGTGCGAGCCCCATCGGCGGCCCATCGACGATCAACAGGCTCTTTTCGACGACGCTGTCGAATGCCCAACGAACCAGCGCCGCGACAAGCGCGCGGCCGACCAAGATCAGCGCAATCGAGATCAGCACGGCATAGACGAAGGCCAGCCGCGACATGATGGCGCCGACCTGCGCAAGGAAGGCGAAGGTCACAATGATGAGCGAGGTCGCGCCGAAAGCCGCCAACGCCCCGCGGGCCGATTCGGCGTAATCGCTAAGGCATTTGACGCTGTAGGCGCCGTACATCAGCCCGAACGCGACGAAGAACGGCATCGCGCCGAATACCACCGGGAAGCCGTTAATCGCCAGTCCGCGCGCGCCCTGCGTTTCGCTGCCCAGCCAAAATCCCGCGACGATCGCGATCAGGTCGAGGGAAAGGCAAAGCGCATACAGACGCATGCGACGGCGCTCCATCGAGCCGCGATCGAACGTCAGTAGTGCCTTTGATGCGGCCATATCCAATGGAATTGCCTGCCCCGTTGATAACCGTAGTGTCTCCGAAGCGGACATGCCTCAGTTCGCCTATGTTCGCAAACGCAACATTAACGTTACGGACGAATTTTTGGCGGAATTCTGCGGCTAATCCTCTACGATCACCGCCATCGTCCGGATTCGGGACAGGCAGGGCTGCCGCTCATCTTTGCCCGAACGGCCGACCAATGCGGGACGGTTGCAGTCCGCGTATTGCCTTGCGCCGAGCCGTGCCCCCATTATAGCCCGCGCTATACAAGGGGGGCGTATGAGTTCGTTCGAACAGCGTGTGTTGGTAACCGGCGGCGCGGGTTTCATCGGGTCGCATCTATGCGATCGCCTGATCGAACGTGGTGCCGAGGTCCTGTGCGTCGACAATTTCTACACCGGGCGCTTGCGCAATATTGCTCACCTCCGCAACAATCCCGGATTTGACGTCCTGCGGCACGACGTGACCTTCCCGCTCTCGGTCGAGGTCGATCAGATCTACAACCTCGCCTGCCCCGCCTCGCCGGTGCATTACCAGTTCGACCCGGTCCAGACGACCAAGACCAGCGTGATGGGCGCGATCAACATGCTCGGCCTCGCCAAGCGGCTGAAAGTCAAGGTGCTCCAGGCGTCAACCAGCGAAGTCTATGGCGATCCGACGATGCACCCCCAGCGCGAGGAATATTGGGGCAACGTCAACCCGATCGGCCCACGGTCGTGCTATGACGAGGGCAAGCGCTGTGCCGAGACCTTGTTTTTCGACTATCACCGCCAACACGGCACCGAAATCAAGGTCGCGCGCATCTTCAATACGTACGGCCCGCGCATGCACCCGGCCGACGGGCGCGTGGTGTCGAACTTCATCGTACAGGCGCTGAGCGGCAATCCGATCACGATGTACGGCGACGGCAATCAGACGCGATCGTTCTGCTACGTCGACGATCTTGTCGCCGGTTTGATGGCGTTGATGGACACGCCCGCTGATACGACCGGGCCGATCAACATTGGCAATCCAGTCGAATTCACGATGATCGAATTGGCGGAGTTGGTGCGCGAGCTGATAGGGTCGGACGTCGCGTTCGATTTCAGACCGCTTCCGCAGGACGATCCGCGGCAGCGCCAACCCGACATTTCGGTCGCGCGCGACAAGCTCGGCTGGCAGCCGAGCATCCAATTGCGCGAGGGCTTGAGCAAGACGATCGCCTATTTCGACACGCTACTGAAGGATATCGGATCGTCCACCCAGCCGGCCTGACCGCCGAACGATAGTCGCTGGACAGCCTGCCGCAGCAGACATTCAACCTACCCACCTAACGGAAAACACGCCTGGTTTTCGCGCATGCGATCAAATGAATGGCTTCGCCGTGTGCGGTCTAAAACTTGATCCGCATCAGGCCGGAACGGGCCGAGTTGTGCGCTGCACAAGGTGAGTTCACTTGCTGGATGATTGGCACTCAAAGGGCCGCCTCCTAAACGTGGTAAATATTTAGAAACGCTCCGTTTAACTGGGTATTTACGTCATCTCGTCCATGTTTCCGGGCATGCTGTCACGCGCCCTCCGTTCGTCCGGCCATTGCGCCATTCTCCTTGCGGCTTTTGCCTTGTCGGCATGCGGCGGCGCCTCCGGGGCGACGTCCGGCGTGACGGCTGTTAGCGGAACGACGCCAAGCCCGTCGCCCACGCCCGCCTCCACTCCGACACCGACCCCGGCGGCTGCGCCGGGCGGCGTTACCGTCCCGTCGCCGTCATTGGCCGGGCTCGCGGCAATCTCGTCCGGGGTAAATGTGCAGGATTTTCTACAGCCCGCATGGGGTACTGGCGACATCCCGATCCACGATGAGGATGTCGGCGCGTTCCGCTTCCTGTGCGCACCGTCGCACAATGCATATAACGATCCGATCGTGTATCCCGGACAGCCCGGCAAATCGCACCTCCACACGTTTTTCGGCAACACGCTGGCCGACGCGAACTCGACCTACGCGTCGCTGCGCACGACCGGCGACAGCACGTGCAACGCCGCACTCAACCGCTCGGCCTACTGGGTTCCGGCGATGATGAATGGGTCGGGCAAGGTGGTGATGCCCGACTATCTTGCGGTCTATTACAAGCGGATGCCGGCTAGCGATCCGCGCTGCCAGACCCTCGCGACTGCATGCGTCCAGCTGCCGCGCGGGCTGCGCTACATTTTCGGGTTCAACATGAGCAATCCCGGGAGCACGCCGACCGACCTTAATCAGCGTTGGTGGAACTGCGACGGGCCAACGTCGGACGCGGGTCACTTCGCGACGATCGCCGAAGCACTAAAGGGCTGTAAGGTTGGCGACCGGCTCGGCGTGGTGCTGGTGGCGCCTGATTGCTGGAACGGCAAGGATCTCGACAGCCCCGACCATCGTAGCCACATGGCCTATCGCGTCCAGGATGGTCTCGGCCACCCCACATGCCCCAAGACGCATCCCTATATCATCCCGCAGTTCCAGCTCGGCGCGTGGTACACGACCGATGCGACCGCAAAGGATTGGTATCTGTCCTCAGACCGCATGCCCGGCATGGCGCCGAGCGAGCCGGGCACAACGGCGCACGCCGACTGGTTCGGCGCGTGGGAGGACAGCATTCTCGATCTGTGGACCGCCAACTGCATCGACAAGCTGCTCAGCTGCACCGGCGGCGATCTCGGCCAGGGTCAACAGATCAAGACGCTGGCGGGCTACGACTATGGGACCAAGACGGTGTTGGCCGACGCGCCACCCGCACCCTGACCGATAACACCGACGCAAAAAGGGCGGCTACGTTTAGGCGCAGCCGCCCTTTTTCTTTGGGCGCCCAATTGGAATCGAAACTCAATACTTAGCGACTCATTGAGATTTCACGGCTTTCGAATGGACGGATTCCCCGCAGCATGGTAAATGAAACGTTGCGCGAACGTCCGCGCGGCGTGCGGGGATGGATGGTCCAAGCTTGGTTTCTGCTGGCGTTGGCCGTGACGTTCGCGGCTATGCGACGTATCTGGCCGGGTTGCGGCGCAACTTGGTCGAGCCCAACCGCGCCTCCTGGCTGATCTGGTCGGCAGCGACCGCGGTCGAGGCGTCCACCTATGCAGCGGTCAATCCTGACGGGCTGCAGCGCTGGGTGTTCCTGTTGGCCGCCGCCGCGTGCATCGCGATCACGATCGCCTTGTGGCGGCGATCGTCGTGGAGCGCACCGACGCGCACCGAAAGCTTCTGCATCGCAGCCAACCTGGTCGCGCTCGTCATCTGGGCGATGTTCCGCGACGCCTTCTGGGCGCACATGCTCGTCGTCGTCGCGGTCCCGGTCAGCTTCTGGCCAACCTGGGCCAGCGTCGCCGCCGACCGCAGCCGCGAACGATCACCGGCATGGGGGCTGTGGACGCTCGGCGACCTCGCCACCTTGCTGGTCGCCACGCGTACGCCGGGCGGCCCGGTCGGCGAATATGCCTATGTTCTGGTCGAACTGCTGTGCCACGCCAGCGTGTGGTTCATGGTCGGGCTCGCGACGATCAACCCGCTGCGCTCGCTGGGGATGCGGAACGGGCGCTTCTATATCCTCGACGCGGTGCGCACCCCCGCCAACCTGTTCAAGGTGGCGGAAACGCATCTCGGCAAGGCCGTCGTCGCAGCCCAAGCCTTTGCTAAGGGCGATCGCCTGATCGCGTTCACCGGTCGCCGCTCCCGCGCCGACCGGGTGCCGAGCCTGATGCGCGGGTCATCCGACCGCTTCGTCCAGGTCACACCAGACCATTTCATGGGGCCGTCGGGGCGGATCGACGATCTGGTCAACCACAGCTGTGCCCCCAATGCCGGGCTGCGCTTCGCCGACAGCGGCGTGTTCCTTGTCGCGATCCGCGACATCGCGGCGGGCGAGGAAGTGACGTGGGACTATTCGACCACGCTCGCGCATTCGAACTGGCACATGATCTGCCAATGCCGCAGTCCCGACTGCCGCCGCGTGATCGGTAATTTCGCGACGCTCAGCCCGGAGCGGCAGGAGTGGTTCAGGGCGAGGAATCTTGTGGCGCCATACCTGCGGCGGAAGGACAGCGTTGCCCGGGAACGGGCGGCATAGCGGCAGATCACGACCCACTTTCTGCCGTTTGCCTGACCGCTAGCGGGACCTGCAAGCGGACAGTCGGCTAACGACCCATGTGTGGACGGCTCTCCGTTGGCAAGTGGCGTCGTGAGCATCGCATTGCTGGTTGGTGCGGCCATGTGTCCGACCTGTTGATGCGGCATGTAGTGCCGCTGGTCTTGATGCCATTCGCGCGTTTCGGGTCCCGATCAATTGCGCGCACTCGAGGTGCTTGGGTCGAAGTGGGTTTTCCCGATCCGGCGGTTTCAACCGGCTTTGTGCATCAGCTCATGTCCGCCCTTTCCAACATCGTGCAGCGCGGTCGCCCGTGCCGTGCTCCTCAAGCGACCTGCGGTTCGCGGTAACGTTCACCGCTGGCCATCATCGCCCAGATCGTGCGCGCGGTCTTGTTGGCGAGCGCGACGGCCGCGACCTTGGCCTTGCGGCGCGCTAGCAGCTGCACCAGCCAGGCGCTTCGTCCCGTTGCGCTCGGCATAGCGCACGACCGCCATCGCACCGACGATCAGCATCTGACGTAAATAGCCGTGCCCCGCCTTGGAGATGCTGCCGAGCCGCTCCTTGCCACCGCTGGAGTTTTGCCGAGGCACCAGCCCGATCCACGCCGATAGATCACGCCCTGAGCGGAAGACCGTTGGATCGGGCACGGTTGCGACGATCGCACTGGCAACGAGCGGCCCCACGCCTGGTATCCCCATCAGTCGCCGGCCGAGCTCGGTCTCGCGCGCGCTCGCCATGATCCGGCGATCGTTCTCGAGGATCTGCTCTTTGACGATGCATAGCTGAGCAACCAGCATCTCAAGGCACACCCGCGCATCGGCTGGAACGCGATCATCGCTCGTATCCGCGATGACCAGAAGCAACTGGTCGATCCCGTTCCGACCGATCGGCGCCACGATCCCGAACTCCGCGAGGTGCGCGCGTAGCGCGTTCGACAGTTGCGTTCGCTGGCGGCTCAGGATGAGCCGAACCGGTGGAGCATCATCGCGCTTTGCTGCTCGGGCGACTTGATCCCGACGAACCGCATCGTTGGGCGCGTCACCGCTTCACAGATCGCCTCGGCATCCGCCGCGTCATTCTTGCTGCGCTTGACGTACGGCTTCACGTATTGCGCCGGCATTAGCTTCACATCGTGCCCAAGCGCCACGAGCTCGCGCGCCCAATAATGCGACGACGCGCACGCCTCGATACCGATCAAACACGACGGCAACTGCGCGAAGAACTTAAGCAGCCGGCCTCGCGTCAGCCGCTGGCGAAGGACTACACCTCCGGCCGCATCAACTCCGTGAACCTGGAACACGCTCTTGGCGATGTCCAAACCGATCGTCGTAACTGTCCCCATCGTGGCTCTCCTTCCGGCTCATCCGCAGATCATCCTGCGGAAGCGGTGGAGAGCCGTCC
>JBDSWC010000008.1:0-5727 GCA_039926845.1 Sphingomonas sp. | reverse complement strand
GCGCGCAAGTCGATGGTCGGGTCGGGCGACCGGTCGGAGCGCATCCGTACGTACAATTTCCCGCAAGGCCGCGTGACCGACCATCGCATCAACCTGACGCTGCATCGCCTGCCGGAGATATTGGAGGGCGATATGGACGAGTTGCTGGGGGCGCTGATTTCCGAGGATGAAGCGGAGCGGTTGGCGAGCCTTGAGGGCTAAAAAAGCCCCTCCCCTTCAGGGGAGGGGTTGGGGTGGGGCAGTGGTAACCGAAGCTGAACTTCTCGACCGCGCCCGCGAGATGCGCCGCAATCCCACGGAGTGGGAAATCAGGGTGTGGCGTCACCTGTCCAACTCGCAACTCGCCGATCACAAGTTTCGCCGGCAGGCCGTGATCTTTCCGTATATCTGCGACTTCTTCTGTCCGGCGAAGGGGTTGATCGTCGAGGTCGATGGGGATTCGCATGATGTGCCGTATGACGCGCGGCGTGATGATTATCTCGTGGGGAGGGGGTTCGAGACGATCCGGGTGACGAACCTCGACATTCGTGACAGCATTGAAGGAGTCGTGGACTTGATTGCAGCGGCGCTTGATAGGCGACCCGATCGCTGGGCCGGCCCCCACCCCAACCCCTCCCCTGAAGGGGAGGGGCTTGTCAGGGCAGCGCTTGCGGAGAGCACGAGGCATCTCACATCTGTTTCCGACACGCCCCGGCTCGACGCCGAACTACTGATGGCGCACGCGCTCGGCGTGACTCGCGAGCATCTCCTGCTCCGCCACCTCGACGACCCGACACCCGCGAGCTTCGCCGCCCTCATCGACCGCCGCCTGGCGCACGAACCGATCGCCTATATCACCGGCTGCCGCGATTTCTGGACGATCAGCCTCGCGGTCGGGCCCGGCGCGCTGATCCCGCGGCCCGATAGCGAGACGTTGCTCGAGGCGGCGGTCGCGCATTTCGCTGGCCGCCCGCCCGCAACCATCCTCGACCTCGGCACCGGGCCGGGAACGCTGTTGCTCGCCGCCTTGGCCGAATGGCCCGACGCGTGCGGGGTCGGGGTCGATGCCTCGGCGGCGGCGTTCGCCTATGCGCGGGGTAATGCCGAGCGGCTCGGGATGAGCGGGCGCGCCGGGTTCATCGAGGGGGATTGGGCGGCGGCGATCGACCAGCGCTTCGACTTGGTTCTCTGCAATCCGCCTTATGTCGGAGCCAGCGACGCGCTTCCGGCCGAGGTTCGCGACCACGAACCCGCCTCCGCGCTGTTCGCCGGCGCCGATGGGCTCGACAATTATCGCATCATCGCGGCGCAACTCCCGCGCCTGATTGCCCCCGGCGGCATGGCGGCGATCGAGATCGGCGCGACCCAGGCCGTCGCCGTCACCGAACTCCTCGCCGCGCAAGGGCTGAACGCTGCCGTCCGCCGCGACCTGGCGGGGCGCGACCGGTGCCTTGTCGCTACATCTTGATCCGGAACAACCCGAATCCCATATTTCCGCTTGGAAGAATGCCCGGTAGCCGCTATTGAGCGCGCAGGGGCACACGATCTCAATCGCGACATCGATGAAATCGGAAGGTGCCCAATCCTTCGTCATCAGGCCGCTTGTCCGGCGGCCGTGACAGGTCTTCGCGTCCTGACAGGCGCGGACGCCGCGTGGGGTTTGACTCCGATTTGGAGCAAGGCCGGGTTTGTTTTGTAGACAAGGACCACAGGACTTTGATCAATAATAATCGTCAGGCCGGCCGCCGTCGCGGTCGGGGTGGACAGCGCCAGGGTGGCGGCAATCCCAACGCCGGAAACGGCAACCGGATCGACAATCGCGCACGCGGCAATGCCGCCCAGTTGCTCGAGAAGTACAAGGCGCTCGCGTCCGACGCGCAGCGCCAGGGCGACCGCGTCAACGCCGAATATTATCTGCAGTTCGCGGATCACTATTTCCGCGTGTTGGCCGAAAGCCGTAGCCGCTTCGAGGAGCAGAACCCCAACCAGGCTCAGCGCCGCGGCCGCGAAGACGGCTTCGACGACGATGGCGACGAAGGCTTCGAGGACGAAGGCGCGCCGCAGGCCGACATGGATCCGCGCCGCGAGCAGCAATCGCGCGACGATCGCCCCTATCGCGACGATAACCGGCAAGAGCCTCGCCAGGATGCGCGCCAGGACCGCGGCAATCGCGATCAGCCCCGCGCCAACAACCGCGACCGCGACGATCGCGGCAACCGCGCCCAGGGCGGCAACAACGGCTACGCCAACGGCAACGCCTATCCCGCCAATGACGGCGATGCCGACGATGACCGCGGCAATGCGGTAGAAGCGCCGGTCGAGGTTCGCACCGAGCGCGAAGCGCCGCGCCGTGGCCGCCCGCGGCGCGAGGCACGCCCGGTCGAAATCAACGAAGTCGAGACGTTCGACGCGGCCCTGCTGCCGCCGTCGCTCGGCATCAGCGTCGGCGTGGAAAGCGATCAGGGGAGCGAAGAAGCCCCCAAGCCCCGCCGCGGCCGCCCGCGCCGCCCGGCCGCCGAAGCCGCCGAGTAATCGGTGATCGTGAAAATAGGGGGCGTCGGGAAACCGGCGCCCCTAATTTATGCGAAGCCGCTCAGCGACTGCTTTCGACCCAATTGCAGGCATTGGACGATCGCCGCGCACGGCTTAATAGCTGGCGCTTAGGCGAACGAAAGGCGGCGGAAGTGAAGTCTTATTTCATCGGTTTGGCCGTCCTATGCACGGCCGGAAGCGCACCACCGAAACAGCCCCTGCACACGGCGCTTATGATAAAAATCGAAAGTAAGATGCGGCTTCCTGCTGGATCAGGAACGATCGACCGATTTGCCCGCGCATACAAGTTCGCGTCGCCCACCCGTGTTATCGCCCTCTATTTCGTTCCTGACGACGGAAAAGGCAAAAGCTTCTGCTCGGAAGCCAAGAAGGGCGGTTCAAAGGGAGAGATAGCTTTGTTTTGCCCACCGCCGGACGGGATGAAGGTCGGCGAACGCCGATGGTTTAGCGACAACGCGTCTTTACCGGTCGTTTTCGATGGAGGCTGTAGTTACGTCGATGTTGAGTACGACTTGAAAGCTGAAACTGTCATCTTTTCCAAATGCCATGGGGTGGCGTAAGCATCAGCTATTGAAGTAATCTGAGAAAAAGCTGCCAGTCAGGAATCCATCCGTCAGCAGCCATCGAAGTCGCGAGGTTCACCGATCGATCCGATCCACATCCTCGTCATGCCCGGTGCCCGAGCTCAGGAACGCCAGCCCCATCAGCGCGGCGGCCATCATGGTCGTGCCGCCGAATCCGCCGATCGCCGCGAGGATCGCGACCCAGGTCAGCGGGCCATAGACCAAGTCGAGAATGTAGATCGCGACACTCACCTCGATCGCCGCCGCAAGCGCTATCCACAGCAGCATGCGTCGATAGCGCGCCCAGGCGAACGCCGCATAATCGGGATCGTCGAGGCCGGACGGTTGCTCCATGCTTTCTATTTGCGCCGAAAAGTGGAATCCTGAAACCCACAGAAACAAGGAGGATGCCATGACGATCGCGACGATCCTGTCGGGCAAGGGCAGCGAGGTGGTGACGATCACCGCCGAGCACACCGTCGCCGACGCGGTGAAGCTGCTCGCCGAGCGGCGGATCGGCGCGGTGCCGGTGCTGCAGGATGGCGCGGTCGCCGGCATCTTCTCCGAACGCGACGTGATCCATTGTCTTGCGGCGCATGGATCGGCGGGGCTCGAGCGCAGCGTGGGCGAGGTGATGACCGCGCCGGCGATCACCGTGGGGCGCGACGAGGCGGCGCTCGGCGCGCTGACGCTGATGACCAAGCGTCGGGTTCGCCACTTGCCGGTTGTCGAAAGCGGGACGTTGATTGGGCTCGTGTCGATCGGCGACCTGGTCAAATACCGCATCGACCGGATCGAGGCCGATGCCGAGGCAATGCGGAGTTACATCCAGGGGGCCTAGCGGCGCAGGTGGATCAATTCGACGAGCTCGCGCACGACCTCACGCGCGAAGACTATCAGCCATAGACCGTAGGTCGCGGCGCCCACGCTCGCCAGCAGCGCGAGGCGCGGTAGAGGATGGAGCGGCGGCAAGGCGCGGTCGACGATCGTGACGACCAACGCCATCGCGACCGCGGCGAATAAAGGCGGCGCGATGGCCGCGGCGACGTCGCCGAGCTTGGCGCCGATGACGGGGAGCGAGCGCCACGCGCTGACGGCGAGATAGATCGGATACGCCACGATCCACGCCGCGGCGATTCCGGTAGCGCCCCAGCGCACGCCGACCAGGAAGCTGATCGCGAGAACGAGCGCGCCGAACGCGCCGTTCTTCATGCCGATGCTAGGCTTGCCGCGCGCGTCGCACGCTGGGGAGAACAGCACCTGCATGGTCATGAACGGCATCGCGAAGGCGAGCAAATGCACCACCGGCACGGCTTCCGCCCATTTGTCGCCGAGCATCGTCAGCACCAGCGGCTCGGCAGTGGCGGCGAGGCCGAGATAGAAGGGAAGGGCGGCGACCATGATGATCCGCGTCGCGCGCACGAACGCGCGCGCCACCGCTTCGTCGTCGTGCTGGATGCGGGCATAGGCGGAGAAGGCGACTTCGTTGAGCGGGGGCACGAACTTCGACACGAAGATCTGCGTGAGGAACAGGGCGGTGGTATAGATGCCGAGCTCGTGCGCGGAAAAGCTGCGGCCGGCGATGAAGACGTCGCACTGGCTTTGCAGGAACCAGAACAGCTGCCCCGCTGCCATCACCCCGCCGTAGCGCGCGAGATGCCCGGCGCCGCGGAAGTCGAAGCTCGGCCAGACCAGCGACTTGGCGGCGATCGTCATGCCGACCGCGCGGACGGTGAACAGAACGATCGGCGCGAACACCAAGGTCCACACGCCCCAGCCGGCAAGCGCGCCGCCGAGCGCGGCGCTGGCACTGGCGACACTCGCGATGATGTTGATCCGCGCCTGCCTGGAGAAATCCATCTCGCGGCTAAGCAAAGCGTAGGGCAGGGCGATGAAGGGCGTCGTCAGATAGAGCAGCGCTTGCACGCGGAGCAGGTTGGCGACCTCGGGATGCCGGTAGTAAGCCGCGGCGACCGGCGCGAGCAGCAGCTGCGCGCCGCCGAGCGCGACGTTCAGCACGATCAGCATCCCGAACAACTGGCGAATCTGGTGCCGGGTAATGTCCGCCTGCTGGATGAGGCCGCTAGCGAGGCCGTAGCCGTTGAGCATGTTGAGGAAGACGAGGATCACCCCCGTCATCGCGAACAGCCCGTAATCGGCCGGCGACAGGATACGAATCACCAGGAAGGTCGCCGCCCATTGCACCATCTGCGCGAGAATCTGACTGCCCGAACGCCATATCACGGCGCTGCGGACCTTGGCTTTGAGCGATTCAGCGCCCCGATTCGAAGGAGTTGCGGCGGTTTCCATTGCGGGCGACGCTATACCCGCCAACCTGCTACCATCGCGTAAACCGCAGATTTCCGCCGTTTTTGCACGCTTTTGAAATAAAAATGCAAAAAGACGTTGACCTCAATCAACGCCCCGCATAGATGAGCTCCACCGCAGCGACGGGCCACCCGGTCCGCCTGTTACGGTCATCAAAATCTCGGCGCAGTGGTCGCCCTCCAAAAAGAGGGTAAGCCAAGGCGTCGGTCTTTTGCGCTCTTTGACATTGTTAGTTCAAGATGAAGGGACATGTGGGCGGCGGCCCCGGGTCCAGCGTTTTCAAGGCGCTGGGTGCTCGGTAAAG
>JBDSWC010000007.1:0-28943 GCA_039926845.1 Sphingomonas sp. | reverse complement strand
CGATGATCCGCGCTTCGCCGGTGGTGCCGCGGATGCGGGTCGATCGCATCCCGATCCGCTCGACCGTGCCCGCCGACTTGTCGAAGGTGATCGCGTCGCCCTTCTTGAACGGGCGGTCGAAGATGATCGCGATTGCCGCGAACAGGTCGGCGAAGATGCTCTGCGCAGCGAGGCCGATCGCGATGCCGCCGACACCCAGGCCGGCGACCAGCCCGGTGACGTTGACGCCGAGGTTGCCGAGGACGAGGACCAGCGCGATCGCGAACAAGGTGAAGCTGACGAGCACGCGGATCAGCCCCATCGCGTTGATCAACGCCTCGCCGTGATAATCCGTCGCCGACGTGCGGTGCTCGATCGCGCCCAGGATGATCTCGCGCGCCCAGACCGCGCCCTGAAACACCGCAGCGATCGTGAACAGGAAATGGACCACGGATACGATGCCAGCGGGTGCCTGGGCGAACTGCGCGAAGCCAACGACGATCTGTGCCGCGGCGGCCGCGATGAAGAAATTGTTGGTCTTGGCCAGCGCGCGCCCGAACACCGTGCCCCAGCCGGTATGCGAGGTGTCGCGCGCGCATAGCCGCTTGCCCAATCCCTTCAGGAAATGGAGCGCGAGAAACAGCGCAATCCCGGCGCCGATCGCGATCAGTATCTGCAGCCAATGGGTCGAAAACCAGGCGAGGGTGGCGTCGTAGAATTCGCCCGCCTGGGCACGAAGGTCGGCCGCCGGGTGGGACGCGGTCGTGTTGGTCATTCAAACTCTCTTCAGGCAGCCTTGCGTGGCTTGGCACCGTTTTCCAGGAACGCGATCAAGCCGCGTTCGTAACGATCGAGATAGCGCGTCCCGCGCGGAAGCGCGAGCGTCTCTCGGAAACGCGTTTGATCGCCCTTGGTCAAGTCGATCAGCGCTGGATGGACGTAGGATTTGCGGGCGATCGCCGGGGTGTTGCCGAGCGCTTCGGTCACCGGCTCGAGCATCGTCTTGAGCCCGATGTCGTGATCGGCGCTCGCCAATGCTTCGAACGCGATCGCGCTGGCGCCCCACGTGCGGAAATGCTTGGCGGTGAAATCGCAGCCGGTCGCCTCACGGATGTAATCGTTGACGTCAGACGACGTGACCGGACGCGGATCGCCATCGTTGCCGAGATATTGGAACAGTCGCTGGCCGGGCAGATCCTGGCATTTCTTGACGAAGCGAGCCAGGCTGCGGTCGGTTATCGCGAGCTCGCGGACTTTCCCCGATTTGGCGCGATACTGAAGCTTGATCGTCCCGCCGCTGATCTTGGCGTGGCGATTGCGCAATGTCGTCGCGCCGAAGCTCTTGTTCGCCTTGGCGTAGGTCTCGTTGCCGACGCGCAGGTGGCCGATGTCGAGCAGTTTCACGATCGCCGCGACGGTGCGCTCCTTGCTATGGTCCCTCTTCTTCAAATCGCCTTCGACGCGCGCGCGCAGCTTGGGCAACGCCAGGCCGAAGAGCGAGCAGCGATCGTATTTGTCGGCCTCTCGGCGCGCGCGGAAATCGGTGTGATAGCGATATTGTTTGCGCCCCTTGTCGTCCCAGCCGACTGCTTGGATGTGGCCGTGGGGCTTGGGACTGAACCACGCGTCGCGGTACGCTGGCGGCAAGCCGATGGCGTTGAGCCGGTCGATCTCGTCGCGGTCGGTGATGCGATTGCCGTCGGCGTCCCAATAGCCCCAGCCGTGCCGCACCTTTTTCCGCGTAATGCCGGGCTGGCTGTCGTCGCTATAGACCAGACGAGTCATGGGCCTCCTTTTCGTTAGAGCCGTGGAAATGCGCGGCTCACCGCTTCGTTCCGGAACGTGCGCGGCGGGCGATGGTTGGAAGGGCGACCAATCTTTTTCCGAGGAGTGCGACTGTGACCAACCTGAAGAACGCCCGCGTGCTGATGATCGCGACCGACGGGTTCGAGAATGACGAGCTGTTCAAGCCGCGCCAGGCGTTGATCGATGCTGGTGCAACGGTGACGCTCGTGTCGATCAGGACCGACCCGATCCAGGGCGAGAAGGGCGGGGAGAAAGCAGATACGATCACCCCCGATCTCACACTCGACGATGTCGATACCGAGGAATTCGACGCGCTGGTCATCCCCGGCGGTGTCGGCAACCCCGACAAGATGCGGATGCAGGCGCGCGCGGTGCAGATCGTCGAGGAGTTCATGGACGACGACAAGATCGTCGCGGCGATTTGCCATGGCCCCTGGTTGCTCGACGAGGCCGACGTCATCGACGGGCGCACGGTGACGTGCTGGCCATCGATCCGCACCGACCTGGAGAATGCCGGCGCCAAGGTGGTCGACCGGGAAGTGGTGGTCGACGGCAAGCTGATCACCAGTCGCAAGCCCGACGACATCCCCGCGTTCAACGAGGCGATCATCGCCGCGCTGACGGAAGAGCTAGTGGACGCCTAGTGCGCGGGGGCGGCGGCGCGGGAAGATGAGGCCGTTGACCCGCTTCTGCGCCGGCCGCTCGACGAGATGATAGAGGGCGATCGAGCAGCCCAGCACCATGACCAAGTATAGGCCGATCAACACGGGTGGCACGGCCTGGGCGTCGTCGACGAAGGCGAGCTTGAACACGACGAACAGCATGAAGTGCGAGAGGTAAGTCGCGTAGCTGATCTCACCGAGATAGTGGAGCGGGGTGCGGTCGAGCGGGTTGCCGCGCAGGCCAGAGGTGAGCGCTAGGCCGAGCAGCAATGCGGCAAAGGCGAAGGGGATCGCGAGCGTCTCAGGCAGCCCTGCCGCCCAACCGGCGAACGCGGCGCCACTGAAAGCGAACGCCATCAGGGCGGGGAGCCGGTGCGCGGTCTTCCACCGCAGCCACAGCGCGCAGATCGCGCTACCTGCGGCGAACTCGGTCAGGCAACGGATCAAGCCAAATCGCGTAATGTCTTTACCTAGTGTTGGTTCGCCCGACATCGCGGCAGCGAGCAGGACAAGGAACGCCGCCGCCGCGCTCGCGACCAGCCAACTCGGCAACGTGCGCCAGTCGACCGCGCGGACGAGCAGCGGAAAGGCGAGATACGCCGCCAGCTCGCAGCTGATCGACCAAGCCGGGTCGTTCCACGCCAGTCTGTCGGTCAGCCCCCAATTCTGCAGCAGGAAGACGTGGAACGGCAGCTCGCCGAACGGGAACTCGGCCGGATCGTGCCGCCCCATAGCCGCGAGCAGTACCGCCAGCGCAACGGTGCCGCCGAGCACGACCAGATGCAGCGGCCAGACCCGTGCGACGCGCTTCTGCAGGAATGCCGGCACCTCGCGCCAACCGGCCTCGCGCAATCGCGGTCCCCAGCTCAGCCAGATGACGAAGCCCGACAGCAGAAAGAAGAAATCGACTGCGAGGTATCCCTTGGCGAAAAACTGCACCCACCCCGCCGGCAGTCCCGCGATCGACAGGCGGATGTGGTAGAGCACCACCATCCACGCCGCGATGCCGCGGACGCTGGTCAGCGCGCGGAGTTCGTGGTTGGCGGTCATGCCAGCGCCGGTTGCGGGTCTACGGGCTTTGGCCGCTGGATCATCGGCCGGAAACTCGCCTCGGCCCGTTTGCGTTTGAGATACGTATCGAGCCCGATCTGCGCGCCGATCAGCATGAACATGAACGGCTGGAACGCGATCGCGATGAAGCACGCGCCGAGCATGTAGAGCAATTGCCCGGCCTGGAGCGCGCTGGCGAGCGGCGCAATCCATGCCTCGTCACCCTCAGCCTTCCTGTAGCGGTGGCGGATCACTTCCATCCGGAACAGCCCGCCCAGCGAAATCAGCGCCCACAGGATCAGTCCGGGCCAGCCTTGTTCGCCGAGCATCTCGAAATAGGCCGAGTGATAGGCGCGCGCATGGTCGGTGGTCAGCGTGGTGTCGAGCTTGGCGTTGTCCTTGGTGCCGTCCGCCTTCACGATGTCGTAACGGATCTGGTTCTGGCGATACATTTCGAACCCGCCGCCCAGCGGGTGCTGCTGGACGTATTCCCACGTCCATTTCCACACCGCGACTCGCGTCGCCGCCGATTCGTCCTGCTGGTAGCTCTTGATCGTCGACATGCGGTCGGTGAACGATTGCGGCAGGAACGGCACCGCCGCCAGCCCGAGTACGCCGATCATCCCGAGATACAGGAACTTGCGCTTCGAATCGCGCAGCTTGAGCAAGGCGAGCAGGCCGATGCAGAGCAGGCCGGTGCGGGTCGATGTGCCGATCGGGATCAGCAGGCAGGCGAACACCAGCGCCGCGACGAACAGTTTCACCTTCCAGTCGCGCTTGAAGATCGTGCCGTATTTTCCGAGCCATAGGATCGTCGGGATGATCGCGATCGCGACGGTCGAGATGGTCGAGCCTTCGTATAGCCCCGAATTGTTGGTCACCATCAGGTCGAGCGAGCCATAGCCACCGCCGCCCGCCGCAGTCTTGATCCCGCCGACGATGATGATCGACGCCGCTGATAGCACCATGAAGGTGAGGAGCGATTCGATCCGCAACCTCGTGCGCAGCGTGAGCGGCAGGAAGGCGGCGAAGGCCAGGCACTTCCACACCCAGTCCCACTTATCGAGCGCGTCGGCGGGGAAGTCCGCCTTCATCGTCGTGACCGCGCACCAGCCGAGCAGCAGGATGATCAGGAGCTGGCGCGGCGCGATCCGGCTGTCCTCCTTGCGGTCGATCAGCATCCACGATCCGACCGCCAGCGCGACCGCGATCAGCGAGATCGGCACCGAATTGAGCAAGGTATAGGTCAGCCGCTGCGGCGAGACGATGTCGATGTAGACGTAGACCAGGATGAACATGAACGGCCGCCGCAACGCGAGCCCCATCAGCGCGGCGAGGAAACCGACAAAGGCGAGATCGTGGAGCACTAAAGCTTCGTCACGGGCGTTTGAGCGGCTTCTTGGGCGGCTCGGGGCGCTCGTCATCGAGGTCGCGGCGCGTCAGCAGCACCCATGCCGCGAGCAGCATCAGTCCATGGCTTACGGCCAGCGCGAAATTGTCGATCATTGGCCTGGTGTCCGCCTGTCTGCATTTTGCCTAGCGACCCCGGGTTGACGCTGCGTTAAATACTGCCGTGGCAGAGGTTTCCGGCAATGCGCATCCTCCACGTCCTCGACCATGGTTTGCCGCTGCAGAGCGGCTACACCTTTCGCACGCGCGCCATCCTGAAGGCGCAGATCGCGCGCGGGTGGCACATCGCGGCGGTGACGGGCGCGCGCCAAGGCGTGAGTGCGGCGCCGGCCGAGACCATCGACGGGCTCGATTTCTACCGCACCGTGCCGCCCGCCGGTTTGCTTCCCGTAATTGGCGAATGGCGCGAGATCGCCGCGCTCGCCGAGCGGGTGGCGGAGGTCGCGCGCGAATTTCAGCCAGATGTTATTCATGCCCACTCGCCCGTCCTGGATGGGATGGCGGCCTTGCGAGCGGGCAAGGCGCTCGGAGTCCCGGTGCTCTACGAAATCCGCGCTTTCTGGGAAGATGCTGCGGTCGGTAACGGCACGGGTAGCGAAGGCTCGCTCAAATATCGCGCGACCAAATGGCTGGAGACACGCGCTGTGCGCCAAGCCGATGCGGTCGCGGTGATCTGCGACGGACTGAAGGGCGACCTCGTGTCGCGAGGGATCGATCCCGGCAAGATCATGGTGTCGCCCAACGGCGTCGACCTGTCGTTGTTCGGTGAACCGACGCCGCGCGATGCCTCTCTTGCCGCCGAACTCGGATTGGGTGAGCAAGACGATGTCGTCGGCTTCATCGGCAGCTTCTACGACTATGAAGGTCTGGACGATCTGATCGCTGCGATGCCGGCGCTGGTCGCGACGCGACCCAACGCCAAGCTGCTGCTGGTCGGCGGCGGTCCGATGGAAGCGGCGTTGCGCGCGCAGGCAGCGGCGTCGCCGGTCGCTGGCGCGATCCGCTTCGTCGGGCGCGTGCCGCACGATAAGGTCGAGCGTTACTACAGTCTGGTCGATATTCTCGCCTACCCCCGCAAGAAGATGCGGCTGACCGAGCTCGTCACGCCGCTGAAGCCGCTCGAGGCGATGGCGCAGGGTCGGCTGGTCGCGGCGTCGAATGTCGGCGGGCATCGCGAGTTAGTCCGCGACGGTGACACCGGCACCCTGTTCGCGCCCGATCGTCCGCCCGCGATCGCCGCCGCGCTGACCGAGCTATTCGCGGATCGCACCGGCTGGAATGCGCGGCGGGCGCGGGCGCGCCGGTTCGTCGAGCAAGATCGTAACTGGTCGTCAAACATTTCGCGTTACGGTCCAGTTTACCAAAGGCTTGTCGACGCACGGAAAACACATTGGAAATGCTCGCCACAGACGGTCGCCAGCGCATGATGTCGCTGGGCTCACTGTTCACCGACCGCTCCCGCATCGCGACGCCGATCGCGCCGGCGGCCGGCGTGACGGTCGCGGCGCTCGTCGCGCTGGCGTTCCTCGTCATGCCGATCGCCGTGATCGAAGGCATGGCGGTCGATAGCGGCGTTGCCGCCATCCTGACCGCCGCCGCGCCCCCGTTCGGGCTGACCGCGCGGCTGGCGGTGACGTTCTTCGCAGCGCTCGCCGCGGGCGGGGTCACTTGGTTCGGGCTGTTCCTCGTGCTCGGCGCGCGGACCATGCTGATCCGCCCCGGAGTGGCAGAAGATGGCGTGCCCGTCCTGCGCCGCGCCGATGCGCACCCTGATGCGCCGCCGCGCCGTCCGGTCTTCGCCAACAGCGATCTCGGCACGCCGTTCCTCGACGTGAAGGCCGATCCGATTGTCGAGGAATCGGTCGAGCCGGTTGTCGTGACCGAGGCTCAGGATATGCCGTTCGACCTCGACACACCGATCGCGGCCTACCGGACACCCGATGACCTGCCGCTACCCGATGTCAGGCCCGAGCCGGAAGCATTCGTCGCGCCGATCGCGGCGCCGCTGCCCGAGCCCACGCCGGTGCTAACGCCCGTCTCCGCGCCGCGCTTCGCGCCGCATGAGCGGATCGAGACGTTCGGTCTCGCGGCGCCGTCGGCCGACGACGAACCCTCGACGCCGCTCTCGCAAGCGACGATCCACGATCTGCTCGAACGGCTCGAACGCGGCGTCGCCAAGCGTCAGCCCGAGCCCGAAGCGCCGCGCGAACCGACGCTCGAGGAAACGCTCGACGCGCTCCGCGCGCTCGTTCGCCGGGTCGGCTAGTCTTCCACCACTAGAAGCTCGATCGTCGCTGCGTTGGCGCTGCGCTCGACCACCTCGGCACTCGCCACGAAGTGGCCGCGCCAGACCAATTCTACATCGGGCAGCGCGATCAGCCATTCGTCGAGTCGTGCGTCGTCATCGCCCTCGACCGCGATTTTCATGCGATGCCCGACGAACAGCGCGGAGGCCCAGGGGCGGGATTCTGTCCACGTTGTCGAGAGCAGCAGCGAATAGTTTGACGCGCTTGTTTGCAGGAGGCGTGTGCAATCGCGGTCGATTTTGCTCATCGCGCGTGCTCCTGCGCGGCAATGAAATCGATGACGCGCGCGGCGGTGTGCGGCCGCGGCTCGCGTCCCATGCGAAGGTCGAGCACGAAGCGCGGATCGTTGACCGCGAGTCGCCCGAACTTGGTCGCCGGCATCCCCGTGCGCCGCAAGAATCCCTCTATTTCCCGTCCGACATGCATGAACCCGCGTCCTCCGACTCGCCAAATTAAGTTCATGTTCTGTTCTCAAATCCAACTTGTCTAGGAAATTTCCTACGACTATGGTGGTAACCATGGACGCGCGGGAAACGGTGGCGGCGATGGCCGATCAAATGGGCGCCAGCCTGGCCGCCCTGTCGCGGATGATCGGGCGCAACCCGGCCTATCTGCAGCAGTTCGTCCAGCGCGGGACGCCCAAGCGGCTCGACGAGGCGACGCGGGCGCGGCTCGCGGCGTTCTTCGGGATCGACGAATCCCGGCTCGGCGCCCCGCCGCGCGATGCCGGGATGATCGCGGTGCGACGGATCGACGCACACGCCGCCGCGGGACCGGGCGGGCTGGTCGATGACGATCGCACGATCGGCGAGGAACGCATCGACCCGCGAGTTGCCGCAAGGATGGGCGTTACGCCGGGCGCACTGACGATGATCACCGCGCGCGGGGACTCGATGGAACCACTGATCCATGACGGCGATGCGCTGTATGTCGATACAGGCGACCGGCGATTGTCATCGCGGCCGGGGTTGTTCGTGCTGCGGCTCGACGGCGCGTTGCTGGTCAAGCGCATCGCGCGGATCGGGTTCGAGTTGCGCATCACCAGCGACAATCCTGCCGCGCCGGCCATTGCGCCTGTGCGCGCCGACCGCGCGGAGATTATCGGGCGTGTGGTGCGGCTGGCGCGGTCGCTGAAATAAGGCTCAGCGCCGCCGGTCGACCAGCCAGATCGCGGTCGCGGCGGCGATGCCAACCAACGCCCCGATCAGCAGCCAGAACAGTGCGTTACCCCGCGTCATCCCGACGACGGCGCCAACCGTCAGGCCGACTGCGATGAGGAATCCGCCCGCGGCGGGGTTTTTCGATGGGGAGGGCGGGGTCATACCGGCGCGACTGCCATGTTCCACAACGGGACGCTAGTGTCTCCCTTCGGGATCGATGGAACAGCCCGCGCAAGCCCGTTTACCACTGCGATCCGCGGATCGCCGTCGATCCCCGCGGACTGGCACGCGCCTTGTAACATGCCGGTGCCGCGCCGCCCCGTGCGCGCGCAAAGCCGGAGTATCGCATGCACCTCTACGTTGCCGATCGTTCGTCCGTCGAAACCGCACAGCAATTGATCGCGACGTTCGGTGACGATGCCGGGTTCGAAGCGGCCGCGCGGGCGGACAAGAGCCGCGACCTCGGCAACCAGGTCCATTTCTGCCGCTGGCGCCAGATCGAGCGGCTGATCGTGGTGATGTCGGTCGGGCGTGCCGTGGGTACCGTGCACTAGGCCACGCGGCGAAGACGGCCGACGGAGCGAACACCCTTCGCGCCGTCAAGCACCGGTCCAACACGAATAGAGCTGCGCGCAGCGTTCATGATCGGTTCAATCATGTTATCGGAGTTCTCCCAAAAAAGAGGGAGGAACGATGCGACGGCTTTTACTCGCGTTCGTTTTGCTGGGGATCGCATCGCCGGCTTTCGCCACCGACGAGCGTGCCGACCGCGTGATCGACAAAGCGATCGCCGCGATGGGCGGGCTCGACCGGATCCACGCGATCCGATCGCTGGTGTTTCGCGGCTTCCATTACGAGGGCAGCTATCACCAGGAATATGCCAGCAGTTTCAAGAGCAATGCCGTCATGGCGCGGCTGCGGCCGGGGCTGAGGCTGGTCGGCTGCCGCCCCGAAATCCCCGAATGCGAGGGCAAATGGGGGCGCATTCTCGAGGGGTATGACGGCACGCGCGGCTGGGAACTGAACTGGCAGAAACAACGGCTGGTCCGCACCGTCAACAAGGCCGAGATCGCCTTGCGGTGCGGTGCCGAATTCGATTTCCTGTTCATCGACTATAAGGCGCGGGGGTTGACCGCGACATATCTGGGCGAGCGGACGATGCTGGGCCGTAAGACGATCGCAGTGCAGATCGACCAGAAGGGGTGTTCGTCGGCGATCTATCATTTCGACCGCGCCACCTATCGGCTCGAAATGCTTCAGTTGCGCATCCCGGTTCATGCCAGAGGCGATCTGATCGATACGGTCGCGGTCTATCGCGAGTTCACAACGGTAAACGGCGTGCGGCTCCCGTCGCGATCCGAAGAAGTATCGCTCAAGACCGGCGAGGTGCTGGGGGGCGGCGCCTGGACGTCGATCACAGCCAACACGTTGCAGGACGACGCGGCGTTCCGGGCGCCGGCGGTGACCCCGACTCCGATCACCGCGACCGTGCTCGACATGCTGACCATCGCCGACAAGGCCGATCCGCCGGTGATGATGGCGCGGTACGACACGTTCCGGGCGAGCACCGACGGGAAGGACCTCGACACCGCTTACGACCTGAACTGGCTTGGCTACGAATTGCTCAAGGTCGACAAATATCCTGCCGCGATCGCAGTGTTCGAACGAGTCATCGCCGAACACCCGCAATCCGCCGACGCTTACGACAGCTTGGGCGACGCTTATCTCCAGAAGGGCGACAATGCCGCCGCCGCGAACGCTTTCGACAAGGCGCTGGCGATCGACCCGAAGAACGAAGCGGTTCGCAATAAACGAGCGAAGATCGGCAGCTAGCGCTCGGCCTACGCGGGCTCGCCGACGATCGTCTTCAGCTCCATGAAGTCGGCGAGGCCGTATTTTCCGCCCTCGCGACCGTTGCCCGACTGTTTGTAGCCGCCGAACGGCGTGCCGCCGCCGCCCGACCAGGCGTTGATCGTGACAAGCCCCGCGCGCAGTTTGGGCGCGATCTTCGCCGCTTCCGCCGGATCGCCGGAGATCGTTGCGGACAGGCCGTAATCGGTGTCGTTGGCCATTTCGACCGCTTGGTCCGCGTCGTCATAGCTCGTGATCGTCGCGACGGGACCGAAGGTCTCCTCGCGATAGATGCGCATGTCGGGGGTCACGTCGGCGAGCAGGGTCGGCTTGACGAAGAAGCCCGCGTTGCGGCCGTCGGGGCGACCGGTGCCGCCGGTGACGAGCGTCGCGCCTTCGTCGATCGCCGACTGGATCAGGCCCTGGATTTTCTCGAACTGCGCCTTGTTCACGACCGGGCCGATATGCGCGCCCATCACGCTGGCGGCGTCGACCGGGGTCGCCTCCATGATCGACTTCACGACCTGAGTCGCGTCGGCGACCTGGCTCTTGTGGACGAGCAAGCGGGTCGGCGCGATGCACGACTGCCCGCTGTTCGCCAGCACGCCCTGGATCGTCGGAGGCAGGACCGTCCCGAGATCGGCGCCTTCGAGCACGACGTTGGGTGCCTTGCCGCCGAGTTCCTGGTGGACGCGCTTGACCGTCGCGGCGGCGGCCTGCGCCACCGCGATCCCGGCGCGAGTCGAGCCGGTGAAGCTGACCATGTCGACGTCCTTATGGCTCGATAGCGCCGACCCGACGCCGGGGCCGTCGCCGTTGACCAGGTTGAACACGCCCGCAGGTACGCCGGCCTTGTCGAGGATTTCGGCGAGGATCACCGCATTGCCCGGCGCTTCTTCGGACGGCTTGAGGATCATCGTGTCGCCGGCCGCGAGCGCGGGGGCGACCTTCGCGCAGATCTGGTTGAGCGGCCAGTTCCACGGCGTGATCATCGCGACGACGCCGAGCGGCTCGTGGACGACGCGCGACTTGCCGACTTGCTCGGAAAAGCTGAATTCCTTGAGCGCGGCGAGGGTGCCGATGAAATAGCCGAGCCCCGCCGGCGCCTGCGCCATGCTGGCGAAGCCGATCGGCGCGCCCATTTCCTCCGACGTTGCGGCGGCGAGATCGGGCATGCGGGCTTTATATTCCTCGATGATCCGTTCGAGCAGCGCGATGCGATCGGCGACCGAGGTCTGCGAATAGGTCGCGAAGGCCTTCTTCGCGGCGGCGACCGCCTTGTCGGCGTCGGCCTTCGAGCCCAGCATGATCTCGCTGACCGGCTGCTCGGTCGAGGGGTCGATCACGTCGTGGCGAGTGCCGCCGTCGCTATCGACCCACGCGCCGTCGATATAATGCTTCAGGTAGCTCTTCATCCTCGCCTCCGCTTTTTTGGAATATCGGGTACGTGGGGTAGATGGCGCGCGGCGAAGTCGGTTGCAACCCGAAACGCGACTCCCCAGGTGATGCCTGTCGCAACGGGAGAACGGGACATGGCACGCGTCGCACGGATCAGGGAGCATGGCGGGCCGGACGTGATCGAATGGGTCGATATCGACTTGCCCGATCCCGGTCCCGGCGAGGTGCAGATCAAGGCGACTGCGGTCGGGCTCAACTTCATCGAGATCTACCAGCGCACGGGTCTTTATCCGCTCAAGCTGCCGAGCGGGCTAGGCGGCGAGGGTGCCGGGGTGATCGAAGCGCTCGGCGCTGGCGTCACCGGCTTCAAGGTCGGCGACCGTGTCGGGACGTTCGGCCCGATCGGCAGCTACGCGACCGCGCGCAACGTGCCGGCGGACGCGCTGATCCCGTTGCCCGACAATGTCGACGACCGGACCGCGGCGGCGATCCTGCTGAAGGGCGGCACGACCGAGTTCCTGATCGAGCGTTGCGCCAAGGTGCAGGCAGGACAGACGGTGCTGGTCCATGCCGCGGCGGGCGGGGTTGGGCACCTCGCGGTCGGCTGGCTCAAGGCGATCGGCGCGACGGTGATCGGGACGGTGGGGTCGTCAGAGAAGGCTGAGCGCGCCAAACGGGCGGGCGCAGACCACGTCATCGAGTACAAGAAGGATGACCTCGCCGTGCGCGTGAAGGAGATCACCGGCGGCAAGGGCGTGCCGGTGATCCTCGACGGCGTCGGCAAGGACACGTGGGAAGCTTCACTGGCGAGCGTAGCGCAGCGCGGGCTGATCGTCAGCTACGGCAATGCCAGCGGGCCGGTGACCGGCGTCAACCTGGGCGCGCTCGCCAGCCACGGATCGCTGTTCGTCACCCGGCCGACGATGTTCCACTATTATGCGACGCCCGAGGACCGAAAGGCGGGGTTCGACCGCGTCTTCGCGATGCTGGCGAAGGGCGCGATCAAGCCGGAGATCGGCCAGACCTTCGCGCTGGAGGATGCCGCCGCCGCGCACCGCGCGCTGGAAGCGGGCAAGACCGAGGGGTCGACGGTGCTGTTGCCCTAGTCGGCTATTGCTCCCCGGCGTCCGCAGGGTCCTCGGGCTCGGTTTTCGGCCCATCCGCGAACGGCAGTCGCGGGCCGGAGGACCGCTTCGCCACAGTGACGTGGAAATCGATCCGGATGCTCACCCACGATCCGATCAGCGGCTTGCCGCCCCGGCGCGGCGGGCGGACGAGGAACTGCCACGCCGCCAGCCGCATGTCGCGGCCGAGCCCGGACCCCAACGGCGCTTCGCCGAGCGATTGGCAATTCTCGACATGATAATTGGCGACCGTCTTGCACGCGATCATCGCCCAGCCGCCGCCCTCGGGCATTTTATGCACATAGCCGTTCAGTTCGGCGTTGGTCGGCTCGCGATACCATTCGGCGCGATAGAGCGGCATCCCGCCCGGACCCAGTCCCGGGCCATAGGCCAGCTTGCTGTCGTCGCCGTCGCCGGCTTCCTCGCCTTGGCCCGATCCCTTGAGCTTGCTGATGTCGAGCCCGCCAAGCTGGATCGGCAACACGCCGGGGAGCGGCACTGGCGGCGGGGGCGCTTTTTGCGGCGGGGCGACATCAGGCGGCAAGGTGGAGGGCGGGGCCGACGCGCTCTTGGGCTTGGGCGTGTTGTCGGCCTTTTTGGCGCGATCGGGCTCGGTCGAGGCGATGTCGTCGGGCGGGATCAGGGTGAAGGTATCGGGGCGCTTCGCCTTGGGCTCGATCGTGACGCGCGGGCCGAAGATCAGCAGCAGCACGATCAGCAAGGCTTCGACCGCGAGCGCGAGCACGAACGATGTCGCGCGGCGGCGGTCGGGCATCCAACGGTATAACGCGGCACGCATCGGCGAGCCGCCTAGGCCCGTGCGTCACATGCTGCAATGCCGCATCACGCAATTCGTCGCATCGCGGCTATCCGACCGGGACGCGTCAGAGGCTGCCGAGGAACGGTTCGGCCAGGAAAATATCGCCGTCGAGATCGACGATGTAGAGGTTGCCCAAATTGTCGGTGGCGAAGTCGACGATGAGGTTGATCGTCCCCACGTCCGGGGTGAAATCCAGGTTGCGGCGCTCATAGCTCGACGATGCCAGCACTGAACCTGCGACCAGCGACGTGCTCGGCACGGTCCACAGATTGCCGCTTTGCTCGTCGGCAAAGATGTAGGATCCCCTCAGCGACGCGATCGGGCCGTTATAGACGAGCCCGCCGATGATCGCATTGCCCTGGCGCGGGCCGTTGCCGTGGCCGTATTGGCTGACCGGGTCGGTCAGTCCGGCGGGCGGCGTGCCCTGGAAGGTGCCGGTGCCTTCCTTGAAGTTCCACCCGAAGTTGCGTCCCGGATCGGTGATGCCGAGCAGGTCGATCTCTTCGGTCTGGTCCTGACCGACATCCGCGATGATCAGCCGGTTGCCGTCGAACCCGTTGCGGAACGGGTTCCGCAGCCCGAGCGCATAGATATAGGCGTCGCCGCCGCCGCCCGCGAACGGGTTGCCCGCGGGCACCGTGACGACGCCTCCCGGACTTACGGCTACGCGCAGCATCTTGCCGAGCCGCGAATTGACGTTCTGCGCGTTGCCCGGCGGGTCGCCCGCGCCGCCGCCGTCGCCGGTCGCGATGTAGAGCAGCCCATCGGGGCCGAACCCCAGCCAGCCGCCATTGTGGTTGGTATTGGTCGGGTGCGGGATCGTAAGCAGCGTCGTGGACCCCGTGACCGCGAAGGTCGCCGGGTTGAGCGTATATTGGATGATCCGGATCGTGCCTGTACCGTCGGTTGCGTAGACCACGACCCCGCCCGTGGTCGCGAAATCGGGCCGCGGCGCGATGCCGAGCAAGCCGCGTTCGCCGTCGGTCGTCACGCCCGGGACCGTCGTCACGAGCGTGCGCGCGCCGGTCGATGGGGTAAAACGATACACCGCGCCGGCGCGCTCGATCAGGAACATCGTCGTGTTGTTGCCGGGGATCGGCGCGAGCATCATCGGCTGGCTGAGCCCGGTCGCCAAGCGGCGAACGACGATGCCCTCGCTGCTGTTGGTGACGGTGACGCTCAGGTTGAGCGTTGCCGCCAGGCTGCCGTCGCTGACGCGGAGCTGGACATCGTAGACGTTATTGCCGTCGGCATCGCCCGGCAGGTCGAAATTGGGCGGGGTGGCGAAGGTTAGTGCGCCGGTCCCGCTGAGCGCGAATTTCGCGGCGTCGGCACCGCCCGAAATCGAATAGGTGAGGGTATTGCCCTCGGCATCGGTCGCCGCCGCCTGATAGCTGAGCGCGGCATTCTCGACGACGCTGGCGGTCGCTGCCGAGGTAAAGGTCGGCGCCGTATTGGTGGGGGCCGGCGTCGGCGTGGGGGTGCCACCCCCGCCGCCGCCGTCACCGCAGCCGCCGATCGCAAGCAGTAACGGCAGCGGCAGACGGGACAGATTGCGCATCGGTCTTCCCCAACGTTTCGCCACGTGCCGCAGCGATCCTCCAACAAGTTTGAACTACCGAAACGGAATTACGTTGCCGGACAAGAAAGCGGCGTCCGAATTGCGCCGGACGCCCCTTTTTTCGAGTTCAGGCTTGCCTGGTTCCCGCAATCGCCTTCGCCGCTTCGAGGATCTCGGTCGGGAACATCGCGATGATCGTCGAATTGTGCTCGACGCCGATCTCGGTCAGCGTTTGCAGCCGGCGAAGCTCGAGCGCGCCCGGGGTCTTGCCGATCTGCGCGGCGGCTTCGGTCAGCTTGACCGACGCTTCCTGCTCGCCCTCGGCCTTGATGATCCGCGCGCGTTTCTCGCGGATCGCCTCGGCCTCCTTGGCGATCGCGCGCTGCATTTGCGGCGGGATGTCGAGGTCCTTGATCTCGACCGCGTCGAACTCGACGCCCCAACGATTGCAACGCTCGGTCAGCAATTCGAGCAGCCGCGCGTTGATGACGTTGCGCTCCTTGAGCATCTGGTCGAGATCGCTTTGGCCGATCGCGTCGCGCATCGCGGTCTCCGCCGCCTGGACGATCGCCGCGGTCCAATTGACCACCGTGGTCACCACCCCCGCCGCATCGAACGCGCGGAACCAGATCACCGCGTTGACTCGCACTGCGACGCCGTCGCGTGTCACGGTTTCCTGCGAGTCCAGGGCGTAGGTGATGGTGCGGATGTCGACCTTCACGACGCGCTCGATCAGCGGGATCAGCCAGAACCAGCCGGGACCCTTGGTGGCCCGGAGCCGCCCGAGCCGGAACACGACGCCGCGTTCGTATTCCTGGTTGATGCCGAACGACTTCAGCGCGAGCAGAACCGCGATGCCCGTGGGCACCGCGAAGAACAGCCATGTATAGGGAAGCATTTGTGCCTCGAGAGATGCCGCGAGCAAGCGGCGTGGCGCGGTGAATACCGCGACGGATTATTTACGCTTGTTGCGGGGGCGAAACATCGGTGAATTTGTGCAATCGTGAGTGCGGGGATTGCAGGTTGGGGGGCGGTGCTTTCCTCTTGTCCGTTCCCCGGCCTTCGCCGGGGAACGAGACAGCCAGGAAAAGGGCGCCCGGATCGCTCCGGACGCCCCGTCCAATTCCGACCGATCGCGAAAGATCAGGCCGAATAATACATATCGAATTCCACAGGCGAGGGCGTCATCTCGAACCGCGCGACGTCCGCTCGCTTGATCTCGATATACGCCTCGATCTGGTCCTTCGAGAACACGTCGCCCTTGAGCAGATAGTCCTGATCGGCCTCGAGGCAGTCGAGTGCCTCACGCAGCGACGCGCAAACGGTCGGCACTTCGGCGAGCTCGGCCGGGGGCAAGTCGTACAAATTCTTGTCCATCGCCTCGCCCGGATGGATCTTGTTCTGGATGCCGTCGAGGCCCGCCATGAACAGCGCCGCATAGCAGAGGTACGGGTTCGCCATCGCGTCGGGGAAGCGCACTTCGACGCGCTTCGCCTTCGGGCCGGTGCCGTACGGAATGCGGCACGACGCCGAGCGGTTGCGCGCCGAATAGGCTAGCAGGACCGGCGCTTCATAGCCCGGCACCAGCCGCTTGTAGCTGTTGGTGGTCGGATTGGAGAAGGCGTTGATCGACTTGGCGTGCTTGATGATGCCGCCGATGAAGAACAGGCACATTTCGCTGAGGCCCGCATAGCCGTTGCCGGCGAACAGCGGCTCCTTGCCCTTCCAGATCGACAAATGGGTGTGCATGCCGCTGCCGTTATCTTCCTTGATCGGCTTGGGCATGAAGGTCGCCGACTTGCCATAGGCGTGGGCCACCTGGTGCACGACGTATTTGTAGATCTGCATGCGGTCGGCGGTCACAGTCATCGTGCCGAAGGTCAGGCCGAGCTCGTGTTGCGCAGCGGCGACTTCGTGGTGATGCTTGTCGCAGGGCAGGCCCATTTCGAGCATGGTCGAGACCATCTCGCCGCGAATGTCGATCGCGCTGTCGACCGGCGCGACGGGGAAATAGCCGCCCTTGGCGCGCGGGCGGTGGCCCAGATTGCCGCCGTCATAGGCGGTGCCGGTGTTGGTCGGTAGCTCGATGTCGTCGATCTTGTAGAACGACTGGTTGTAGCTCGTGTCGAACTGGACGTTGTCGAACATGAAGAACTCGGCTTCCGGCCCGATATACACCGTGTCGCCGATTCCCGTGGTCTTGAGATACGCCTCAGCGCGCTTGGCGGTCGAGCGCGGATCGCGGGCGTAGAGCTCGCCGGTCGACGGCTCGACGATGTCGCACACCAGGATCAGCATCGGCGTGGCCGAGAACGGATCGACATAGACCGCATCGAGGTCGGGCTTCAGGATCATGTCGGATTCGTTGATCGCCTTCCAGCCTTCGATCGATGAGCCGTCGAACATGAAGCCGTCGGTCAGTTCGTCCTCGCCGACCACGCCCGCGACCATCGTCAGATGCTGCCACTTGCCCTTGGGATCGGTGAAGCGAAGGTCGACCCACTCGATCTCCTCGTCCTTGATCCGCTTCAGGATATCGTTTGCCGACGTCGCCATGTTCCCTCTTTCCTTAAGTTGAATTCGATTTTCGCCGCGTCAAATCGCCGCTTCGTCGCGCTCGCCGGTGCGGATGCGGAGCACGGTTTCGACGGGCATGACGAAGATCTTGCCGTCGCCGATCCGCCCGGTCTGCGCCGCGCTCGCGATCGCTTCGACCACCCGTTCGGCCATGCTGTCCTCGACCACGACCTCAAGCTTCACCTTGGGCAGGAAATCGACGACATATTCGGCGCCGCGATAGAGCTCGGTATGCCCCTTCTGGCGGCCGAACCCCTTGGCCTCGGTCACGGTGATGCCGCTCACGCCGACCTCGTGCAGCGCCTCTTTCACTTCGTCCAGCTTGAACGGCTTGATGATCGCTTCGATCTTTTTCACTGAAATCCCTCGCCCGTAGCCCGCGTCTTTACACGAAGCATGCCAGCTTACCGCACGAAGGGCCAAGCCCACGCGTGTCCGCCTATCCGGCCTAGCAAATGCCCAGCAATTAGGCAGCAGGGATTCGGTTGCCCGTTCGCGATGCAGTCGGATGGCGGACGTCCGCGAGCCGTTCGCTCATGGACCGCCGGGCGAGCGCGGCGTTGGTGCGGTTGATCACCTCGACCAGCACGCCCCCGGTTTCGGTGTCGAGGATGGCGGTGGCCACCCGCGCCGCGCGCCAATGCTCCTCGAGCCGCGGCTGCATCGCTTTGGCGAGGCGGCTGAGCGCGACGACGCGTTGACGGGCGTCGTCTTCGCCGGGGGTCACGACCACCAGCCCGGCGAGCCGCATCTGCGACACCGTCTGGCTGGTCGCCGAGTGCGACACGCCGAGCCGATCGGCGAGCATCGTGAGCGTGTGCGGGCCGTCGTCCATCAACGCGCGGATGACGGGCGTATAACGCGGACGGAAATCGAGGCCGTCATTGCGATAGGCCTGCTCCAATGCCGAATCGAGATGGTCGATCAATCGGCGCAACGCGGCACCGAAACTCGCGGCGGTATAGAGCGGGGGCATGGCCATCGGCTATCACGTCATACCTGACTGGCCGATGTATAAGCGCTTATGCTTGCGGGTCTGGCGAACGGACGGAAGCGGGGTATGATGGCCGGCGCGATGGACGGGCCGTGCAGGGGGATGCCGATGAAACCGACCACGCCAATTCAACAACTTCTCGACGATCTCGAGGCGCCGGTCGAAGTAAGGCGGTTCGGCAGCGGATGGTATGCCGGGTTCTTCGGGTTACTGTTGGCGTTCGCGGGGCTCGGCTTGGTCGCAGCGCTGCGTTGGCCCGGCTGGTTCGCCATGCCCGAGCTCAACACGCTCGAAAAGACCGGCTGGTTCCGGCCGCTGGTCCATGCCGTCCTGCTCGCAAGCTACGCGCTCGCGCTGCTCAGCCTGTTGCTGCGCCGGCGCAAGGCGATCGGCTTCACCGCGCTCGGCATCGGCATCGCCGCGGCGCTGCTCGGCGGCGCCAACGTCTCTCCGCGCGAGGTGCATGATTGGGGCGTCTTCTTCGGGGTCGATTTCTTCGTCGTGAACCTGATCGCGGCGGGGCTGATGTTCGCGCCGATCGAACGGTTCTGGCCGCACAACAAGGACCAGCGCCTGTTCCGCACCGAGTGGCGCGAGGATCTGTTCTATTACCTGATCAGCTCGATGCTGGTGCAGATCTTCACCTATCTCGCGCTGGCGCCGTCGAGCGTCATCAACGCCAACACCGCGGGCCTGGCCGGCATCCGCGCCGCGATCGGCGGGCAGCCGTGGGTGCTCCAGTTCATCGAGGCGATGCTGCTCACCGATCTGGCGCAATATTGGTTCCACCGCGCTTTCCACCGCGTGCCGTTCCTGTGGGGGTTCCACGCGGTCCACCATTCGGCGAAGGCGATGGACTGGCTGGCGGGCGCGCGGATGCACTTCGTCGAGATCATCCTGCTGCGCGGCGTTACTTCGCTGCCGCTCTTGACGTTCGGCTTCCTGCCCTCGGTGATGCAGGCCTATGTCGCGCTGGTTTATGTCTATTCGGGGCTCGTCCACGCCAATTTGCGCGGCGACTTCGACCGCTTCGGCCACTTGATGGTGACTCCGCGCTTCCACCATTGGCACCATGGCATCGAGAAGGAAGCGATCGACGTCAATTTCGCGATCCATTTTCCGCTATGGGATAAGCTGTTCGGGACGTTCTATTTCCCCAAGGGCAAGTGGCCGAGCGGCTACGGCATCGGCGAGAAGATGCCACGGGGGTATCTCAAGCAGCTCGCCTACCCGTTCGTGCGCAGCCAGAAGGCGATCGACGTGGGGAAGATGGAGTGAGAACGGCGGCTAACGCCCACTAGCTGACGCGGACAACTCAAACTGGAATTCGGCATGACCCGCTCGACGTTGATTGCTCGACTGCAGCAAGTCGGAAGCGGGGCGCTTATAGCTGCCAGCGTATTCATCTCTATGTTATGTCTGTTGTTTGAGCTGACGCTCGTGTCGGATGCCCCCGTTAGAGACTATATCCTGGGGGGAGTTCAGATAGCGATGCTTCTTGCTGGTCCTTTGGCGGCCATCGTTTTTTTCAGGGCCAGAGGGATCGCCGTCGTCATCGCGCTGGCTCAGATCGCTGCGTTTGTAATAATATCTATCATGTGGAGCTGATCCGCCCCCGCGTAGGCCAACGACCGCTTTCCACCGATAGCGGAAAACCCTTGCAACGTAGGATTTCGCCTGACAGCCTTGGCGGGCTCTCGATATCGCGCGCCACCCATCGCCGTGCTCCTGCGAAAGCAGGGCCCAGGATAGCGCGCGCGACGCAACCCTGGGCTCCTGCCTTCGCAGGAGCACGGAAGGTCGAGCCAGTGTGACCTGGTGTGACCTTTCGCAGGCACGCGGACGGTCGCGCCAGTGTCAACCTAGTGTCAACTTAGCGGCCCCCCCGCATCCGCGTTAGGCCAACACTCGGCGCTCAATATGGGGGCTTGTCGAATCCGCCCGGCGAGCCCGTGAAAATCTCGCACCCGTCCTCGGTGATCCCGATAGAATGCTCGAACTGCGCCGACAGCGAGCGGTCGCGCGTCACCGCGGTCCAGCCGTCGTCGAGCAGTTTCACGTCGGGCTTGCCGATATTGATCATCGGCTCGATCGTGAAGATCATCCCGGGCTTGAGCTCCGGCCCGGTCCCCGGGCGGCCGACATGCACCACCTCCGGCGCGTCGTGGAACAAGCGGCCGACGCCGTGGCCGCAGAAATCGCGGACCACGCCGTAGCGGTGGCGCTCTGCATGAGTCTGGATCGCGTGCGCGACGTCGCCCATCGTGTTGCCGGGCCTGGCCTGCTCGATCCCGAGCATCAGGCACTCATAGGTCACGTCGACCAGCCGCCGCGCCTTGATCGGCACGTCGCCGACCAGGAACATCCGGCTGGTGTCGCCGTGCCAGCCGTCGAGCAGCGGGGTCACGTCGATATTGACGATGTCGCCGTCCTTCAGCGTGCGCTCGCCGGGGATGCCGTGGCACACGACATGGTTGATCGAGATGCAGCTCGAATGCGTATAGCCGCGATAGCCCAACGTCGCCGGCACCGCGCCGCCCGCCACCATGAAGTCGCGGATCATGTCGTCGAGCTCGCCTGTGTTCGCGCCGGGCACGACGTGCGGCACGAGCATGTCGAGCGTCGCCGCGGCGAGCTGCCCGGCCTTATGCATGCCGGCAAAGGCGTCGCGGCCATAAAGCTTGATCGCGCCGTTGCGGGCGAGCGGGGCGTCGGAGGTGACGGTCATGTATTCGGTCATGGCGCGCCATATAGCGGTGACGCGGCGATTTTGCGAGACTATGGCGATGGGCATGAGCGAGCGCATCTGGACAGCCGCATTGGTCGTGATCGGCGACGAAATCCTGTCGGGGCGCACGCAGGACAAGAACGTCGCGCAAGTCGCCGCCTGGCTCAACGTCCAGGGCATCCGGCTGGCCGAAGTCCGCGTCGTGCCCGACGTCGAGGCGGCGATCGTCGAGGCGGTCAACGCCTTGCGCGCGCGCAACGATTACCTGTTCACGACCGGCGGGATCGGGCCGACCCACGACGATATCACGGTCGACGCGATCGCGGCGGCACTGGGGGTCGGCGTGGTGCATCATCCCGACGCGGTCGCGGTGCTCGAACGCTATTATGCGACCCGCGGCGGCGCGACCGAGGCACGGTTGCGGATGGCGCGCGTGCCCGAGGGCGCCGACCTGATCCCCAACCGGCTGTCCGGCGCACCGGGAATCCGGATCGGCAACATCTTCATCATGGCCGGCGTGCCGCACATTACCGCGGGCATGCTGGACGCGCTGACGGGGACGCTGGAGGGCGGGCAGCCGGTGATCAGCCGCACGATCGGCTGCTGGGTGGCTGAGAGCGAGGTCGCCGAATTGCTGCGCGAAACAGAGCGCGCGCATGAGGGCGTGGCGATCGGCAGCTATCCGTTTTTTCGCGACGGGCGCGTGGGCGCGAATTTTGTCGTGCGTAGTCCGGACGAGGCCCTGGTCGCGGCGACCATCGCCGATCTGACGGCACGATTGGAGGCGGAGGGCCGCGCGGTCGTCGCGGATGGCATCTGAACGCGCGATGGTGCGTTTGTCTCGATTGAAGGAGAGCGACATGCGGACCGTGTTTGCGATGGCCATTCTGGGGCTGCTGGCGGGGTGTGGCGGCGGTGGCACGGCTGGTGGTAATGGCGCGACGGCGGCGGCGACCGCCGATCCGATGGAGGCCAAGATCGACGCGCTCAACGACGGGCAGCGCAAGACCGCCTTTTATCGCGCGATCTACGACGCCGATTTCCAATGCGACGAGATCACCAGGATCGCCGACCGCCCGCGCGACCACGGACGCCGCGCCTGGATCGCGACCTGTGGCGATACCGGCGACTATTACATCACCTTGGCTCCGGGCGGTATCTTCACCGTCAGCGGCACGCCGCAAACGAAGGCGCGACTGCCCAAGGGCACCAGGATGCTGCCGGCCGGGACGAAGTAGCCTGGCTTGCGCGCGCCACGCAGCGCGGTTAGACGCCCTCGGCGCGCGGGTGTAGCTCAATGGTAGAGCAGAAGCCTTCCAAGCTTACGACGAGGGTTCGATTCCCTTCACCCGCTCCAGCTTTTGCAGCGATTTAGCGCTGCTAAATCGCAAACAGCAAAAGCTCGGACGGCGTAGCGCAGCTACGGCCGACGACGCGGCCTTGCCGCGGCGCTACGTCAACCGCTCGACCAGTCGCGCCCGAATATCCGGCCACTCGTCATCGACGATCGAGAAGTACACCGAATCCCGCCACGACCCGTCAGGCCGCGGCTGTTGCTTCCGAAACGTGCCCTCATACGTCGCGCCGAGCTTCCGCATAGCCGCCTGCGACCGCAGATTGCGCACGTCCGTCTTCAACTGCACCCGCACCATCCCGCAGCCGAACGCATGATCGAGCAGCAGCAATTTCGCCGCCGGATTGATCTTCGTCCCCTGCGCGGCCGCCGAATACCACGTCCCGCCAATCTCGACTCCGCACGCGGGCGCGCGGATGTCGAGGTAACAGCTCTGCCCGACGACCACGCCATCAGGGTTGATGACGACATGCGGTATCCATCGCCCCGAATCCCGCTCGCCGAGCAGCCAGTCGAAATAGGCGTCGAACCCCTCGGCGATGTTGAACGGCTGAAGCGTCCAGATCGCCGGGTCCGCCCCCGCCGCCGCGAGCGCCGCGCGATGGCGCTCCTCGGTCGGCTCCAGCGTGACGTGCGTGTTCGAGAGCACCTGCGCGGTGAGCGTCGCCGCCATCCTAGCGCTTCTCCGCCGCCGTCCTGATCCCGTCGAGCGTCGCGGTCGGTGTGATCGCTTGCGGATCGAGCAAGCAATGCACAATCGCCGGCTTGCCGCTCGCCAGCGCGCGCTCGAAGGCGGGCGCGAATTCGGCGGTGGTCGTCACCGTCTCGCCATGCCCGCCATAGGCGCGAGCGAGCGCGGCGAAATCAGGGTTGGTGAGGCTGGTCGCGGAGACACGGCCGGGAAACGTGCGCTCCTGGTGCATCCGGATCGTGCCGTAGATGCCGTTATCGATCACCACGACCATCAGCGCGATGCCGTGATGGACCGCGGTCGCGAATTCCTGCCCGTTCATCAAGAAGTCGCCGTCGCCGGCGAGCGTCAGGACGATGCTGCCGGGCTTTTGGCGCTTGGCCATAACGCCGGCGGGCAAGCCATAGCCCATCGACCCGCTGGTCGGCGCGAGTTGCGTGCCGAAGTCGCGGAAACGGTAGTAGCGATGGATCCAGCTCGCGAAATTGCCCGCGCCATTGCAGATCACTGCGTCGGGCGGCAGCCGATCGCGCAGCCACCGCATGACCTCGCCATATTGGAAGTCGCCGGGGACGGGGGGCGGGGTGTCGGACCAGGCGAGATAGTCGGCGCGTGCGCCGCTTACGTCGTCGCCTTGGCGTGGTTCGATCCTCGAGGCGGCCGCGAGGAACGCTCCGGGTGTCGCGTTGATCGCCAGCGCCGGCTGATAGACGCGGCCGAGCTCCATCGGGTCGGGATGGACGTGCACGACCTTCTGCTTGCCGTCTGGAATGCCAAGCAGCGTATAGGATTGCGATGCGATCTCCGACATCCGCCCGCCGATCAGCAAGATCAAGTCGGCCGCCTTGACGCGTTCGATCAGCTTGGGATTGGGCGCGAGGCCGAGGTCGCCGATGAAATGATCATCGGTGGCGGGAAACAGCGGCGCACGGCGGAACTGCGCGGAGACGGGGAGACCGAGGCGGTGCGCGAACGCGACCATCGCGTCGCGCGCCTCGGGCGTCCAGCGCGACCCACCGACGATCGCAACCGGGCGCTCCGCAGCTGCAAGCAACTCGCGCAACGTGTCGATATCGTCAGGGGCGGGGGCGGTCTCGACCGGATCGATCAACGGCGCATCGGCGACGTCGGCGGTGTCGTCGAGCATATCCTCGGGCAACGCGATCACCACAGGGCCGGGGCGTCCCTGCATCGCCACGCGGAAGGCGCGGGCGATGATCTCCGGGATGCGCGCGGCGTCGTCGATCTCGACCACCCATTTGGCCAGCGCGCCGAAGGTCGCACGATAATCGAGTTCCTGGAACGCCTCGCGGTCGCGCATACCGCGCTCGATCTGGCCGACGAACAGGATCATCGGGGTCGAATCCTGCATCGCGATGTGCAGCCCGGGACTGGCGTTGGTGGCGCCCGGGCCGCGCGTGACGAAGCAAATGCCGGGCTGCCCGGTCAGTTTGCCGTAAGCCTCCGCCATCATCGCCGCGCCGCCCTCGGCACGGCACGTGAGCAAGTCGATACCGCTGTCGATCAGGGCGTCGAGCACCTGGAGGTAACTCTCGCCCGGGACGCACGTCGCGCGGTCGACGCCTTGCGCGATCAGCTGGTCGACCAGGATACGGGCGGCTGTCCTCATGCGATGTGCACCGCCTTGGTGATCATGTGCGCGGCGACGCCCTCGGGGCCGTCCTCCGATCCGAAACCCGATTCCTTGACCCCGCCGAACGGCGCGTCGGGCCAGGTCAGCCGCACTTGGTTGATCGCGATCATGCCCGCCTCGACCGTCTCGCTCAGCACGTTCTGGCGCCGCCCGTTCTCGGTGAAGCAATAGGCGGCGAGGCCATAGGGCAGGCGATTGGCCTCGGCGATCGCGTCCTCGTCGGTGGCGAACGGGCGGATCAGCGCGACCGGCCCGAACGGCTCGTCGTTCATCGCCTTGGCCTCGAGCGGCACGTCGGCGAGCACGGTCGGCTGATAGAAGAAGCCGCTGCCGTCGCCCGGCCCGCCGCCCGCCATCACCCGCGCACCGATGCTGCGTGCATCCTCGAGCATCGCGGCGATTGCCTCGGGTCGGCGCGAATTGGCCATCGGACCCATCTGGTTGGCGGCATCGAGCCCGTCGCCGATCTGCATCTTGTTCGTCCGCTCCGCGAAGCCCTGGACGAACCGCTCGTAAATTCCTTCCTGCACATGGAACCGCGTCGGCGACACGCAGACTTGGCCGGCGTTGCGGAATTTGTGCGCGACCAAAGTATCGAGCGTCTTTTCCAGATCGCAATCGTCGAACACCAACACCGGCGAATGCCCGCCCAATTCCATCGTCATCCGCATCACCGTATCGGCGGCGAGCTTCATCAGCGCCTTGCCGACGGGGACCGATCCGGTGAAGCTGAGCTTCTTCGTCACTGGCGATGCGAGGAGATGGCGCGAGATCTGGTCGGGAACACCGAACACGATCTGCGCGACGTTGCCGGGGAGCCCGGCGTCCTGGAAACAGCGCATCACTTCGACCGCGCTGCCCGGGGTTTCCTCGCTCGGCTTGAGGATGATCGAGCAGCCCGCGGCGATCGCCGGCGCAACCTTGCGGACGACGTTGAGCGCCGGGAAATTCCACGCGCAGAACGCCGCGACCGGACCGACCGGCTGGTGCAGCACCATCGACCGCATCCCTGGTGGGCGCATCAGCACGCGGCCATAGACGCGCTGGCCCTCCGCTGCGTGGAATTCGATCAGCCCGGCGCTTGCGAGCACTTCGCCCTTCGCTTCGGCGAGCGGTTTCCCTTGCTCCATCGTCGCGACGCGGGCGATATGATCGGCGCGCTCGCGGATCAGCGCCGCCGCCTTGTTGAGGATCGCCGCGCGGGTTTCCGGTGCAACCTTGCGCCACTCGGCGAACCCGCGTTCGCCGGCCGCCAATGCGCGGTCGAGATCGGCGGTCGTCGCCAGCGGCAGATCGGCTTGCCCCACGCCCGTCGCCGGGTTGAGCAAGCGGTGCGTATCGCGTCCGCCGTCGCTGATCCATTCGCCGTCGATGTAGAGGCCGAGCTTCGCTGGATAGTCTGTCATGCCGCGTGATCTACGCGCTCTGGCGCGCGGTTCAAGCCACCGGTCCGGGCTTGCCCTCCACCAGTTCGCGCCAGAGCATCACCAGCACCGCCATCGTCGCCGGCCCGACGAACAGCCCGAGCAGCCCCATCGTCTCGACCCCGCCCAAGATGCCGATCAGCACCCATAGGAAAGGAAGTTTGGTCGCACCACCGATCAGCAGCGGGCGGACGAAATGCCCGGCCACGAACTCGACGCCCAACCCGATCACCGCGACCGCGATCGCGCCACCCGGCGATCCCTGCGCCAGCAACAGTAACGCCGCGATCGCGAACGCGACGACTGGCCCGAACGGGATCATCGCCGCCAACGCCGTAAACAGACCCAGGAGTACCGGATGCGGCACGCCGAAAACGACATA
Source organism: Sphingomonas sp. (assembly GCA_039926845.1). Lineage (GTDB taxonomy): Bacteria > Pseudomonadota > Alphaproteobacteria > Sphingomonadales > Sphingomonadaceae > Sphingomonas. The sequence continues at coordinate 2,012 of JBDSWC010000007.1, read as the reverse complement.
GACCAAGGTCATCACGGCACCGACGCCCAGCCCGACCAGCACCAGCCCGTCGATCGTGCTGCGGACCGACAGCAGCGTTTGTCGACCGATCCGCTCGCCGGTCGGGCCCAGCAGTTTCTCGCTGGCATGACGGCATTGCGCGATGATCGCATCGCGGTCGCGGACGAGGAAGAACAGGGTCAGCAAGGTGAAGCCGAAGATCACCGTGCGATGGATCAGCCCGAGCCCGATCAACTGCGCCCGCGCGGTGACCGCCGTGCCGCTCAGCTGCTCGAACACATGGTTCGCCTCGACCGGGTCGGCAAGGTTGGTATTCCACCAAGCGGTCAATTCGCTCGATCCCAACGGTAATTGTGCGATCCAGGCGGGCGGCGGCACGCCGTGCCCGCGCACGGCGGCGACCCATTGCGCGATGTCGTGGGCCTCGCGCGCGCCCTGCGCCACGCCGAAGCCGATCGGCACGAGCACGAGCAATGCTATCGCCAGCGTAAAGAGCGCGGCGATCAGGCTGCGCGACGTCGTCGGAAAGCGCGCCTCGGCGCGGCCCACGAGCGGATCGATCGCCACCGCGATCACCACCGCCCAGATCAGCGCCGGCAGGAAGTTGAGGATGATCCAAAGCCCGAGCGCGGCGAGCAGCGCGATCAGAGTGAAGATCGCGATCTTGCCGCGGCGAGCGTCGAGGGAAGGGCTGGGCATGCTTCACCGTGGCGCGCACGGCGCTGGCGCGCAACAGCGGAACGTGCTGTGTTGCGTGCGGGGTTGGGGAGCACGGACATGGATACAGTCGAACAACGGCCGTTCGGGTTCTGGACGGCGGTGGCATTCGTTATCGGCGGGGTGATCGGCGCGGGCATTTATGTCGTGCCGGGGTCGTTCGCCGCTTATGGCTGGAACGGCGTGCTGGCTTGGGTTGCGGGCGGTGCCGGCGCGCTGGTCATCGGGCGTGTTTTGGCGGCGCTGACCGCGTCGCGGCCGCAATCGCCCGGACTGGTCGCGGCGATCGGGCAGGAGCTGGGGCCGATCGCCGGCGTACTGGTCGGCTGGGGAGCGTGGGTCAGCTATTGGTGCGCCAACGCCTATATCGCGCTGACCTCGGCACGGTACGCCGGCCAACTGTTTCCGGGGCTGGCGGCGACGCCGCTGCGCCAGGCGCTGACCGCGACGCTGCTTATCGTCGCGTTGACCTTGCTCAACTTGACCGGCCTCAAGAGCTCGGGCCGGTTCCAGGTCGTCACGACCGCGCTCAAGCTGTTGCCGCTATTCGCGGTCGTGTTGATCGCCGGTTTCATCGTCGCCGGCGATCATACCGCGGTCACCACCACGGTGCGCGCACCGGTCGAATTTGCACCGCTCCTGTCGGCAACCGCACTGGCGATGGTCGCGATCATCGGGTTCGAATCGGCAAGTATCGCCGCCGAACGCATCCGCGACCCCGAACGCAACGTGACGCGCGCGACGATGACGGGGATCGCTCTGTCGTGCGTGCTCTACCTTATCGTGTGCACCGCGATCACTTTTACCATTCCCGCCGCGGATCTGTCGGCTTCGAACGCGCCGGTCGCGTTGTTCATCGAACGGCATTGGGGCGGCTGGGCGGGGGCCGCGGTGGCGGCGTTCGCGGTTATATCGACCGTGGGTTGCCTCAACGTGTGGGTGCTGTTGCAGAGCGAGATACCGCTCGGCTTGGCGCGCGCCGGTCAGTTGCCGGCGTGGTTCGGGCGGACCAATGCGAAGGACATTGCGGTGTTCCCGCCGGTACTGGGATCGGTGCTGACGTGCGCTTTGCTGCTGATCGGATCGTATCGCGACGGCGCGGCGCTGATGGACTTCATGTTGCGGCTGACCGCCGCGTCGGGGTTGTGGATCTATGCCTTTGCCGGGTTGGCCGCGATCAAGGCGCGGGTGCGGCCGGTGCTGGCCTTGCTCGCGCTGCTGTTCACGCTGGCAATGGTGGTGGGGTCGGGCACCGAGGCGGCGTTGCTCAGCCTCGCGCTGATGGCGGTCGCGCT
>JBDSWC010000006.1:0-19724 GCA_039926845.1 Sphingomonas sp. | reverse complement strand
GCGTTTGGGCGAAGCGGATTAGCACCGCTAATCTGCGGTGCGCGTCAGCGCATCGCCCAAACCGGCCGCCGGACGGCGAAGCCGACCCGGGCGACGGCGGCTTTGCCGACCGTCGGTTGGCGCATCCGAAAATGAGGGTCTTCCATCCCGCTTCCAAAGGACAGAAGACCCCCACTCAGCTTCTCCCGCCACCACGGGAGAGCGAGCTAAAAGCTGATCCGGAACGTCCCGCCATAGGTGCGCGGATCGCCGGGTTGCCCAACGATCAGCCCGGTGCTGCCCGATTGTGTGCTCAGCAACTCATAATATTGCTTGTCGAAAACGTTACGGACCCAGCCGTATAGGTTCCACTTTTCGGTGCGGAATCCGACTCGAACGTTGGACAGCGAGTAGCCTTCGATGTCGGTGTATGCCGAACGCGACGGGTTCGACGAGAACCGCGATCGATAGCTGCCATCATAGCCGACATAGGCGTTCCCGTTCGCGACCGGCACGTTGAACTCGCCGCCCCACGACAATGCCCATTTCGAAATGCCGGGCAGGATCTGCCCTGAAATGTCGCAGAAAGCGGGGCTGCGGCCACCCGGCGTGCCGGCGGGGTCGGTCACGCCGCCGGGCGCCGTCGCGGTGCCGCCGGACAGCTCCGGCGGGCACGGTGCATTCTTGAAGTCGATATATTTCGCGTCGGTATAGGCACCGTTGAAATACAGGCTAAGCTGTCTGGTGGGCCGGAACGACGAATCCCACTCGACGCCGCGCACCCGCACCTTGCCCGCGTTGGCCAAATACCCGCGGATCACGTTGATCGCGTTGTTGTTTACCGTTGCCTGGTAGTCTTTGATCTCATCCCAGAAGCCGGCGAGGTTGACGGTCACCTTGCGGTCGAAGAACTGAGTTTTCAGCCCGACTTCGAAATGGTTGACCTTCTCCGGCTTGACCGTCTGTGTCGTCAGATCGACGCCCGTGTTCGTCGAGTTCAGCGGTAGCCCCGACAGGTTGATGCCGCCCGATTTGAAGCTGCGCGCATAGGTCGCGTAAGCGTGCACGTCTGGCGTGAAATCGTAGGACAGCGTGGCGTCGCCCGACACATTACAGGCGCTGAACCGAGGGCTATAGCGCTGCGGCGCGAGGGTATTGGTCTGGTTGAGGAACGTCGTCCGCCCCGTACTCGGATTCGGGAACGCCGCCAGCAGCGCCGCGACATTGTCCGCCGTGGCGACGAAATTATACTGGCTGTTAGCGATACTGACGATGGATTCATAGAAACCCGATTTCTTGTCGTAATTGACGCGCAATCCGGGCTGCAAGTGAAGCTTGTCGGTCACCTTCCAATTGAGCTTCCCGAACACCGCGAAGCTGGTGTTGTCGAAGCTGATCGTGTTGGTCGAGGTGAGGCCGTTGAGCACGTTCGGGTTCGATGCGTCGGCGCCCGACAGCAACCAGCGGCTCGCCGCCGGCCCTTGGACCTGCGCCCCTTGCGTGTCGATCGTTTGGTGGAAGTAAAATGCACCAACCGTGTAATCGAGTTTGTTCGCGCCGTTCGACGCCAAGCGCAGTTCCTGCGAGAACTGCTTCTGCTGCGACGGGTTCTGCGAAATCGTGGTGATGGGCAGGCCGGTGAAATCGCGGTCGTTGGCGGGCAGCCAGTCCCAATAGCGCCACGCGGTCACCGAGGTGATCGTCACCGGGCCGACATCCCAGTTGCCGACCAACGATAGCCCGCCGACTTCCTGGCGCGAGTTGATTGTCGCGTCGAGATCGGTGACGCGATCGAATGTGTTGAGGCTGGGCGGCGTGTAGCCGAACGCCGCGGCCAGCGCAGCATATTGACGCGCCAACGGCCGCTGCGTGGCGCCGGTACGCGCATAAAATTGGACGCAGCAATATGGATTTTGCAGGCTGAAATCGCCCGAGAAGTTGAAATCGAGATTGGGCGCCGCCTGCCAGAACAACTGGCCGCGCACGCTGAAATTGTCCTGCTTCTGCAGGTTCTGGTCCTTGGCCGTGTCGTAAACCGTCCCGCCGCGCTTTGTGACCGAAGTCGACACGCGCACCGCGAGCTTGCCATCGACGATCGGTGCGGACGCCGAACCCTTGATCTGCACCAGTCCGTAATTGCCCCCGCTGACTTCGAACGTAGCCTCGGGCTCGAAGCTCGGCTTCTTCGTGGTAATGTTGACCGCGCCGGCGGTGGTATTCTTGCCGTACAGCGTGCCCTGCGGCCCGCGCAGCACTTCGACGCGCTCGACATCGACGAAATCGAAGGTCGAGGCCCCGACGCGGCCGATATAGACTTGGTCGATATAGAGCCCGACGCCCTGTTCGATCCCGTCGTTGGTCAGCCCGAACGGGGCGCCCAGCCCGCGGATGTTGATCGCGGAGTTGCGCGGGTTGCTTGAATAGAATTGCAGGGACGGCTGTAGCGACTGCAGCCGGTTGACGTTGAACGCGCCGGTATTCGAGATCGTATCACCACTGAGCACCGAAACCGCGATCGGCACGTTCTGCAACCGCTCCTCACGGCGGCGCGCGGTGATAACGATATCGCCATCCGCCTTTGGCGCCGCCTGCGGGTCGACCTGCGGAGCTGACACTGGCTCATCGGCAACGACTGCCGCCTTGTCGGCGAGCGCTATCGCTTGCGGCGCGGTGGCGGAAAGCAAAAGCGGCAGCATCGCGAGCATCGTCGAGTCCCCTGTTTCTTCGAGAACCCTTAAATCCCCACTTAGTTGCTATGATTAAAACAAGTTCGTTTGCGCCTCGACCGAAGACAAACTTTATCTGCGTTGAAAAACGGCGATAATTTCGTGAATTTCAGATCTTGAACGAGCGACAAAACGCCCCAGATATGCGGTGACGCGATGCCCATCAGGGGTCGCGTCCTTTGTGAAATCGCTCTTTTGGAGGATCACCAATGCGACAGTTCGACCTGACCCCCTATCGCCGTTCGACGATCGGCTTCGACCGCCTGTTCGACATGCTCGAGGCATCGGCGCGCCAGGCCGGTGATAATTACCCCCCGTTCAACCTCGAGCGCACTGCCGAGGATCACTACCGCATCACGCTCGCGGTCGCCGGCTTTCGCCGCGACGAGATCGAGATCGTGGCGCAGCAGAACCTGCTGACCGTCAAGGGCAAGAAGGACAAGGACGGCGACCAGTCGGCATTCCTGCACCTGGGCATCGCAACGCGCAGCTTCGAGCGCCGTTTCGAACTGGCCGATTTCATCCGCGTCGACGACGCGCGGCTCAACGATGGCCTGCTGACGATCGATCTGGTGCGTGAAGTGCCCGAGGCGCTGAAGCCTCAGAGCATCGCGATCAAGACCGGTGCACCGCTGGCCGCGATCGAATCCTCACCGGAGGAAACCAAGGCGGCGTAACAGTCAGGCGCTTCCCGGCTCCCTTCGAAAGCGCCGAGAAGGCGTCCGGATCACACGATCCGGGCGCCTTTCCGTTGACGAATACAGCCAATGCCCGTTTGAAAAATGCGCCTGGACGACAGCCCTAGTTTAGCGCCTTTCGGGGTCGCGGCCGTCTTCCGCTGCGCGTTTCGCTTAGAGAGTTAAACTAACCGGCTCTTCTTGACGGCCGCGGCAATGAAGCTCGCGAACAGCGGATGCGGCTCGAACGGCTTGCTTTTCAGTTCTGGGTGGAACTGCACGCCGACGAACCACGGATGATCGGGGCGTTCGACGATTTCGGGGAGCATGCCGTCGGGCGACATGCCGCTGAACATCAGACCGCCCTTTTCCAGCGCCTCGCGATATCCTGTGTTGACCTCGTACCGATGGCGGTGACGCTCCGAAATCTCGGTCGCGTCATAGATCGACGACACCACGCTGTTGCCGTCCAGCTTCGCGGCATAGGCACCGAGCCGCATCGTGCCGCCCATATCGCCGCCCGCCTCGCGCGTCTGCACACCTTCGGCCGACATCCATTCGGTGATGATGCCGACCACGGGTTCTTCGGTCGGGCCAAATTCGGTGGATGACGCCTTGGTTATGCCGGCCAGGTTTCGGGCACCCTCAATGCAGGCCATCTGCATCCCGAAACAGATGCCGAAATAGGGCACTTGGCGTTCGCGCGCGAACTTCACCGAAGCAATCTTGCCTTCAGCCCCGCGCTCGCCGAACGCGCCGGGAACGAGGATGGCGTGACACGGCTCCAGGCTGGCGGCGATATCGTTGTCGGCATGCTCGAATATCTCGGCGTCGATCCAGCGGACGTTGACCTTCACGCGGTTGGCGATGCCGCCGTGGACCAGTGCTTCGTTGAGCGATTTATAGGCGTCCTGCAGCCCGACATATTTGCCGACCACGCCGACAGTAACTTCGCCTTCAGGGTTGGTTTGCCGGTCCATGATGTCGGTCCAGCGCGCGAGGTTCGGCGCGCCGCCGGGCATGATGCCGAAGGCGTTGAGCACCGCCTCGTCCAGACCTTCATGATGATATTGCTCGGGCACCGCATAGATGCTCTTGGCGTCGAGCGCCGGGATCACGGCAGCAGCAGGCACATTGCAGAACAATGCGATCTTGGCGCGCTCGCTCGCGGGCAGCGGGTGCTCGCAGCGGCAGACCAGCACATCGGGCTGGACGCCGAGTGCCGCGAGCTCGCGCACTGAGTGCTGGGTCGGCTTGGTCTTCAACTCGCCTGCAGCGGCGATATACGGCACCAAGGTGACGTGGATGCTGACCGAGTTGCCGCGGCCGAGGTCGTTACGGATCTGGCGGATCGCTTCGATGAACGGCAGCGATTCGATGTCGCCGACGGTCCCGCCGATTTCGCACAGCACGAAATCGAGATCTTCGGTTTCGGCCAGCGCGAACGCCTTGATCGCGTCGGTGACGTGCGGAATCACTTGGACCGTCGCGCCCAGATAATCGCCGCGCCGCTCGCGCTGGATGATCTGTTGGTAAATGCGGCCGGACGTCACGTTATCCGATTGCCGCGCCGCTACGCCGGTAAATCGCTCGTAGTGGCCGAGATCGAGATCGGTCTCCGCCCCGTCGTCGGTGACGTATACCTCGCCATGCTGATACGGGCTCATCGTGCCCGGATCGACGTTGAGATAGGGATCGAATTTCCGGATGCGGACGCGATAGCCGCGCGCTTGCAGGAGCGCGGCAAGCGATGCCGCCATCAGACCCTTGCCAAGCGAGGAGACCACGCCGCCGGTAATAAAGATAAACCGCGCCATGGGAGAAAACGCCTAGCTGGTAATCGGGGTCTGCGGCAAGCGCGCGAATCCGCCGCGCCGACAAAAAAATGCCGGCGCGGCGCAGTAATGGTCGAAATTACTTCTTGGGTGCGGTCGTGTTGCCCTGCGGGGCGGCGCCGTTGGTCACGCCCGGGAAGTTGAAATTAGCGCTGCCGCCGCCGACACCCGCTGCGGCATTGGCCGCATCGCCGCCGAATGCGCCGCCGTTGGGCAGCGGCTGGTTAGGCGCTGGAGCTGCGGGTGCAGCACGGTTGATCGACGTGTCGACCGTGGTCGCGTGGCGCGTTGCGGCCAGGAACGCGAGCGTGATCGACAACGCAACAAACGCCGTCGCCAGGATCGCGGTCGAACGCGTCAGGAAGTCCGATGCGCCACGCGCCGACATTAGTGCCGCCGGGCTGCCGCCGCCGGTCAGCCCACCGCCCTCCGACCGCTGCATCAGGATGACCGTGACGAGCGCGAGTGCGACCAGGAAGTGAACGACGAGCAGAAAAGTGAACAGCATGGAAAGGTGAGCGCCTGAAATTGCGAAAGCGGGCACATAGGCGAGCAAGTGGTCGCGATCAACCGGCCTTGGGTCACGACCAACCGGCCATCGCGCAAGAATAGTGGCCCAAGCGGGCGGTTTACGCGACATTTCGTATCTGTCCTGAAACCAAGCAGGCTTTGCGCACGTTGTTACGGCACCGATCCCTCCCTTTTTCGAGAATCGATGTGAGCCAGGCCATGAATGTCGCCGCAACTTTCGCCGCCCCGCCGCTGACGCGGTGGATGAACACGTTGGTCGACTACGTCCGGTCGGGGGAGCCGGATCTGACCAACCGCCAGATGGCGCTGCTGATGGTGGTGTATCTCAGCCCGGGGCCACACACGGTGCGTGGATTGGCGCGCGCGCTCAATGTGTCTAAGCCGGTCGTGACGCGCGCCTTGAACAGGCTGGGCGGCCTCGGCTATCTGCGCCGCCAGCGCGACGATACCGACAAGCGCAATATCTTCATCGCGCGGACGACCGAAGGGGCAGACTTTCTTGAAGAGTTCGGACAATTTGTGGGAGAAAGCGACGCACCCCGCGCCCGCCGCGCCACCGCGTAGGAGCTTCGCATTGACCGGCCATTCGGTCGCGATCGATCCGCGCCACAATGCCGTTCGCCCCGACCTCGCCGATATCCGCCTCGCCGAATATGTGTTCGCCCCGCATTATGCCGCGCCGATGCCGTGTGTGGTGACTCGCACCGTGGTTCTCCATGCGTCATCGTCGCCTGATTCCGAGAACCTTGCCGAGCTGCAGCCGGGCGAGACGTTCGAATGCCTCGAAGTCCTTCGCGAAGTCGCGTGGGGCGTGTCGCCCGACCGGCGATTGGCCGGCTATGTCGATCGGGACGCGCTGGACCAGGTCAAGTGAGCGTGAGCGTCTTCATCGACGGTGGGCACGGGACGACCGGGCTGGAGATCGCCGAGCGGTTGGGCGGCCGCGACGACATATCGCTGATCGTGCTCGACGATGCCCGGCGTAAAGACGCGGCCGCTCGGGCAGAGGCGCTCAATGACGCCGACTTCGTGATCCTGTGTCTCCCCGACGACGCCGCGCGCGAGGCGGTTGGGATGATCACGTCCGCCACCACCCGCGTTATCGACGCGTCGAGCGGACATCGCGTGGCCGAGGGTTGGACCTATGGCTTTGCCGAGCTCGAAGCCGTCCAGCAGGCAGCGATCGCTGCCGCGTCTCGGGTGAGCAACCCCGGCTGCTACCCGACCGGTTTTCTCGCGCTGGTGCGTCCCTTGGTGCGCGCCGGGCTGATCCCGACCAGCTGGCCGCTCAGCGTCAACGCGCTGTCGGGCTATTCGGGCGGCGGCAAATCGATGATCGCCGAGTTCGAGAGCGGTGAATCGCCGACGCGCGCCCGCGCCTACGGCCTCGATCTTGCGCACAAACATATCGCGGAAATGCAGAAGCATGCAGGGCTCGAACATCTGCCGATCTTTCAGCCCGGCGTCGCCGATACCTATCGCGGGATGATCGTCGAGGTGCCGCTGCCGCTGCACGCTTTGCCTGGCAAGCCGGCGCTTGCGCAGGTCGAAGCTGTCCTAACGGACGCGTACAAAGGATCGCCGCTCGTCCGCATCGCACCGGGCGACGTCAAATTCGTGCGGATCGAGGACGATGCCGGGACCGATCGGTTGACGTTGCGCGTTTGCGGCAGCGACGCGAACGGCCAGGCCCGGCTGATCGCGACACTCGACAACCTCGGCAAGGGCGCGGCGGGCGCGGCGGTGCAGAATCTCAACATCATGGCCGGGTTCGACGCGACCGCCGGCCTGACACTCTAAGGAAGGCCAATATGCCCGGAACGCGCCAGCCGCTCGACAAATTGCTGCTGTTCGGCGCCACCGGCGACCTGTCCCAGCGCATGTTGCTGCCGTCGCTGTATGGCCTCGACGAGGACGGCTTGCTCCCCGCCGACATGACGATCACCGGCACGGCGCGAACGGTGTTCGAGGACGGCGCGTTCCGCAAGTTCGCCAGGGCCGCACTGGAAAAATACCTGCCCGATGACCGCAAGGACAAGGACAAGATCGCCTCGTTCCTCAAGCGCCTCAACTACCAGGCGCTCGACGCGACGAAGCCGGAGCATTTCAAGGATTTGTCGGACGAACTTGGCGACACATCGAAAGGTATGGCGATCTTCCTGTCGACCGCGCCAAGCCTGTTCGAGCCGACCATCAAGGGACTGAGCGCCGCAGGCTTGGCGCACGGCAATGTGCGGATCGGGCTCGAAAAGCCGCTCGGCTACGACCTCGCCTCCAGCCGTGAGATCAACGATGCGGTCGCGGCGGTCTTTCCGGAGGACCGGATTTTCCGGATCGACCATTACCTGGGCAAGGAAACCGTCCAGAACATCCTGGCGCTACGCTTCGGCAATTCGTTCTTCGAGCCGGTGTGGAACGCGCAAGGCATCGACAACGTCCAGATCACGATCGCCGAAACGGTCGGGCTGGAGGAACGCGCGGGTTATTATGACGGCGCCGGCGCGTTGCGCGACATGGTCACTAACCACATCCTGCAGCTCCTCGCGCTGATCGCGATGGAGCCGCCGGCGCGCTACGACAAGGATTCGATCCGCGACGAAAAGGCCAAGGTGTTCCGGTGCCTGCGCATGATGTCCCCCGAGGAAGTGCCGCATAGCACGGTGACCGGGCAATATGGCCCCGGCGCGGTGGGCGGTGAAATCGTGAAGGGTTATCTCGACGAACTCGGCAAGCCGTCGGTCACCGAGACCTTTGTCGCGATCAAGGCCAACATCGACAATTGGCGCTGGCAGGGTGTCCCGTTCTACCTGCGCACCGGCAAACGCATGGCGGTGCGCCGCAGCGAGATTGCGATCCAGTTCAAGCCCGTCCCGCATTCGATGTTCGCCGGCCGGGGTGGCCTGCTACAGCCAAACGTGCTGACGATCCGGCTGCAGCCCGAAGAATATATTCAGATGCTGATCATGGCGAAGGAGCCCGGGCTCGACCGAGACGGCGTGCACCTGCGCGAAGTGCCGCTCAACCTCAGCCTCGACGCCGAATTCGCCGGCACGCGCCGCCGCATCGCCTACGAACGCTTGCTGCTCGATCTGATCGAGGGCGATCAGACGCTGTTCGTGCGTCGCGACGAAGTGGAGGCGCAATGGGCCTGGACCGACGCGATCCGCGCCGGTTGGGCGGCGAACGACATGAAGCCCAAGACCTACGCCTCGGGCAGCTGGGGGCCCTCCACCTCGATCGCGCTGACCGAGCGCGACGGCGTTACCTGGCAAGACGACTAAATTTCTACAATTGGATGTAAAATGGCGATCAACGAAGAAATCGAATGGTGGGACTACCAGGACGCGGAGGAGATGGCCGAGGCGGTCGCCGGCGACGTCCAGTTCATCATCGAAAGCGCAATCGACGCGCGCGGCGGCGCGGTCATCGCGCTCGCCGGTGGGAAGACCCCCCTCCCCATCTACGCCACGCTCAGCGAGGCCAAGCTCGACTGGAAACGCGTGACGATCATTCCGGGCGACGAGCGGATCGTGCCGCTGGGCGATCCGCTGTCGAACGTGACATCGCTGGCCAGGACCTTCCTACCCAAGGGCGCGCGCGTGATGCCGATCGTCCCGACCGCGACCGCCGATTACAAGGCCGCGGGGCGCTCGGCCGATGCGCTGATGCAGGATTTGCACTGGCCACTCGACCTGTGCCTGCTCGGCGTCGGCGGCGACGGACATACTGCCTCGATCTTCCCCGGCCCCGACTTCGACGAAGCGCTGAACGGTCCCAAGGAACGCCGCGCACTGGGCGTGATGCCCGATCCGTTGCCGTCCGAAGCACCCGTGGCGCGCGTGACGCTGAGCCGTGCGGCCATCGTCTCGTCGGCATCGGTGATCATCGCGGTAACGGGCACGGCCAAGCGCAAGGTGATCGAAGACGCGATTGCCCAAGGTGCCGGTTCGGCATATCCCATCGGGCGCGTGCTCGCCGATACCGAGCTGCCGGTCGACATCCACTGGGCGCCGTGATCGTCGGCATACGTATTTGACAGTTACCCCGGCCTTGTGCCGGGGTCCGCCGTGCCGCAAAGCGACGAGGCATGAGGGATAGACGATGAAACCCGCCGTTTCCGCCGTCACCGATCGTATCATCGAACGCTCGCGCGCCGGGCGTAGTGCGTATCTCGATCTTATTGCCCGCGAGCGGGATGCTGGCCTCAAGCGGCCGATGCTCGGCTGCGCGAACCTCGCGCATGGCTACGCGGGGACCGAGGAAGACCGCGAAGCGATGAAGGCCGATCGCGGCATGAACATCGGCATCGTCACATCCTATAACGACATGCTGTCAGCGCACGCCGTCTATTATCGCTACCCCGAGCAGATGAAGGTATGGGCACGCGAAGTCGGCGCGACGGCGCAAGTTGCGGGCGGCGTGCCGGCGATGTGCGACGGCGTGACCCAAGGCTATCCCGGCATGGAGCTGTCGCTGTTCAGCCGCGACACGATCGCGCTGTCGACCGCCATCGCGCTTACGCACGGCATGTTCGAGGGCGCGGCACTTCTCGGCATTTGCGACAAGATCGTACCGGGCTTGCTGATGGGCGCGTTGCGCTTCGGGCACCTGCCGATGATCCTCATTCCCGGCGGCCCGATGCGCACCGGCCTCGCCAACAAGGCCAAGGCGGCGGTGCGTGAGGCTTATGCCGAGGGGAAGGTCGGGCGCGACGAACTGCTCGATGCCGAGATCGGCGCGTATCACTCGAAAGGCACCTGCACCTTCTACGGCACCGCAAATACCAACCAGATGATGATGGAGGTGATGGGACTCCACATGCCCGGCGCGGCGTTCGCCAACCCCGGCACCAAGCTGCGCCAGGAACTCACACGCGCGGCGACGCATCGGTTGACCGAGATCGGCTGGGAGGGTGCCGATTACCGGCCGCTCGGGCTGTGCGTGGATGAGAAGGCGATCGTCAACGCGGCGGTCGGCCTACTCGCCACGGGCGGTTCAACGAACCATTTGATCCACCTTCCCGCAATCGCACGCAGCGCGGGGATCATGATCGACTGGGAGGATTTCGACGCGTTGAGCCGCGCGGTGCCGCTTGTGGCCCGCGTTTATCCTAACGGATCGGCCGACGTGAACGGGTTCGAGGACGCCGGCGGGATGCCGTTCGTGATCCGCGAACTGCTCGGAGCGGGGCTGCTGCACGGCGATATCCTGACCGTGGCCGGCAAGTTCGACGACTACGGCAAGCGGCCGGTCGTCGAGGGCGATACGTTGCGCTGGGAAGATCCGGGCGCGAGCGGCGACGAGACAATTCTGCGCTCCGCCGCCGATCCCTTCTCGCCCGAAGGCGGTTTCCGCATCCTCGCCGGCAATCTCGGGCGCGCATGCATCAAGGTCTCGGCGGTCGATCGCGAACGCTGGGTGATCGAAGCGCCCGCTCGCGTGTTCGACGACCAGGCCGACGTGCAGGCGGCATTCAAAGCGGGCGAACTCGACCGAGATGTCGTCGTCGTCGTCCGCTTCCAGGGCCCGCGCGCCAACGGCATGCCCGAACTCCACAAACTCACCCCACCGCTCGGCGTGCTGCAGAATCGCGGATTCAAGGTAGCGCTCGTCACCGACGGCCGCATGTCGGGCGCGTCGGGCAAGGTGCCGGCGGCGATCCATTGCTCGCCAGAAGTGCTGGGCGGCGGGCCGCTGGGCAAGGTGCGCGACGGCGACGTGGTCCGGCTCGACGCCGTAAACGGCATGCTTGAGGCGCTCGTCGATTCGGTCGAATGGGATGCGCGCGAGCTAGCCCAAGCCCCGCCGCCCGCGGAGGGGATGGGGCGCGAGTTGTTCGGCTTGTTCCGCGGCGCGGCCGATGAAGCCGAACTGGGCGCGTCGGCGATCTTGGCGGGAGCTGGTTTGTGATGGAAGTCGTCGCGGTCGATATCGGGGGCACCCACGCTCGCTTCGCCATCGCGGAGGTGGCGGGTGGCAAGGTCGTGTCGCTCGACGAGGAGATTACGCAGAAGACCGCCGAACACGCTAGCTTACAGACCGCATGGCAGGATTTCGGTGAGCGCATCGGGCGCCCGCTGCCCAAGGCAGCCGCGATCGCAGTCGCCTCGCCGGTCGGCGGCGAGGTTATCAAGCTGACCAACAATCCGTGGATCATTCGTCCGGCGCTGATCCCCGATCGGCTCGGCGCAGACACCTATGTCATTGTCAACGACTTCGGCGCGATTGCGCATGCTGTGGCGCAACTGCCCGACGAAGATTTCCTCCACATTTGCGGGCCAGAACGCCCGCTTACGCGCGACGGGGTCACGTCGATCTGCGGCCCAGGGACGGGGCTCGGTGTCGCGGGTGTCCTCCACGCCGGTGAGAGCTATCACGTGCTCCCGACCGAGGGCGGACATGTCGATTTCGCGCCGCTCGACGGGTTTGAGGACGCGATGCTCAAGCGGCTGCGCAAGACCTTCACCCGCGTGTCGGCCGAGCGAGTCTGCGCCGGGCCCGCGATCGTCGCGATCTACGAGACGCTGGCGGAGATCGAAGGGAAGCCGGTGCGACATCTCGACGACAAGGCGATCTGGGGGCTGGCATTCGAGGGGTCGGACAGCCTCGCCATCGCAGCGCTAGACCGCTTCGTGCTCGCGCTCGGGGCATTCGCCGGCGACCTCGCGCTCACGCAAGGCGCGAAGGACGTCGTCATCGCCGGCGGTCTCGGCCTCAAGCTCAAGGACCATTTCGCGCGGTCGGGCTTCGCGGAACGTTTTACCGCCAAGGGCCGATTCCAACAGATGATGGCCGGCATCCCGGTCAAGCTCATCACTCATCCCCAGCCCGGCCTCTACGGCGCCGCGGCCGCCTTTGCGCAGGAACACGCCCAATGAACGACATTGAAGCCATCATGCGCGCTGCCCCCGTGATCCCGGTGATCGTGATCGACGACCTCGCGACAGCGAAGCCGCTCGCTGAAGCGCTGGTCGCCGGCGGCCTGCCCGCGCTCGAAGTCACGCTGCGCACGCCGGTCGCGCTCGACGCGATCCGCGCGATGAAGGAGGTGCCCGGCGCGATCGTCGGCGCGGGCACGGTGGTCACTACCGAACAGTTCGAGCAAGTGATGGACGCTGGCGTCGAGTTCATCGTCTCGCCCGGCCTCACCGAGCGGCTCGCCGAACCGATCATTGCCAGCGGCGTCCCGTACCTGCCCGGCATCGCAAATTCGGCGGATATCATGCGCGGGCTCGATCTCGGGCTGACGCATTTCAAATTCTTCCCGGCAGAGGCGAATGGCGGGCTGAAGGCGCTCAAGAGCCTCGCCGCGCCCTTCTACCAGTGCAAATTCTGCCCGACTGGCGGGGTCAGCGAGGCCAACGCCGCGGAATGGCTGGCGTTCGGACCGGTGCTGTGCGTAGGTGGCAGCTGGGTGTGCGCGGGCACGCCCGACGAGGTCGAGGCAAAAGCGAGGGCGGCCGCGCTATTGCCCCGATAAGGGGGTGAGATGGCGACAGGGGCGGAGGTGCTGGCGGGCGCCGAGATAAGTACGCGCGGACAATCCAATCGCCGGTCGTTTCCGGCGTACCACCGCCACGACCGCAACTTCTTTCTGGCGATGACCGCGATTTCCTGGCTCGCCGTGCTGTCCGGGTTTGGTCCCGAACTTTTCGATCACGCGCGTGGCGCGTCGCCCTTCCCCGGCGCAATCGTTCTTATCCACGGCGCGGCCTTCTTCCTCTGGCTGATCCTCTTTACCGCTCAGGTCTTGCTGATCCGCGCGCGCAAGCTGAAGCTGCACCGGACACTTGGTCTTGCCGCAGTCGTGCTGATCCCGGTGATGGTCGTCCTCGGCTTCGAGGCGAACGTGATGGCGCAGCGGGCGCATTTTCTGGCGGGCCAATCCCAACTGAACTTCATGATCGTGCCGATCATCGACATGATATTGTTCGGCGGGTTCGGCGCTGCTGCGGTGCTGATGCACAAACGGCCAGCGGCGCACAAGCGGCTGATGCTGCTGGCATTGATCAGCTTGCTCGACGCAGGCTTCGGCCGCAGCCTCGGTCCGTGGCTGCTCGACCGCGCAGGCGACGGATTCGTCGGGTTCTGGATGCAGCTATTTCTCGGACCAGACCTGATGATCGTCGCGGCGATGGCCTATGACGCTGCAACGCGCCGGCGCATCCATCCGGTATATCTGATAGGGCTTCCGACGTTTCTGACCGCGCAACTGGCGTCGTCGGCGATCTATCACGCGCCGGGCTGGATCCCGATTGCGCGTTATCTGATCTCGTAGCTCACATCTCGCCGCGCGCGCGGCGGATGGCATACCATTTCTGCACGTTCGCGTTGTGTTGCTCCAGCGTGTCGGCGAACACGCTGGCGCCGGTCCCATCGGCGACGAAATAGAGCGCGTTCGAGTCCGCCGGATCGAGCACCGCATCAATCGACGCGCGACCGGGATTGGCGATCGCGGACTTGGGCAGGCCGGTCATGGCGTAGGTGTTGTAGTCGTTCTTCGCGTTCTTTTCGGACAGCAGGATCCGGCGGCCGAGCGCCTTGCCGAGCGTGATGGGGTAGATGATAGTGGGGTCGGCCTGGAGCATCATCCCGCGCTTCAGGCGGTTCGAATAGACCGCAGCAACCATTCGCCGTTCGCTCGCGACCGCGGTTTCCTTTTCGACGATCGACGCGAGAATGATTGCTTCTTGCGGCGTGCGCACGACCAGCCCCGGTTTGCGCTTCGCCCAAGCCTTGGCGAGGTAGTCGGTCATCGCGCGCTGCATATGGGCGACCATCGACGCGCGTGTGTCGCCGCGTTGATAGCTGTAACTGTCGGGGAGCAGCGAGCCTTCTGCCGGACGGTCGATCGTGCCGGTCAGCTCGGGGGCCGCCATGATACGTTCCTGCGCCATGATCGAGGGCATGCCTTCGGGGATCGTCACGAAGCGCTGGAGCGTCTTGCCGCCCTGGAGCACCCTGAGAATATCGGCCTGGCTCAGGTGTGCGGGAATGCCGAACTCGCCCGCCTTGATGCCCCCGCCGCCGCCGAGAATCTTCGCGAACAGCACGAACCGGCTGGCAGAACGGATCGCGCCTGCTGCTTCGAGTTGCTTGGCCGCTTCGCTCAGGCCTGTGCCCGGCTTGATCGTCACGCTGAGATTCCTGGGCGCCGGCCCCGCCCCGCCCCAATCGTGAATCGCCCACAGCGCCGTGCCGACGAGCGCCAGCACCACGACGAGCCAGAAGCAGCCAAAACGGCGCATCGTCGGCCTCAGATCGCCTTCATGACGAGGCTGGCGTTGGTGCCGCCGAAGCCGAAGCTGTTGTTGAGCACCGCCTTCACTTCACGCTTCTTCGCAACGAGCGGGACGAGATCCACGCCCTCTGCGCCTTCCGACGGGTTTTCCAGATTGAGCGTGGGCGGCACGATTTGGTCGCGGATCGCGAGGATGCAGAAGATCGCCTCGACCGCGCCCGCGCCACCGAGCAAATGCCCGATCGCCGATTTCGTCGAACTCATCGACACGCCCGAAATCGCGTCACCGAACAGCCGCTTCACCGCGCCGAGCTCGATCAGATCGGCCATGGTGGAGGTGCCGTGCGCGTTGATATAGTCGATGTCAGACGGCTGCATTCCGGCCCGCTTCAGCGCCATCTCCATCGAGCGGTACGCGCCCGATCCTTCCGGTTCCGGTGCGGTGACGTGGTAGGCGTCACCCGACAAGCCGTAGCCGACCACCTCGGCATAGATTTTCGCGCCGCGCGCCTTGGCACGCTCATATTCTTCGAGCACCACCACGCCCGCGCCTTCGCCCATCACGAAGCCTTCGCGGCCTTGATCATAGGGGCGGCTGGCTTGCTCGGGACGGTCGTTATAGCTGGTGTTGAGCGCGCGCGCCGCCGCAAAGCCGGCGATGCCGATCGGGCAAATCGTCGCCTCGGCCCCCCCCGCCAGCATCACGTCGGCATCGTCCATCGCGATCATCCGTGCGGCGTCCCCGATCGAATGCGCGCCGGTCGAACAGGCGGTGACGACCGCGTGATTGGGGCCCATCAGGCCGTATTTGATCTGAACCTGGCCGGTGATCAGGTTGATCAGGCGACCGTGGACGAAGTGCGGGCTGACGCGGCGCGGACCCTTTTCGGCGAGCACGAGCGACTCGCTTTCGATGCCCGGCAAGCCGCCGATCCCCGACCCGATCGAACACCCAGCGCGATAGCGTTCGGCTTCCGACATTTCGGTGAGACCCGCGTCCTCGAGCGCCTGTCCGGCGGCGTCGATGCCGAAAATGATGAAGTCATCGACCTGCCGCTGGACCTTGTGGTCCACGCGCTTGCCCGGATCGAAGCCATATTCGTGGTCGGCCGGCTTCACCTCGCACGCAATCGTGCACGGATACTCGCTTGCGTCGAAATGCGTGATCTGCCCTGCGCCCGATTTGCCGGCGAGGATATTCTTCCACGTCGTCTCGACGTCGGCGCCCAATGGGGTCACCAGTCCCAGACCGGTTACGACTACGCGGCGCATGCCAATCTCCACATCATTGTCGTCTAGCGTTATCGTCAAAAGCGAAACGGCCCCCCGCCCTGGGTTGCCCGGGACGGGGAGCCGCTCGTTACTCTACTCCGCGGCGATACGCCACGGAACGGGCTCAGCCCTGGTTCGCGTCGATATAGGTGATCGCGTCGTTGACGGTCGTGATCTTCTCCGCGGCATCGTCCGGGATTTCGACCCCGAATTCTTCCTCGAACGCCATCACCAGCTCGACGATGTCGAGGCTGTCGGCACCGAGGTCGTCGATGAAGCTCGCTTCCGGCGTGACCGACGCGGCTTCGACGCCCAGATGCTCGACCACGATCTTCTTCACCCGGTCCGCAGTATCGCTCATTCGTCGCATCCCTCTATTGTTCGGAGGCGCTGCCTCCGGGGTTTCCTGAACGCACGTAGAACGGGGTTACTGCCTGCGCAAGGGGGTGGCAACTTCAAGCGGCGGCGAAGTCCGCCGGATAGAATTCGAGTCCCGCAAGCGCGGCGAAATAGAGCAGGACGTGACGACGTTGCATCGGGCCGGCGCCGTAAGCGGTGACGGCAGCGAGTGCGCCAGGGGACGCCTTGGCGATCAGGCTCTTGCGGTCGGGCAACGGCAGCGCGGCGTAGCTTGCGGCGAGCTTGGTCGCGTCGAGACCATCAGTTTTGAGGGCCGATTCGGCGCCGAGCTTGGTCGCCCGGCCCTGCGTGTAGGAGACCGCCGCCTGTGCCGCGTCGGATGACCAATTGCCGGCGGTGCGGCAAGCGTCGCGCGCGGCGATCAGGGCTTCGCGATCGGCATCGAGCGTGCGCGCCGGGTCGGTGCCGTTATTGGCAGCAGCGACGACGCCGTCGCCGATCCGCTGCATCGCCACCGGACCGAGCTTCGCTTCGATGCAGCCGATGTCGCCGGTCGCCGCCCAGGCGGTGCCGGGCGCGAGCAACGCCGCGGTGAGCAACAGCAATCTCACAGCATCGCCATCCCGCCGTTGACGTGAATAGTCTGACCAGTGACGTAGCCGGCTTCCTTCGACGCCAGATAAACCACCGCCGCGCCGATATCCTCGCCGGTGCCGAGGTCGCCCGCGGGAATGCGTGTGAGCAACGCGGTTTTTTGCGCTTCGGGCAACCCGTCGGTCATCGCCGAGCGGATGAAGCCCGGCGCGACGCAATTGACCGTGATGTTGCGGCTCGCAAGCTCCTGCGCCAGCGCCTTCGACATGCCGACCAACCCAGCCTTCGACGCGGCGTAATTGGCCTGGCCGGGATTGCCGGTCGCGCCGACCACGCTGGTGATCGAAATGACGCGGCCATAGCGTGCCTTCATCATCGGCCGGGCCGCGGCGCGGACCAGGCGGAAAGCGGCCTCCAGATTGACGCGAATCACGGTGTCCCACTCCTCATCCTTCATCCGCATCGCGAGGTTGTCGCGCGTAACGCCGGCATTGTTGACGAGGATATCGAGCTTGCCGCCGAGCGCCTCGACCGCAGACGGCACCAAGGCATCGACCGCCGCGCCGTCGGACAGATTGCAGGCGAGCGCGACATGATCGCCGCCGAGCGACGCGCGAAACCCATCGAGCTTCTCGGCATTCGACCCCGACACCGCCAGCCGCGCGCCCTGCCCCGCCAACGCCTGCGCGATCGCGGAGCCGATCCCGCCCGAAGCGCCGGTAACCAGCGCCGTCATGCCTGTCAGGTCGAACATCATTCTCTCCTAGAAACTCTTCGCCAGCGCTTCGATGTCTTCCATCGAAATCACGCTGACGGCATCCACGTCCGGCGCGATGCGCTTGACCATCGGGGCGAGCACCTTGCCGCCGAATTCGATGAAATGCTCGACGCCGGTATCGGCCATGTTGAGCACCGATTCGCGCCAGCGGACCATGCCGGTGACTTGCTCGACCAGTAGCTTGCGGATCGTATCGACGTCGCTGGCCGGCTGCGCGGTGACGTTGGCGAACACCGGCACCAAAGGCGTGTCGATCCGCGCATCGGCCAGCGCCTTGTCCATCGCGTCGGCGGCCGGCTGCATCATCGGGCAGTGGAACGGCGCCGACACCGGCAGCGCGATCGCGCGCTTGGCGCCGTATTCCTTGGCAAGTTCGATCGCACGGTCGATCGCCGCCTTTGCGCCGGAGATCACTACCTGCGACGGGTCGTTGTCGTTGGCGACGGTGCAGACCTCGCCCTGCGCCGCTGCGTCGGCGATTTTCTGCGCGGTGGCGAGATCGGCGCCGAGCAATGCCGCCATGCCGCCCTGCCCGACCGGCACAGCCGCCTGCATCGCCTCGCCGCGATGACGCAGCAGCAATGCGGTGGTCGCGAGATCGAGCGCGCCGGCCGCGCATAGGGCGCTATATTCGCCGAGCGAATGACCCGCGACATAGTCGGCCTTGTCCGCCAGGCGCAGCCCGCCTTCCTTTTCCAGCACGCGCAAGGTCGCGATGGCGTTGGCCATGATCGCGGGCTGCGCGTTCGCGGTAAGCTGCAATTCCTCGCCCGGCCCCTCGAACATCAGCCGCGACAGATGCTGGCCGAGCGCTTCGTCGACCTCCTGGAACACCGCGCGCGCGACCGGGCTGGCCTCGGCCAGCGCCTTGCCCATGCCGACCGACTGGCTGCCCTGGCCCGGGAAAATGAACGCGCGCATCGTGCCTCTCCTTTGGCCTGCGGCAGTAGAAATGTCGGGCGCGACGCGCAACGCTTGCTTTTTGCATCGGTTTCCGCCATTGGCCCGCGCTTCCGAACAACGGAAAGACGATAGCCGGAGGGGCGCGCGCATGGTGCGGCGTCAGCGATCGGCCAACAGTGAGAAGAAAGCATGGCTCTTTACGAGCACGTGTTCCTTGCGCGCCAGGACCTGGCACAGGCGCAAGTGGACGCTCTGGCGGAAACCGCCACCAAGATTATCGAAGCCGGCGAAGGCAAGGTCGTCAAGACCGAGACCTGGGGCCTGCGCAGCCTGGCGTATCGCATCGCGAAGAACCGCAAGGCGCATTACGTGATGCTCGAGATCGACGCACCGGGCTCGGTCGTCGCCGAACTGGAGCGCCAGACCCAGATCAACGAAGACGTGATCCGTTACATGACCGTCAAGGTCGACGAGCACGAAGCCGGCCCGACCGTGATGATGCGCAAGGGTGAGCGCGACCGCGAGCGCGGCCGTGAACGCGGCGATCGTCCCGACCGTGACCGCGGTCCCCGCGGCGGCTTCGACAGCGAATAAGGATTAGACACATGGCACGACCCTTTTTCCGCCGCCGCAAGAGCTGCCCGTTTTCTGCCAAGGATGCTCCCCGGATCGACTATAAGGACGTCCGGTTGCTCCAGGGCTTCGTCTCCGAGCGTGGCAAGATCGTCCCCTCGCGCATCACCTCGGTGAGCGCGAAGAAGCAGCGCGAGCTCGCCCAGGCGATCAAGCGCGCCCGTCATCTGGGCCTGCTGCCCTACCTCGTTAAGT
>JBDSWC010000005.1:0-19544 GCA_039926845.1 Sphingomonas sp. | reverse complement strand
GGCGACGCTCTTTCCGCACAATATCGGGCTCGGCGCGACGAACGATCCCGACCTGATCCGACGCATTGGTGCAGCGACCGCGCGGGAGACTGCGGCGGCGGGGATCGACTGGGCGTTCGGCCCGACGCTGGCGGTGCCGCAGGATGACCGCTGGGGGCGTACGTACGAGGGCTATTCGGAGGACCCGTCGGTCGTCCGCGCCTATGCCGCCGCGATGATCGAAGGGTTGCAAGGTATGCCCGGCACGGGCAAAATCCAGCGCGGCCGGGTGACCGCCAGCGCCAAGCATTTCCTCGGCGACGGGGGAACGTTTGGCGGCATCGATCAGGGCGACGACCGTATCCCCGAAAGCGAGCTCATCGCGATTCATTCGGCCGGCTATCCCCCGGCCATCGACGCTGGCGTGCGCACCGTGATGGCTAGCTTTTCGAGCTGGATGGGGCAGAAGATGCACGGCAACGCGTCGCTGCTGACCGGGGTTCTCAAGACTCGCATGGGCTTCGACGGTTTCATCGTCGGGGATTGGAACGGACAAGGCCAGGTTCCGGGCTGCACCAACACCGATTGCCCCATCGCCTTCAACGCCGGGCTCGACATGGCGATGGCGCCCGACAGCTGGAAGGGACTGTTCGATTCGACGGTCGCGGAGGTGAAGAACGGCACCATTCCGATGAGCCGGATCGACGACGCCGTTCGCCGGATCCTGCGCGTCAAATTCGCGGCCGGGCTGTTCGACGCGGCGCGGCCATGGGCAGGCAAGGCCGGCGTTCTGGGCTCGCCGGAGCACCGGACGCTGGCGCGTGAGGCTGTCGCGAAGACTCTGGTCCTCCTCAAGAATGACGGCGTGCTGCCGCTCAAGGCCTCGGCCGATGTGCTCGTCGCCGGTCTCGCCGCGGACGACATATCGATGCAATCCGGCGGCTGGACGCTCAGCTGGCAGGGTGACGGCAACACCAACGCCGACTTTCCTAACGCCCAATCGATCTATTCCGGGATCGCGGAGGCGATGAAGGCCGGCGGCGGATCGGCCACATTGTCGGTCGATGGCAGCTTCACGCGAAAGCCCGATGCCGCCATCGTCGTGTTCGGCGAGCGCCCCTATGCAGAGATGCGCGGCGATCTGAAAACGCTCGAGTTCGAGCCAGGCGACAAACAGGCCTTGGCGTTGCTCAAGAAGCTTCGCGCAGCGGGCATCCCGACCGTCGCGGTCTTCCTTTCCGGCCGGCCGCTCTGGGTGAACCCCGAGATCAATCAGTCAAACGCGTTCGTTGCCGCGTGGCTGCCGGGCAGCGAGGGCGGCGGCATCGCCGATGTGCTGATCGGCACGCGCGATCGCAAGCCCCGCAAGGACTTCACCGGGCGGCTGTCGTACAGCTGGCCGAAGACCGCCGGCCAGTTCACGCTCAACCGGGGGCGGCCGGGCTATGACCCGCTGTTCGCGTTCGGCTACGGCCTCAGCTACGCAAAACCGGGCAAGGTCGGCCTGCTCGGCGAAGTCGCCGGCGTCGATGCCCGGCTCGCCAACACGAGCATCTTCTTCGCGAAAGGAAACGTCCCCGCGCCGTTCGCCTGGGGACCGGATCGTGGGGTCGCCCGCGTATCGGTCGACGGCCCGCTGACCCAGGAAGGCGCTGCACGGCTGACCTGGCCTGCGGGACGAGCAGCGACGGTCACGATCGGCGGCGCGCCACTCGATCTGACGCGCGAAACCAACGCCGATCTCGTGCTCGAAATGACCTATCGCGCCGACGCAACTTCGGCCGGTCCGGTGACGCTGACGTTCGGAAGCGCGCAGCTCGACGCGACCGCGCTGTTCGCCGCGGGGCCGCAATGGCGGACGGTGCGGATCGGGCTCAAATGCCTGCGCGATCGCGGTGCCGACATGACGGCGGTGAAGACGCAATGGGCACTGACCGCAACCGGGCCGTTTGTCCTGTCGGTCGCCGACATCCGCCTCGCCACCGACCCCAGCGGCGCGGTCTGCCCGGAGCCGGCGAAGTGAAGCTGGCGCGGCTGGCGCCGCTTCTTTTCGCCGCGTCCGCTCTCCCCGCGCAGGCGATGCCAGAGTTGCCGCGCGTGGTTACCAAAGACGGCCGCTCGGCCTTGTTCGTCGACGGCGCGCCGTTCCTCATGCTCGGCGCGCAGGCGAACAATTCGAGCAACTATCCGGCCGCCCTGCCCAAGGTCTGGCCGATGCTCGAGCGGCTCAGCGCCAACACGCTCGAAATTCCGATCGCCTGGGAGCAGATCGAACCGGTCGAGGGCAAGTTCGACTTTTCCTACCTCGACGCTCTGCTCAAGGGCGCGCGCGAACACCGCGTGCGTCTTGTGCTGTTGTGGTTCGGTACGTGGAAAAATACGTCGGCCAACTACGCCCCCGGCTGGGTGCGGAGCGACAACGAGCGTTTCCCGCGGATGCGCACGCGCGACGGCAAGGCGCATTATGCATTGAGCCCGCACGCACGCACCACGCTGGAGGCCGACAAACGCGCGTTCGTCACGCTGATGCGGCGGCTCAAGGCGGTGGATCCGGACAACACCGTGATCATGGTGCAAGTCGAAAACGAGACCGGCAGCTATGGCTCGCCGCGTGACTTCTCGCCAGAGGCCAACGCCCTGTTCGACGAGCCGATTCCGCGACCGCTCGCCGCCAAGACGGGCCGATCAGGAACCTGGGCGCAGGCCTTCGGCAAATTGGCCGATACCGCCTTCAGCGCCTGGTACGTCGCGCACTATGTCGATGAAGTCGCCGCTGCGGGGCAGGCGGTCAAGAACCTGCCGATGTACGCCAACGCCGCGCTGGGCGACCCGTTCGGACCGGCGGCGGCGTCGGGCGGGCCGAGCGGCGGACCCGACTGGCCGGTGATCGACGTGTGGCGCGCCGGCGCTCCCCATATCACCCTGGTCGCGCCCGACATCTACAATCGCGACCCGAAAGCCTATGCAAAATACCTCGACCTCTATGCGCGGCCCGACAATCCGTTGATGGTGCCCGAAACGGGCAACGCGGCCGAATACGCCCGTTTCCTCTGGGCCGCGCTCGGCAAAGGCGCGATCGGCTTCTCACCGTTTGGCTTCGACGACACGGGCTATTTCAACTACCCGCTCGGCGCGAAGGAACTTGATCCAGCGACGGTCGAGGCATTTGCCGTCAAATATCGCTTTCTGGCACCGGCGGCGCGAGCCTGGGCAAGGATCGCCTTCGATCACCCCGTTTGGGGTGCCGCCAAGATGCTGGACGCCGCCGACCAGTCGAAGACGTTTGGACCTTGGAAGATCACCGCCCAGTATGACATCTGGCAGTTCGGCGACCGCAACCCGACCTGGATCAAGACCGATCCTTCTCCGACCAAGGGCCAACCGATCGGCGGCGCACTGGCCGCGCAGTTGGGCCCTGACCAGTTCCTCCTGACCGGCACCGACGTCCGCTTGCGCATCGAGGACGCGAGCGGCGGCAACGGCATGATGCTCAAGGTCGAAGAAGGTCATTTCGATGCGCAGGGCAATTGGGTGTTCGAGCGCGTCTGGAACGGCGATCAGACCGATTACGGACTCAACTTCACCGGTAGACCGGTGTGGCTCAAAGTGACGATGGGGGCGTGGAAATGACGGCGATGCGATGGTTGATGCTCGGCTCGGCGGCAATCGCGTTAGGTGGCGCGGGGCATCTGGCAGCGCGCGCGATGGGCACGGACGCCACCGCGCCGGTTCCGGGCGGATCTGTCGCGCGGATCGATCACGGCGTGGTGGTCAGCCCGCTATCAGGCCCGGCGCGGCGTGTCCGCGTGCTCGCCTATGGCGAGGGGACATTCCGGGTGACCGCGACCCCGAGCGCCGATCTCGACGATGCGCCCTCCAGCCTGATGGTCGTCGCGCAGCCCGACGGCGACCCGGTGGTCACGAATGCAGGCGGGTACGTGGCGCTGAAGCTGGCGAAGGCGAGCGCGCGAATCCGTCTCGCCGACGGTGCGGTCAGCTTCTTCGATGCCGCCGGCAAACCCGTGCTCGCCGAGGCGGCGCGCACGCCATTCAGGGCAGTGTCGGTGGAGAACAAACCGTATTTCGCGTTCAGCCAGCAATTCAATCGCGGTACTGATGAGGGCTTTTACGGGCTCGGTCAGCATCAGAACCGGCAGATGAATTATAACGGCGAGGACGTCGAACTCGCCCAGCACAATATGGACATCGCGATTCCGTTCGTCGTCTCGACCCGCGGCTACGGGCTGTTGTGGGACAATGACGGGATCACGCGGTTCGGCAATCCCCGGCCATATGCACTGGTCGGCAACGACGAGTTGAAGGTGACAAGCGCCGGCAAGCCGGGGTGGAAGGCCGACTATTATCTCGGCGACCGGCTCGCAGCGAGCCGTCAGGAAGCGACGATCGACTATCAGTTCATTCGAGACCAGAAGAATTGGCCGGCCGCGGCTAAGGCTCCCACCAAGGCGTCAGGCGAAAGCGGGCAGAACACTGCGGGCGTCAACACCCAAGCACAGCGCGTCGTCTGGACCGGTAACGTAACCGCTGGCACGACCGGATTGCACAAATTCCGGCTCTACGCATCGAGCTACATGAAGGTCTATGCCGACGGGAAACTGGTGATGTCGCACTGGCGACAAAACTGGAACCCGTGGTTCCACAATTTCGACGTGCCAATGACGGC
This sequence comes from Sphingomonas sp., assembly GCA_039926845.1. GTDB lineage: Bacteria > Pseudomonadota > Alphaproteobacteria > Sphingomonadales > Sphingomonadaceae > Sphingomonas. The sequence goes on along the minus strand of JBDSWC010000005.1, from coordinate 14,881 downwards.
GGGAAAGCCGCTCGCGATTCGCGTCGAGTGGGAGCCCAACGCCGGTTATATCGGGCTCGTCCATAATGGCCCCCTGCCCGCAGCCGACCGCCATTCGCTGTGGATGACTTCAGACGTCGGCAAGCGGATCGATTACTATTTCGTCGGTGGCGGCTCGATCGATGGCGCGATCGCCGGTTACCGCGCGTTGACCGGCAAGGCCTCGCTACTGCCCAAATGGGCCTACGGTTTCTGGCAGAGCCGCCAGCGCTACAACACAGCGGCCGAACTCGTCGATGTCGTGCGCGAACACCGCAAGCGCGGCATCCCGCTCGACAATATCGTCCTCGACTGGCGCTATTGGGTCGACGACACTTGGGGCAGCCACGATTTCGACAAGAGCCGCTTCCCCGATCCCAAGGGGATGGTGGACGAAGTCCACGCGCTCGACGCGCGCATCATGATCTCGGTCTGGGCGAAGTTCTATCCGACAACGGCGAACGGCAAGGCGCTTGACGCCAAGGGCTATCTCTACCGCCGTCCGCTCGATGCGGGGCAGCGCGACTGGGTCGGGCCAGGCTATGCCAACACCTTCTACGACCCCTATACCAAAGGGGCGCGCGACCTTTTCTTCGACCAGGTTGACGACAAACTGGTCTCAAAGGGGTTCGACGGCTGGTGGCTCGATTCCGATGAACCGGACTGGCATTCGAACTTGTCGATCGAGGAACGCTCATACCAGATGGGGCCGACCGTGCGCGGGCCGGGCGCGGCGGTGTTCAACACCTATCCGCTGGCCCACGTTCAGGGCTTCGCCGACAACCTTCGCCGCGCCCAGCCGGGGCGGCGTCCGTTCATCTTGACCCGCTCGGCATTCGGCGGCATCCAGCGGTCAGGCGCCGCGGTATGGTCGGGCGACATCGCAGCACGCTGGGACAATCTGCGCGACCAGATCTCGGCAGGCGTCAATTTGTCGATGTCGGGGCTGCCCAACTGGAGCCAAGACATCGGCGGCTTCGCAGTCGAGGATCGATACACCCAGCAGCGCCCCGCCGACCAGCCCGAATGGCGCGAACTCCACCTGCGCTGGTTCCAGTTCGGCGCCTTCTCGCCTCTGTTCCGCAGCCATGGCGAGTTTCCCTACCGCGAGATCTACAACATCGCCGCCGACGACTCCGCGATGCAGGCATCGATGATCTGGTATGACAAGCTGCGCTATCGGCTGATGCCGTACATCTACACTGCCGCCGCCGACACTTGGTTCGCCGACGGCAGCATCATGCGCGGCTTGGTGATGGATTTCGGCGGCGATCGCCGCACTTGGGGGATCGACGACGAATTCCTGTTCGGTCCGTCGCTGCTCGTTGCGCCGGTGTCGGAATTCAGGGCGCGCAGCCGGCGGGTCTATTTGCCCGCCGGCACCGGTTGGTACGACTTCAACCGCGGCACCTATTATCCCGGAGGTCAGTCTATCATTGCCGCGGCTCCTTACGAGCGGATGCCGTTGTTCGTTCGGGCAGGGGCAATCCTGCCGACCGGTCCCGATGTCCAGACCACCCGCGAGCAACCCGGTGGGCCGCTCGTGCTCCACGTCTTTACCGGCGAGAACGGCAGCTATTCGATCTACGAAGACGACGGGCTAAGTGACGGCTATGCCAAGGGCAAATACGCGCGCATCCCGATCCGCTGGGACGACAAGAGCGGCACGCTGATGATCGGCGCGCGGATCGGCGGCTATGACGGGATGGCGGCAAAGCGGTCGATCTCGGTACGCTTCTATGACTCTCGCTCGGCCGCGGCGTCCGACTTCGCGTCCAATCCAGCGCGCAGCGTGATCTATGACGGCCGGCCGGTGACGATCCGCCGCTGATCGCCCGTTGTTTCAAAAGAGCGTGGGAAGCGATCGCCTCCCACGCCCTTTCGTTTTAACGGCGCGATAGTCAGCCCGTCATTTCCTCGAGTTCCTTGCCTTTGGTTTCGTGGATGAATTTCTGAACCAGGAAGAAGCTGATCACCGCGCACACCGCGTAGAACGTGTAGCTGGTCGCGAGCCCTAGCTTGGCGGCCATTACCGGGAAGCTCTGCGCGACTAGATAGTTCGCAAACCATTGCGCGAAGCCGCACACCGCAAGCGCCGAACCGCGGATCTGGTTGGGAAACATTTCCCCGAGCATCACCCACATCACCGGGCCCCAACTTAAGTTGAAAAAGATCACATAAAGGTTCGCCGCGACCACGGCGGTCGTGCCGAGTTGGGGCGAGAGGTGCAGCTTGCCCGCGGCATCGAGAGAGCCGTGGCCGAACGCATAGACAAGGACGAACAATGTTACCGCCATTCCGGCCGAGCCGATCAGCAGCAGTGGTTTGCGTCCGATGCGGTCGACCAGCGCGACCGTGACGAGGCAGGCGGCGATCGACACCGTGCCCGACACGATATTGATCAGCAGCGAATCGGCCTCGGTAAAACCCGCCAGCTGCCACAATGTCGATCCGTAGTAGAAGATGACGTTGATGCCGACGAGTTGCTGGAACACCGCGAGCAGCAGGCCGGCCCACACGACGGGACGGATACCACCCTTCACCGGGTCTAGAACATCGCGCAGCTTAGGACGGTAATCTACGTTAAAGCTGGCGCGGATTTCGGCCAGCTTGGTAGTAGCAGCATCCGCGCCGAACAGGCGGGTCAACACACTCTGCGCCTCTCCCTCGCGCCCTTTGGATATCAGGTAGCGCGGGCTTTCCGGGATCAGGAACAGCGCAGCAAGGAAAACGGCGGCGGGCAGCGCTTGCATCAGATACATCCATCGCCACGCCTCGATGCCGCCAAGTTTTCCCGTCGATGCGCCGGCCGCGTGGGCGAGATAATAATTCACCACGAACGCGGCGGTCAGGCCGGAGATAATCATGATCTGCTGGATCGTCGTCATCCGGCCACGAATGTTGGCCGGCACAACCTCGGAGATATAAGCGGGCGAAAGGACGCTGGCCGCTCCCACCGCCATGCCGCCGATGATCCGCGCGATCACGAAGATCGGCTGGAGGTGCGCGAAGCCCTGAACCAGGGCGCCACCCAGGAACAGCAAGGCCGCGATCCGCATGACGTTGCGGCGGCCCATCCGGTCGGCGAGCGTTCCGGCAAAGAACGCGCCGATGAAGCAGCCGATCAACAGCGACCCGACGGTGAAGCCGAGCCCGCTCTCACTCAGGCCGAACGCCGCCTTGAGGCCAGGCTGCGTGCCGTTCACCGCACCGCTGTCGTAACCGAACAACAATCCGCCGATCGTGGCGACCGCGACGATCATCGCGATAAGGCCGCTGTTGGTCTTTGCCGCTTCCCCGTTCATCCCGCTCTCCCATATCTCTTGTTATAGTTGGACGTTGTTCACCGGCACGCCCGCGACTCCGGCGTCGAACGCGAAGAGATGCCCGGCAAGCGGCTGCGCAGCGAGAGCGTCAGCGTCGAGCGCGAGCTTTGCGGTCGTCGCGTAGGCGGTCGTCAGTGCCGGCCCGCCGAACGCGATCTTCGTGACGTTGGCGACAGGGAAGCGGATCGTTTCGACCAGCACGCCGGCGGGATCGTACCGCCGCGCGCTCCAGCCGCCGAACAGCCCGGTCCATACGTGCCCCTGGGCATCGACCGTCGGGCCATCGGGGTAGCCATCCGCACGGTCGATCGCCACGAACGGACGCAGCGGGCCGAGCGAACCATCGTCGTTAATCGCCGCCTCGCCGATCGTCCCGGCGAACGTATCGGTGACATACAGCGTGCGGCCATCAGGCGAAATCGCGGGGCCGTTGGTCACCACGGCGCCCGGCAGCCCCGTATCGAACAGCTGACCGCCCGCATAACGATAGAACCGGCCCGACGGCGCCGCTTCGCGATCGTCCATCGATCCGAACCACAATGCGCCGTCCGGTCCGGCCACCGCGTCGTTGAGCCGGTTGTCCGGCATGCCGAGCTCGACGGCTATCAGTGCCGAGAATCCACCACTGGCCGGATCGAAGTGGTGGATACCCGATTTCAGCCCGGCGAGCAGCCCACCGCCCGTCGCTGGCAGAACCCAGCCGACCGGCGCCGGCGCGGGCCACCGCTCCAGTTTGCCGTTACCTTGCAAGCAATAGACGCACGGCGCCTTGATATCGACGAACCACAGCGCTCCGTCGATCCATACCGGACCTTCGCCCAGCGTCGCGCCGACGGGGGCGATAACGTTCGGGGCGCTGGTCAGCGCCATCCGGCATCGACGAAATATTCGTGGCCGGTACACATCCTGGCATCGTCCGATGCCAGGAAAAGCACCAGAGCGGCGACGTCGGCCGGCTGGATACGGCCGTCCAGGCATTGCGCAGCAACCAGCTCGGCCACGGCCTCGGGAGCGTACCAGCGCTCCTGCCGCGCAGTCTGGACGTTGCCCGGAATGACCGCATTGACGCGGATATTGTCACGGCCGAGATCGCGCGCCATCGCGCGGGTCAGGCCTTCGATCGCCGCCTTGGCGGTCTGGTAAATCAGCAGGTCGGGCAAGGCCAGGTGCCAGCTAATCGAACCGAAATTGACGATCGCCCCACCCCCCGCGCGACGCATCGCCGGAACGACCGCCTGGCTTGCGAAGAACTGATGGCGCAGATTGATCGACATGCGCTGATCCCAGTAGGCCGGGGTAATCTCGTCGATCGTGTGACGATCGTCGTTCGCCGCGTTGTTGACCAGGATATCAACGCCGCCGAGCCCATTCTCAATGGTGCCGATGCTCTGTCTAAGCGCATCGACATCCGTCAGGTCGCACCGGCTAAAGTGAACGGCGCGCGCGCCCCCCAGCCGATCGACCAATGCGTGTGCCGCGTCGTCTTGGACATCGATGAAAGCGACGCGCGCGCTCTGCGCCACAAACGCCTCGACCAACCCCTCCCCGATCCCGGTCGCACCACCGGTGATCACCACGCGTTTACCCCTAAGGCTGGGATACGTCGCCCGAGCCGGAACTCTGTCGGTCTGCAACATCAGTCCAAGGCCTCAGAAAGCGCCGGCGTAGAGGTCATCAAGCCGCGTGATGCAAGATTCCGCATTAGGTCGCCGATCCCGAACGACCACGCCGGCGCGTTTTTCGAACTGGTGACGCTGTTGACCAACTTACCTAGCCTTTCGCTCGAGATCGTGACGACGTCGCCCTCCTTGTGCGTGAAACCCGATCCCGGTGTGTCGCGGTCCTGCACGGGCGCAAACATCGTGCCGAGAAATAGAACAAAGCCGTCCGGATAATGGTGCTCGCTCATCGCCTGCCGCACCAACTCTAGTGGGTCGCGGCTGATCAGCTTCATGCTGCTCGACCCGGTAAGGCGATAGCCGTCCGCACCGTCTATCGTCAGGTCGACGGTCGCCGAGCGTACGTCGTCCAGCGTGAAGTCGTCGTCGAACAGCCGGATCAGCGGTCCGATCGCGCACGACGCGTTGTTGTCCTTTGCTTTGCCTAGCAGCAACGCCGAACGACCCTCGAAGTCGCGCAGATTGACGTCGTTGCCCAGTGTCGCGCCGACCGGTTCGCCGGCAGGGTCCACTACCAGCACGATTTCGGGTTCCGGGTTGTTCCAAGTGGAATCCGACCGCACACCAACCGGCGCGCCTGAGCCGACGGAAGACAGCACCGGCGCCTTGGTAAATATCTCGGCGTCGGGACCGATCGCGACCTCGAGATATTGCGACCACATGTCGCTGGCGATGAGATTGGCCTTGAGCGCGGCCGCTTCGGGCGAACCAGGGGTAACGAACCTAAGGTCCCCACCGACATGCGCCGCCAGCGTGTTGCGTATCGCTGCAGCGACACCGGCGTCGCCGCGCGCACGCTCCTCGATCACGCGCTCGATCGCCGACACCGCGAAGGTCACGCCCGACGCCTTGATGCATTGCAGGTCGATCGGACTCCGCCAGTCAAGCGTTTCGACCGCGTCAAGCCGTTCCCCGCCGGCCGGATCGCTCACGCGCCGGGCCAACAGTTCGGACACCGTCGGCGCGACACGCGCCATGTCATGAGCGATGCCATCGACGATCAGGACGGGGGCTGGTCCTTCAACGCGGGCGACCCTGCCGACAAAGACGCCCTGGCGCCAGTCAGCGGGCAAACAATCTCCGCGAAGCGCCCCGAAACCAGTCACGTAAAGACATCCCCTCAGCTTCTATGGTAACGCTACCTTTATGGAGTCAGCCGACAAGTCAAGTGATCCTTTGCGCTTATCCCGGCGCGACTAGGCCAGTACCGCGGATTCGGAGTACCGGCACGAATGCGTCGCTCTCGGGAGGGGGGAGTGTCAGGCGAAGCGCCTCTCCCTCGCGCCGGAACGGGATCTGCCCGCCGCCGAGAAGGTCGATGCGTTCGACCACGGCTTGAGGCAGCGCATTTGATCCGAGCGACCGGATCACGCTCTCCGCCCGCGGCCAATCAAGGAAAATGGCGTAGAGCGAGTCGCCTTTTTTGGTGAAACGAATGTCCTCGGCCGTGAAGGGCTTGAGCTTGTCCTCGGAGAAATTGCCGGGCGGCGGTGGTTTGGTTGGACCTTCGCCGAAGCTGCGCCACGGGCGCGTGGCAAAGATTGCCTCCCCGTTTCGCGTCAACCACGCGCCAATCCGATCAACAATCGCTTCCTCTTTCTCGTCGATCGTGCCGTCGCCGCGAACCGGGATGTTGAGCAACAGGTTGCCGTTCTTGGAGACGATGTCGCTCAGCATCTGAACGACAAGTTTCGGCGATTTGTAGGCATTGTCCTGGTAGATGCTGCGCGAATAGTGCCAGCTGCCGATACAGGTGTCGGTCTGCCACGGGTCCGGACGGATCGCGTCGAGCACACCTCGCTCGACATCCTCGACAATCGCGCGGCGCTGCTGGTCGCCGAGCTTTTTGCCGAACAGCAGGACATCTACCTCACCGCGCCGCTTCCACGCCCAATTGTAATAATGCGCCGCAGCCTCCAGCCCGGCCTGTCCCAAGGGCAGCCCGGTATCGTCGAAATAGACTAGATCGGGTTCATAATCGTCGACGATCTGGTTCTGGCGAAGCAGCCAATTGCGGACGAAGCCTGGGTTGAGCGGCGGCGCCATTTCGAGCCATTGGCCATCGCGCTCGCCGTGCCACTTGTTCATTGCGTCATTGGAGACGATTCCGTCCGGCGCGACAAAATAGGGACCGGTATAGAGCTCGCGTGGGTCGAGCCCGTCCCAGAACTTGCCGCGGCCGTGCTCCTTGCGCAGCCAATAGGCGTCGTAACGTCGGCCCCGCATCGTGCCTTCGGGATCATAGCCATAAGCGGGCTGGTACCAGTGCCAGGCGTGGCTGGAATGATTGGAGATGCCGAACTTCAGACCGGCGTCGCGCGCCGCACGCCGCCATTCACCGAGAATGTCTTTCTTCGGCCCGACCCGGGTTGAGTTCCATTTATGGTGCGCGCTCGCGAAATTGTCGAAATTGTCATGGTGACACCCCATGGCGAAGAAATAGCGCGCGCCGGCCTTCGCATATCGGCTGACCAGTTCTCCCGGGCGCCAGTTCTCGGCCTTCCATTGACCAATGACGTCCAGAAAACCTGTCTCGCTGGGATGGCCGTAATGTCGGAGATGATGGTCGTACGCGGTCTCGCCTTTCATCCATTTGGGCCGCCCAGGCATGTAAAGGAGCCGCGCATACCAATCGCCCCATTCGGGCTGGCATTGCGCTCCCCAGTGCGCCCAGATTCCGAACTTCGCATCGCGGAACCAGTCGGGAATGCGGCGATGTGCTGCCAACGATTCCCAATCCGGCCTTACAGGCCCCGCAGGGAAGGAGCCGGCGCGCGCGCTGGCAGCCGCAAGACCCGCGACCGCCGGTGCAGCCGCAAGAAATTGCCGTCGCGTGGAGCTCATAGCGTTCTCCTTGTCCTAGAAGTTCAAAGCCGACCGGTACCACTCAGCAGCGACGCGAGCGTTGGTCCTGCCCCGCGCGACACGGCGGCACATCGCGCGCCGAGCGGCGAAAGGTTAGGGAACAGCAAGACCGCTTTGCCGGCCACCCGGAACTCGCCGCGCGGGCCATATCGAGCGCGGCCCATTACCTAGCCGCCTCGATGATGGCCTTTACCGTATCGGGAAAAGCAATCTTTGCCTTGGTTCGGTCGAACAACCCGGTGGCGTGGTTGGATATATAGCCGTTGTCCCAATACATCGGCACCAGTCCCCGCCGATAGGCAGATAGCGTGATGTACTTGTCCCAATAGGTGCGATACATCCCCGCGGGATCATATTCGGTGCGCCCGATCGCGCTGTATTCGCCGAGAATGACGGGGATCCCCTTGTCGATGAAATTGACCTTCATCTTGTCGAACTGGGCGTCGGCATGGGCTTCGCTCGCCGATGTCTCGGTCGCGTTGGGTTCGGCCGCGATCGAGCCCCATTGCCAAACCTTGCTCTTCTCGTTCAGCGCGAAGTTGTACGGGTCGTAATAGTGGACTTCGATCATCAGCCGATTTGCGGCGGACTCTGACGGAAGCGTCAAATTGCATCCCATCCCGTAGTCGATCCCCGTATTGAAGGTCTGGACGACGAGGTATCGCGTGGCGTTGTTGCCGCCGGTAGCGCGGACGGCGTTGACGAAGGTCTGGTTGAAGCTGTTTTGGACCGCGCAATGTTCCGCCGTAGGGGCAGCGTACAAGTTCGTGACCATCACTTCGTTGGTGCCTGCAAACAGAAGATGGCCGTCCTGGCCCTTGAAATTGTTCGCGATCTGCGCCCACAGTCTGGTCAGCTTCGCGTTCACCGCCCCCTGCTCGGCGTAGGTAGGCTGCATCCAGCCGCCATCCCAATGAATGTTGATGATGACGTACAGGCCGGCATTGCGCGCATAGGTCACGACATCGGTTACCCGCGCCATCCAGGCTGGACTGATATTGCCTGCAGCATCGGTATATTGGCTCCAGGCCACGGGAATGCGCACGCTGTTAAAGCCCGCCGACTTGACCGCGTTGAGCAATTCCTGGGTGACTGGCGGATTTCCCCACGCCGTCTCCTGGGAACTCGTCGCCGGCTGCGCGCCCGAACCGATCGCCTCGAGCGAATTTCCGAGATTCCAGCCGGGTGCCATCGCCTTTGCCAGCGCAATGCCATTCGGCGCGGGCGTGGGGGTCGGCGCCGGCATGTGTGACGGCGTCACGACGGGAGGGCTACCGATCGAGGGCGCGCCGCTTGCGCCGGCTCCGTAGCTGGCCAGCATGATCGATGCGAGCGCGCCCCGCGCCCGGAAAATCGACGGCCAATAAGCGGTCGATGCCGACCGAGCTACGCGCATAAATTGCCCCCTCGTGTCGGAGATCGTGCGATCGCGCCGCAACGTCTCCGATCTTTGCCAAGTCGCAATTTCCAAATTTCAGCATGTCTTGCGACGAGTCAATCAAAAAATGTTAGCGCTACCTGCGATTGATTGCTAGCGAGTCGCACGCTTGGCCGCGGCGCGAGAAATCCCTACCGGCGCCGGGCGTTTCTCACCGGCTCAAGCACCGCCAGAATCACGTCATTGGCGCGCATCGGCACCGGCCATGAATAACGGCCGGTGGCATTGACTCGCACGATCAAGTCTTTCTCCGGCAAGTCGCGCGTGAGGTTCTGTAATTCCGCGCGTTGCGCCTCATCGACGGTCAATGGCGATCCCATTTCCAGGTAGCGCGTATAGGCGTCGTTGGCCTGATAGCCGGTACGCCGCACCGTCAGTCGATAGCCGCCAGGTGCCAACCCCGAAAAGCGCAGTTCCGCAGCAGCAGCCGCCGCCGCCGGGATCGGCTTGGTGAAGAACGGTCGATTGCTGACATTTTGTTCGGGCTGGCGCCAATCCCACAGAAGGACGGCGGTGCGTCCGTTCTGGGTCGCAATCAGCGTTTCGCCGTCGCCCGACGGCACCTCGCGCCCGCGCAGTTCGTTGAGGTATTTGTAGGCGAACCAGGCGGACTTGCGAATGCCATCTCGGGTCATCAGGCCGAACCCGCCATGAAACGGTGTCGGCGGCGGACCGGCCTCCTCGAACAGATCGGAATAGGTCCAATAGCTCATGCCTTGCGCGAAGCCGCGCACCGCTTTCAGCTTGTCCAGAATATACGCAGCGCTGATGTAGGAATCGTGGACAGGGTCGCGCGGATTGTAGCTCGAACTCCACTCGGTGAAATAAAGCGGGAGGTTGGGAAATTTTGAGGCGGCGATTTGCCGCCGCACGCGGCGGACGTCTGCCGTCACTGCATCGGGATTCGTCGATAACTTGTTGTCGTCCTGGCCATATTCGTCGAGGAATCCGGCATCGACGCCGTATGTGTGGGTGGTCACGAAATCGATCGGGACATTCCGGGCGGCGGCAAAGCCGAGCATTTCCGGCACCCACGCCGCGCCTGCGGTCGATGGTCCGCCGACCCGGAGTCGGGGATCGATCGCCTTGATCGCCCGCGCCGAATTCTCATAGAGTTCAAAATAGGCCTTCTGGTCCGCCTTCTCCCAGAAACCCGCCAGATTGGGTTCGTTCCACACCTCGAAATACCAGCGACGAACCTCGGCCGCGCCGTAACGCGCGATGAGGTGGCGGACGAACGCATCGACCAACGCGTGCCAAGCCTTGGGCTCGGGATGCGAAGTGTTGCCTTTCCAGTAAAAGATGGTTTGGGGCGACGTCGCCATCACCTGCGGCGTGAAGCCGAGCTCGACGAATGGCCGGATGCCCATCGCGTGGAAGGCGTCGTAAAGCGCGTCGATCTTGCCCCAGTCATAGACGGTCTTGTCCTCTTCCACGCGGACGGTGCCGAGCACGTCGTGGAAGACCGCGTGGAAGCGGATGTAGCGGAAGCCCAATTCGCTGGCCGCGACGCGCAACTGGGCAAGGCTCGCAGGGCGATTGAGCGTCCCAGGATAATCGGCGCCGACAGAGAAATTGAATGCCCGGTCAAGCGGCGCGCGCGCCTTCGCGATATCGACCTGAATGCGCCGTACCGTGGCGGGCGACGCGGCTTGCCCGTGGGCCGGCGCCGTCGACATGGCGAGGATGGCCGCGTACGCCAGCGCCAGCAGGAATGAGCGGACTCGGTCGATTGCGCCCGGGCGACGCGGCGTGACTGCGTTATGGTCGAACGCCGTCGCGCGATCTCGATCTCGGCTAGTTGACACCCGCGTTCTCGCTTGAAGTAAGGCCATGCCGGAGAGGGAACAACCGACGGTGTCGCGATCGCGCGGCCCCGTGTAGCTCGTTCCTCGGCCACTTTATGTTAGCGCTAGCATGCGACTTTTGTCCACTGTTGCAATCAGCCGGATTGACGCTTGACGCGTTCAAAGCCGTCCGGCGGAGAGGGTGGGATTCGAACCCACGGTACCTTGCGGCACAACGGTTTTCGAGACCGTCCCAATCGACCACTCTGGCACCTCTCCGCATCGGCAGGTCCACCCCTTGGGCGGGTCGAAGGCGGGGCCTCTAACGTAACTGATCGGTGGGCACAAGCGGCGTGCTTGTGCGGTGCCGCAAAAACCCTACATTGCCGTTATGTCGCGTTCCGAACCACATGATGTCGTATCCGCCGCCGGCGTGCCGATGCCGCCGATCGCCACCGCGCGCTTTTCGATCGGCGACGTGGTGCGGCACCGCATGTTCGATATTCGCGGCGTGATTTTCGACGTCGATCCGGTCTTCGCCAACAGCGAGGAATGGTACGAATCGATCCCGGAGTCGGTGCGTCCGGCCAAGGACCAGCCGTTCTACCATCTGCTCGCCGAGAATGCGGAATCGAGCTACGTCGCCTATGTCAGCCAGCAGAATTTGCTCCGCGACGAGAGCGACGAGCCGATCGAGCATCCCGCGATCGACGGCCTGTTCAGCGGGCGGGTCGACGGGCGGTATAATTTGCGGCGCGAACATCGCCACTGAACGACGCGCCAATCGCCAAAACAGAAAAGGGGGCCATTCGGCCCCCTTTCCTTTGTGGTTCGTCGTCGGCGATCAGAAGTTGAAAGCGACCCGTCCGTACAGATACCGGCCGTTGAACCCGAACGGCGAGAACTGCGAATACGGAATGAAGTAGCTGTTCGGCGTGAACCCGGTAGCCCCGGTCGCACCGCCGATCGGCAGGCGATCCGGATAGGTGTCTAGCACGTTGTCCGCCCCGATCGTCAGCGTCACCTGGTCGATCGGATGGACGCGGATTTCGACGTCGGTGACCCACTTGGGTGTCAACTTGAGGTCGCCGGCAACGCTGCCCAGCGGCTGCGCCAGCGTGCCGGTGTTGACCACCCACACCGTGCCGTAGCGGTTGGTGCGGATCGTCGCCCCGACCGGACCGAGATCCCAATCGGCCGCCAGGTTCAGCTTCGTGCGCGGCTGGCCGTCGGTGATGCGGAACGATTCCTGACGACCGAACAGCACTAGCCCCGGCAACGACGGCAGCGTGGCACGCTTGATGATCTTGGTCTGGTTGTAGTTGTAGCCCGCGGTCAGCGTGAACTTGCCCGCGCCGAAGTCCGGCACACGATAGCTGGCGACGACGTCCACGCCCTGAGTCCGCGTGTCGGCGCCGTTGACGAAGAAGCGCGCCGAGGTGACGCCGCTGATACCAGCCGCCGTCAGCAGGTTGACCACCGCCGTGCCGGTCAGGTTCTCGGTCAGCAGCACGCGGTCCTTGAGACGGATGTTGTAATAATCCGCCGTAATGCTCAGCCCGCTGATCGGGTTGAGCGCGATGCCGCCCGCGAGATTGAGCGCCTTCTCGGCCTTGAGCTGCTTGCCGCCGAGCGCAGTACCGATCGCGCTGGTGGCGGGCACCGTCACGATATCGATCAGCACTCCGCCGACGTTGTTGGTCGACGTGGTCGAGAAGTATTGCTGCGCGAGGCTCGGCGCGCGGAACCCGGTCGAGACCGACCCGCGGATCGCGATACCCTTGATCGGCTCGAACCGCGCCGCGACCTTACCGTTCACCGTGCTGCCGAAGTCGCTGAAATGCTCGTAGCGGCCAGCGGCCTGGATGGTGAAGGCACTGCTGATGTCGGCATCGACTTCGGCGTAACCGGCATAGCTGTCACGCGACCGGTCGAGCGCGTTCTCGGGCTTGAAGCCCGGGAACACCTGCGCGCCCGGCGCCGCGCCGTTGGCGATGAACGGGCCACCGATATAGCTGGTCGGGTGCCCGGCGCGGATCTTGAAGTTCTCGTTGCGGTATTCGGCGCCAAACGCGATGCCAAAGCTCGACAGCCCGCCGACGTCGAACTTCTTGCTGAGGTCGAGGTTGGCCGTGGTCTGCCCGAACGCCAGGCCGCCGGAGTCGAACCGACGCGGCGATGCCAGCCCGCCGAGCGACACGTTGAAGCTGTCGATCGTCTGGTAATCGAGCTGGTTCGAGCCGTAGACGACCGACAAGTCGGCGTTGAACCCGCCGACATCGCCCTTGATCCCCACGGCGCCGGCCACGTCCTCGATCTGGCTGTAGATCTTGGGCAGGAAACCGTCGGGATAATAGGGCACAAAGGTCGTGGTCGATGCCGCCCAATCGCGGTTACGCGCGTCGTTCGAGCGGCGATAGAAGCCCGCCCCGACGCCGTCGCGGATGCCGTAACTGCCGAACGTGTAGAGTTCGAAGTTCGGGCCGATATCCATCCCGGCGTTCAGGAACAGGTTGTAATCGACCGTCTTGCCGTCGCCGTAACCGTGGCTGAAGCGGTTGAAGGTCAACTCGCGCGGATCGCCGACGGTGAAATACTGACGCCGTGGATCGGCGCCCGAGCGGTTGGTCGGGTCGCGATCGCGGAACTGTCCCGACAGCACGAGGTAGCCGCCGTCGCCAACCGGCAGGCCGACGCGCGCCGCCAGCGTCAGCGTGTCGCCGTCATGACGCTCGCGTTCCTTGCCGTAATTGAGCGCCAGCACATCGGCCTGCGCGTTGGCGCCCGGCGTCAGCACGGTCGGCACGCCACCGGTGGTCTGGATGCCCAGCACTTCGTTCACACCCGACATCGTCGTGTCGTATTTGCCGAAGGTGACCGATCCGCTGACGCCGACCTTCTTCGAGAGCTGGATGTTGATGACGCCGGCGATCGCGTCGGAACCATATTGCGACGACGCGCCGTCGCGCAGCACTTCGACGCGATCGATCGCGATCGGCGGGATTTCGTTGAGATCGACCGACGACGAGCCGCGGCCCACCGACCCGTTGAGGTTGATCAAGGCCGCGGTATGGCGGCGCTTGCCGTTGACCAGCACCAGCGCCTGGTCGGGGGCGAGACCGCGCAGCGTCGCCGGGCGCACCGAATCGGTGCCGTCGGTCAACGACGGCTGCGGGAAGTTGAACGACGGGACCAAATCGCGGAGTATCTTGTTCGTCTCGCTCGAGCCGGCATTCGTCAGCGCGTCACCACCGATAACATCGATCGGCACCGGCGAAACGGCGATGGTGCGGCCTGGGATGCGCGACCCGGTGACGACGACGTCGTTGGCCGGTGTCTCGCCGGCTTGCGGGTCTGCCGGCACGTTCTGCGCGAACGCGGGAGTCGCCAGCGCGATCGCCGACACGGTGAATAACGATGTGATGATTGCGCGACGCATGGCCGGTTCCCCATTTTTACGTGTTACCTTAGCAACGTCGGGCCCTCTCCTCCCTCGGCTACTGGTGTGGACTGTATGCTGTCATCCAAATGTAACAACAAAGTTATGCTGCGCTTGCACAATACGCGCGTTTAGTGTGGCGGACGGGCCACACGCGTTTCGAGGGCGTTCTCCGCGCCTCGACGGTTGACAGCGCGGCGGGGTTTGCCTAGTTGGCCCGTCTTTCCCGGGCAGGCATTTGCTTGCCGGGGTTCGTTTATTTGAAAAGTGATGAGGGCCATGTTCGCAGTCGTGCGCACGGGCGGCAAGCAGTATCGCGTTGCCGCTGG
>JBDSWC010000004.1:0-16835 GCA_039926845.1 Sphingomonas sp. | reverse complement strand
CAAGGTGCGGCTGAGCGCCAACGCCGACGTCGCGGTGACGTTCGAGGAAGAAGCGAACGGCTGAGCGCCCGCGCGGGACGCCCCGCTCGACGGTCGAGCAAGCCCCGGACGCGGCGACGCGTGCCGGGGCTTGTCTTATGGCCGATGCCTCCGCCATTTTATTGGCAGGCTAAGCATTCGTCGTAATCGGTGCTCTCGAGCTCGAACTTGGGCGCTTCGATCGTGTTGTCGGCCTCGACCCCGCCCGCGAAGCCGGCGCGCTGCACCGACTTCGACCGCAGGTAATAGAGCGACTTCACGCCCAACTCCCACGCGCGGAAGTGGAGCATCAGCAGGTCCCACTTCTCGACATCGGCCGGGATGAACAGGTTGAGGCTCGTCGACTGATCGACATAGGGCGTGCGGTCGGCCTGGAGCTCGATCAGCCAGCGCTGGTCGATCTCGAAGCTGGTCTTGTAGCAGTCCTTTTCCTCCTGGCTGAGGAAATCGAGGTGCTGGACCGACCCGCCATGTTCGAGGATCGAGCTCCACACGGCTTCACTGTTCTTGGATTTCTCGATGAAGATCTTCTCGAGATACGGATTCTTGACCGAGAACGAGCCCGACAGCGTCTTGTGCGTGTAGATGCACGCCGGGATCGGTTCGATGCAGGCACTGGTGCCGCCGCAGATGATCGAGATCGACGCGGTCGGCGCGATCGCCATCTTGCAGCTGAAGCGCTCCATCACGCCCATGTCGGCGGCGTCGGGGCAGGGGCCGCGTTCGACCGCCAACGCCATCGAAGCTTCGTCCGCTTGCGCCTTGATATGCTTGAACATCTTCATGTTCCACGACTTCGCCATCGCGCCCTCGAACGGGAGGCCGCGCGCTTGCAGGAACGAGTGGAAGCCCATCACGCCGAGGCCGACCGACCGCTCCCGCATCGCGGAGTAAGCGGCGCGCTCCATCCCCGGCTCGGCGCGGTCGATATAGTCCTGCAGCACGTTGTCGAGGAACCGCATGATGTCCTCGATGAACCCTTCGACCTTGTTCCACTGGTCCCAGGTTTCGAGGTTGACCGACGACAGGCAGCAGACCGCGGTGCGATCGTTGCCGAGGTGGTCCTTGCCGGTCGGCAGCGTGATCTCGGAGCACAGGTTGGAAGTCGAGACCTTCAAGCCCAGCTCGCGGTGGTGCCGCGGCATGTTCTTGTTCACGTGGTCGGCGAAGATGATGTACGGCTCGCCGGTCGAGAGGCGGGTTTCCACCAGCTTCTGGAACAGCGCGCGGGCATCGACCGTGGCGCGGACGCTCTGGTCCTTCGGCGACCGCAGATGCCATTCGTCGCCGTTGCGCACGGCTTCCATGAACGCATCGGGGATCAGCACGCCGTGGTGCAGGTTCAGAGCCTTTCGGTTGAAATCGCCGGAAGGCTTTCTGATTTCGAGGAATTCCTCGATCTCGGGATGGCTGATGTCGAGATAGCAAGCGGCCGATCCACGGCGCAGCGAGCCTTGGCTGATCGCCAGCGTCAGGCTGTCCATCACGCGGACGAACGGGATGATCCCGCTGGTCTTGCCGTTGAGGCCGACCGGTTCGCCGATGCCGCGGACGTTGCCCCAATAGGTGCCGATCCCGCCGCCGCGCGACGCCAGCCAGACATTCTCGTTCCAGGTGTCGACGATGCCGTTGAGGCTGTCGGGGACCGAGTTGAGGAAGCAGGAAATGGGCAGGCCGCGACCGGTGCCGCCGTTCGACAGCACGGGCGTCGCCGGCATGAACCACAGTTGCGAGATGTAATCGTAGATGCGCTGCGCGTGCGCGGCGTCGTCGGCGTAGGCGGACGCCACGCGGACGAACAGATCCTGATACGATTCGCCCGGCAGCAGGTAGCGGTCCTGCAGCGTGTCCTTGCCGAAATCGGTCAACAGCGCGTCGCGCGAATGATCGACCTCGAGCGCGTAAGGCTGCGGCGCGACGCTCTTCGAATCGCGCTCGACCGGCTTGGCCTTGGCTACGCTTGCCATTGCCTGGGTCGCTGCTTCGATCGCATCGGTCGCCATGTTTTCGCCCGTTCCTTCGGTGTCTCTGAAGTCCATCATCCGCCCCTGCTCGATCCGCTATTTCATCGACTCGGGGGCGAACCCCCATGTTACCATTCGGGTGCGAGCAGACGAGAACAAAAATAGTCCACAGCCTGTGCATCGGGCACAAAAAGACCGTTCCCGCGATATGGTATCGCGGGCACCGATCTACCAGTGCTTGGGTTCGCCCCCGAACTGAACCTCAACAGATTGTGCCCAACCGAGCTTCAACGCAATATGCTAAATGACGTTTTAATGACTCGGTTCGTCGCTATTTTGAGTCGGTTCGTCAGTCGCCCGGTTGGGTCGATCGGGCGCGACGCGCGGGTTTCTGCGGGGTTCGCGAAACGCAAGTGAACGAACGTCGAACTGCGCAATTTTTTTCGCGGGAAGCGATGCGCGATCAACCGGTTGTGGGTCGACCGAACCGGCCCGATTCTCATCAGGCAGTTTTACTGTCGCAATCGGCGGAGGCGCGTCAGCCCGTCTTCCGCAGGCCGCGCGCGGGTGCGGCGGCGTTGAGGCGTTCGAGGTTGAAATATTCGTTGAACTCGATCCCCGCGCGGCCGTCCTTCGCCCAGCGCACGGTAGCGGGGAACATCTGCCCTTCCAGCAGTTCGATCATCACATCAACGCCGATATGTTCGGTCGGGAATTCGATCCCGTCGACCATCGCGCCGGTCGACGAAATGTTGCGGATGCGGACTTCGCCCTGCGCGGCGCCGAGGTCGAGCTGGGCGGTACGCAGCATCGTCGAGCGCGGGTTGCGGCTGACCTTGAAACCCTGTGCCGTGGCGACACCGCCGGCGGTCTGGAGCTGCTTGATCACTTCTTCGCAGCGCGCCGCCTTGCCGTAGACGAACCCCTGGATATGGCTGCACCCGAGCTCGCGGATCAGCTCGACCTCGTCCTGATGCTCGACGCCCTCGGCGGTGGTTTCCATGTAGAGCGTGTTGGCGAGCGTCACGATCGCCTTGATGATCGCGGCATTGCGATTACCGGGAACGGCGGCGCCGCGCACGAAGCTCTGGTCGATCTTGATCTTGTCGAACGGCGCTTTCTTCAGATAGCCGAGCGACGAATAGCCGGTGCCGAAATCGTCGAGCGCAAGCCGGACGCCGATCCCCTTCAGCGCCTTGAACATATTCTCGGACGACGACCCCTCGTTGAGGAAGACGCCTTCGGTGATTTCGAGCTCGAGCCGCTGCGGCGCGAGGCCCGAACTGGCCAGCGCCGAGGTGACGATGGCGGGCAGCGCCGGATTGGCGAACTGGATCGGCGACACGTTGACCGCGACACGGACATGGTTGGGCCAAGTCGATGCCTCGCGGCATGCGGTCCGCAACACCCATTCGCCGATCGATTCGATCAGCCCGGATTCCTCGGCGATCGGAATGAATTCGGCGGGGCTCACCGCACCGCGGGTCGGATGGTTCCAGCGGATCAGCGCTTCGTATCCGACGATCCGCGCGCCCTCGGTCGAGACGACCGGCTGATAGGCGACGTGGAATTGATCGGCGACCAGCGCGCCGCGCAGGTCGTCCTCCAGCTGCTTGCGCGTTTTCGCGCCCTCGAGCAATTCCTCGCGGAAGAAGCGGTGGATGCCGCGGCCGTCGGCCTTGGCGGCGTACATGGCGATGTCGGCGTTGCGGATCAGCGTTTCCGAATCGTGCCCGTTTTCCGGGGCGATCGCGATGCCGATCGACGCGCTGATCGAGATCGACGAACCTTCGATGAAGTAAGGCTGTGACACCGCATTGATGATCGTCGTGGCGAGCTCGCTCAGCCGTTCGCGATTGCCGAGGCCGGGCAGCACGACCTTGAACTCGTCGCCGCCGAGCCGGCCCACCAGTCCCGCTTCGCCGACCGAGCGTTGCAGGCGCTGTGCGACTTGCTTGAGCAACGCATCGCCGACCTGGTGGCCGAGCGTGTCGTTGACTGCCTTGAACCGGTCGAGATCGAGCAGGAACAGCGCGGTAGTGCCCGGCGAGCCCGATTGCGGCGCCAGTGTCTTGTCGAGCGTGGCGCGCATGCGCTGGCGGTTGGCGAGACCGGTCAGGCCGTCGAACAGCGCGAGCCGCGTGATCTCCGCATCGGAGCGGCGTTTCTCGGTCAGATCGCGACCCGAACCGACGAACCCCTGGAACCGGCCAAGCTCATCGAGCATCGGCCGCCCCGAAATCGACCACCAGCGATCGCTGTCCTCGGCGGTTGCGGGGCACACCGAATAATCGGAGAACGAGGTGCGCGTCGACAGATGGAAATTGAGCGTGCGTTCGGTGTCGCCCGATCCGGTATCGATCCGGAAGGTATCGATCAGCCGCGCACCTGCGGTCTTGATGTCGAGCCGCGAAAACTCGCTGCCGACCTTGGCCGACAGATAGGTGAAATGACCCTGGCGATCGGTCTGCCAGAACCACCCGTCGCCATGCTCTTCGACCTCGCGGACCAATTGTTCGGCGAGACGCCCGGCGTTGCCGGTCGAGCTGCGCTGTTCGGTCGCTTTCTGGTCGTCGCGCGCCAGCCGCACCGTTGCGACGATTAACGTAACGAAGGCGAGCGCCGCGACCGCCGACGGCAGCGCGATCCCCGATTTGAACATCACCATCGCGCCCAGCGTGGCGGCGTAGGCGAGCGTGGCGGCGCGGACCGGGTGAACGGCGATTGCGGTGATCGTGACCGCGGCGAAGATGGCGACGAACCCGGCCAGATGGAATTGGGTCAGCTGAGGGCTCGCCAGCAACGGCAGCAGCGACAGGAGCCCAGCGCCGATTCCCGCGGCGCTCAGCGTCAGCGTCCGCACTTGCGCCTGGGTCGGCCATTCGCGTGCTCTGCGCAGCTTGAGCTGCATCAGCGCGCCGATCGACATCAGCACGACCAGTCCGCCGCGGATCGCGACGTCGCGGAGCAGCTCCGGATGGCCGAGATGATTGACCACCATCGCGACGCTGGCCGGCGCCAGGATCTGCGCGAACAGCACGAACGGCCAGATCGCGGCGACCTCGGCGAGACGGCTCAATCGAGTGTCCGTGATCTCCGGCGCGGCATCCGCATTCAGCCCCAGCGCCCCCCAGATCGAGCGCGACGCTTCGGTGGTGGATCGATTGCGGCGGAGCGGCATGTCCTCGACCTAGCGGGGAGTCGTTAGTAAGTGCTTGCCGCCGACGATTAATTTTGTCTCGCTAGAGCCTCGTAGGCGGCGGTCAGCCGGGACAATACCGGATTGTACCCCGTGGGGAGCGGCGTGCCGAGATGCGCGTGGCGCAACTCGGCCATGAAATCCTCCCATAACGGCGGCCCGCCTTCGTCGAGCAATTGCGCGCGGATCGCGAGGTCGGGCGTGGTCGGCAAATGCCGCCGGCCCCACGCGCCGAGATGCGCGAGCACCGGGAGCAACTGGATCGCCGGTTCGGTCAGGCTGTAGATCGCCTTTTGCTTGTGGCTGGGATCGTCGGCGCGCGTCAGCAGACCGGCGGCGGTCAGTTTCTTGAGGCGGTCGGCGAGGATGTTCGACGCGATCCCTTCCTCGGATTGCCCGAGCAACTCGCGGAAATGCCGGCGGTTGCCGAACATCATGTCGCGGATGACGACCAAGCTCCAGCGGTCGCCGACCACCTGCATCGACAAATTGATCGGACAACCCGACTTGGCATCTGGAACCGAAAGCGTCATAACCGATTGCAATATGCCTACGGTTGTGGAAAACGCAACCGCTTTCGATTCGCAATCGCTTTATGGAGAGGAATGATGGGTAAGATCAGGGTTGGCGCATTCTCGGTATCGATCGACGGGTTCGGCGCGGGGATCGATCAGAGCCTGGCCGACCCGCTCGGCCAGCGCGGGCCAGAACTCCATCAATGGTTCTTCCCGACCCGCTTCTTTCATCAGATGACCGGCCGCCCCGGGGGCGACGAGGGCGTGGACAATGATTTCGGCGCGCGCGGTATGGCCGGGTTCGGCGCGTTCATCCTCGGGCGCAACATGTTCGGCCCCGCTGGAGACGATTGGGGCGGGCCCGACTGGAAGGGATGGTGGGGCGACAATCCGCCGTACCACGCGCCGACCTTCATCCTGACGCATCACGCACGAGCACCGATCGAGATGGAGGGCGGTACGACCTTCGTCTTTGTCACCGACGGGATCGAAAGCGCGCTGGAACAGGCCAAGGCCGCGGCGGGCGATCTCGACGTCAAGATCGGCGGCGGGGTGTCTACGGTGCGGCAATATCTGCAGGCCGGGCTAATCGACGAAATGCACTATGCGATATCGCCGGTTTTTCTCGGGCAGGGGGAGAATGTGTTCGAGGGTATCGACGTGTCCGCGCTCGGCTTTAGCGTGACCGAACAGGTCAACAGCGCCGCCGCGATGCACGTCGTGCTGACGAAGAGGGGAGAGGCGAAATGACGCTCAAACTCTACGCTCACCCGCTGTCGTCCTACTGCCAGAAGGCCAAGACAGCATTCTACGACAAGGGTGTCACGTTCGAGGAAGTGATGCTCGACGGCAGCGAGCCGGTGGCGGGCGCGTTCGCGGCGCTCTGGCCGATCGGGAAGTTTCCGGCGCTGATCGATGGTGATCGATTGGTATTCGACGCGACGACGATCATCGAATATCTCGACGTCAAATACCCCGACAAGCCGTTGATTCCAGACGATCCCGACGTCGCGGTCGAGGTTCGGATGTGGGACCGCTTCTTCGACAATTACATCAATTATCCGCAGCAACGGATGGTCTATGTCGCGATCGGCCGCGAACCCGATGCGGGCGACGACGGGGCGAAGTGGAAGGCGCAGTTCGACACCGCCTATGCCTGGCTCGACAAGCGTATGGCAGGCCGCGATTGGGTGGCGAGCGACAGCTTCAGCCTGGCCGATTGTTCGGCGGCGCCGGCATTGCTCTACGCCGACTGGACCTATGCGATCCCCAAAAGCTTCGCGAACCTGTGGGCCTATCGCGACCGCCTGCTCGCGCGGCCGAGTTACGCGCGCGCACTCGATGAAGCGCGACCCTACCGGCATTACTTCCCGCTCGGCGCGCCGGAGGGGCGGGACTGATGTCGATCTCGCTCTACGACCTCAGCGTGCCGACCTTCTTGCAGACGGTCGAGGCGGTTTCGTCCTTCCTCAACCGCGCGGTGGAGCATTGCGCCGAAGCCGGGACCGACCCGGACGACTTCGTGAACCTACGCCTGTTTCCGGACATGGCGCCGTTCCATTTCCAGATCGAGGCGCTGTCGCACCATGCGGCCTGGGGCGTGGAGGCGCTGACGACCGGCATCTTCGCGCCGCCGCCGCTGGTCGGGTCGATGCCGTTCGCCGATCTCCAGGCGATGGTCGCGCAGGCCGACGCCAAGCTGCGGGGGTTCACGCGCGATGAGGTCGATGCCTGCGCGGGCAAGGAACTCGACATGCAGATCGGCCCTCGGCGGCTCGCGTTTACCGCGGAGATGTTCATCCTGTCGTTCGCGCTGCCCAACTTCCATTTCCACGCCGTCACCGCCTACGACATACTGCGCACGAACGGCGTGCCGATCGGCAAGCGCGATTACGAAGGACGCTTGCGGACGTTATCGGCCTGACGCCCGTGCGATTAGCGCTCGACGGCGTCGCGGCGCATCGGCGCGAGCTTGGCGAGGAAGCGGTTCTGCGCGAAAAACGGCACGCGCTCCTTGCGCATCGCCGCCTGAAGGTCCTCGACCAGCGCCCCCATATCGGCGTTCTGGAGGCCGAGGTCCTTGTGCCCGTCCTTCATGTTGCGGCCGGTATAGCCGCAGCCGCCGTTGAGGATGTAGCAAAACTGCTCCTTGAGCAGCCGGCGCAGGCGGACGATGTCTTGCCCTTTGAGAATATCGGCGAGCCGCTTGTCGATCAGCGCGCGGTCGATCGTGTCGTCGACGATCCGGGCAATCCCGTCGCGGCCATGGAACGCCTTGAGCATGCCGGTCCCCGCGAACGGCGCGGCGCCGGCATTGGCGTTGCTCTGCGCGTAGGGGGCGACGGGATCTTCGCCGGGGGGCACGTCTTGCGCGGCGGCAGCGAGCATCAGCGCGAACAACAGCATGATCAGAATCCGGCCTGGAGCGAGAGGAAGGCGCCGCGCTGTTTGCGGACCGTGGCGATATCGCCAAGGTCGACGTAAGCGGCGGTCAGCGTGAAGTTGCGGGTCACCGCCCAGGCGGCGAACAGATCATAGGCGTCCTGTTCCCGCGCGAAACCGAGATTGTCGGGCTTGGTGCGATATTCGGCGCCGACCAGCAGGTTGCGCTTGAGCAGCATGCCTGCGGACCCTTCGAACTGCGGGCGATAGGCGTTCGTTTTGTCCCCGCCGAAGCCGAGCAAGCCGAACTGGTTCGCCTTGGTCAGGCGGACCGTGGCGCCGATCACGGCGCTTTGGGCGAGGATCACCTTGGTCGCGGACGCGTAGAAATCCACGCCGCTCGATTGCCGCCCGCCGATCGCGGCGATGACGCTGCCGCGATTAGCGTGCTTGTACTGAGCGCCGACCGCGATCTGCGGCAGCACGCGGTCCTGATCATATACTGCGTCGCCGATCACGCGCACTTTCACGCCGACCACGTCCTGCGAGAAGGTGAACCCGCGCCCGAGCCCGAGCGCCGCGCCCGCCGCGCGCGTATCGAAATTCTGCCGCGCGTAGGAAATCTCCACGCGGTCGCGATAGCCGATCGCCGCGCCGAAGCTGGTCAGATCGAAATCGGGCAGCGCGACATGGCTGACGTGCGCCGTGGCGCCGATTCCGGCGTCGGTCTCGTTCCCGGCGATCAGCGCCCAGGTCGCGATGCCGCCACCCGCCGAGCCTTCGACGGTGCTGACGCCGCCGGTCAGCACCAGTTTCCCGCCGCTGCGCAGATCGTCGGCCGATGCCGGCGACGCGGCCAGCATCGAGCCTAGGCACAGCACGCAGGCAATCGCCTTAGAGATTAGCTTTCGGAGTTGGGTCATGCCCGGCGTCTTTAGGTCAATGACCTTGTCGTTCGGTTAAAGCGGCGTTGCCTAGACACCGAGACGATCGGCGAGCTCGGTCAGGCTCGCGACACGCCATTCCCAGTCCGACGCAAAGCCGCGGTCGGGGGCGGGGCGGCCGCCATATTCGAGGGGGCGATCGACATAGGCCGTCGTCAATCCGCAGGCGCGCGCGGCGGCGAGGTCGCTATGGTGTGCCGCGACCAGGCACAAATCGCCGGGGTCTATCGCGAGCGCGCGGGCGGTAGCGAGATAGGCTTCGGGGTCGGGTTTGTAACGTCCGCTCACCTCCGCACCGAGGATTGCGTCCCATGGCAATCCGGCGCGGCGCGCCATATCGACCATCAGTGCGATGTTGCCGTTGGACAGCGTGACGATCGGGAAGCCGGCCTTGAGCCGAGTCAGCCCGGCAACGGCATCGGGCCACGGATCGAGGCGATGCCAGGCATGGGTCAGATCGACCAATGGTCGTTCGCCAACGGTTTGCGGATCGATCCCGAGGTCGTGGAACAGCTCCTCGAGCGTTTCGCGGTGGAGCACATCTAGGATCGCGAACGGCCGCGCACCCGACCGCACCGCCGCCATCGCCGGCTGATATTTCGGGCGCCATCCGCCGGCGAAAACATGCGAATCGATATCCTCGCGCCCCAACGCAGCAAGCACCGGCGCCGCCGCGCGCGCGATCCCGCTGCGCCAATCGACCACCGTGCCGAACACGTCGAACGCGAGCGCTTTTGGCATCGTCATGCCGCCTTCTTGTTTCATTGCAGGCCTCGGCGCTAGAGCGGCGCGCATGACCACCATCCGCAACGCCGACCTGATCGAGAGCGTCGCCGACGCGCTGCAGTTCATCAGCTATTTCCACCCGATGGATTACATCCACGCGTTGGGCGAAGCCTATGAGGCGGAGCAAGGCCCCGCGGCGAAGGACGCGATCGCGCAGATCCTGACCAATTCGCGCATGTGTGCCGAGGGGCATCGGCCGATCTGCCAGGACACCGGGATCGTCAACGTGTTCGTCGAATGGGGGATGGATTGCCGGCTCGACGATACCAGCCGCTCGCTGCAGGATGTGGTCGACGAGGGCGTGCGGCGCGCTTACCTCAACCCCGAGAACAAGTTGCGTGCATCGGTGCTGGAGGACCCAGCCTTCACCCGGCGTAACACCAAGGACAATACGCCGTGCGTTCTGCACGTCGATATGGTGCCCGGAGACAAGGTTTCGGTCGATGTCGCGGCGAAGGGCGGGGGCAGCGAGAACAAGTCCAAGTTCAAGATGATGAACCCGTCCGATTCGATCGTCGATTGGGTGGTCGAGATGCTGCCGCAGATGGGCGCGGGCTGGTGCCCGCCGGGGATGCTGGGGATCGGTATCGGCGGGACGGCGGAGCATTGCGTGCTGCTGGCGAAGCAGGCGCTGATGGAGCCGATCGACATGGGGCCGCTCAAAGCACGTGGGCCGCGCAACGATATCGAGGCGCTGCGCATCGAGATATTCGACAAGGTCAACGCGCTCGGCATCGGCGCGCAGGGGCTGGGCGGGCTATCGACGATCCTCGACGTCAAGATCAAGGACGCGCCGTGCCATGCGGCGGGCAAGCCGGTCGCGATGATCCCCAATTGCGCCGCGACGCGCCACGCGCATTTCACACTCGACGGGTCGGGGCCGAGTTATCTGCCGGCGCCGGACCTCGACGAATGGCCCAAGGTCGACTGGAAGCCCGATGCGGCGGCGATCCGCGTCGACCTCGACACGTTGACGCCGGAGATCGTGCAGGGCTGGAAGCAGGGCGACCGGCTGCTCTTGAACGGCAAAATGCTGACCGGCCGCGACGCCGCGCACAAGCGGATCGCCGACATGCTGGCGAAGGGCGAGGAACTGCCGGTCAGCTTCCGCGGTCGCGTGATCTATTATGTCGGCCCGGTCGATCCGGTCGGCGAGGAAGTCGTCGGCCCGGCCGGCCCGACCACCGCGACGCGGATGGACAAGTTCATGCGGATGATGCTCGACCAAGGGCTGCTGGCGTGCGTCGGCAAGGCCGAGCGCGGGCCCGCCGCGACCGAGGCAATCAAGGACGCCAAGTCGGCGTATCTGATGGCGGTCGGCGGCGCGGCATACCTGGTCGCGCGGGCGATCAAGGGCAGCAAGGTCGTCGGGTTCGAGGATCTCGGCATGGAAGCGATCTACGAGTTCGAAGTGGCCGATTTCCCAGTCACGGTCGCGGTCGACAGCGAAGGCCACAACGTCCACCAGCTCGCGCCATTGGTGTGGAAGGACAAGATCGCGCGGGAGAAGTTGCTGGCATAATTTCTTGATCACGCTTCCGCGATCAGGTTGGGTGATGTGAGAGGTCTGAGAGAGACGCCAACGCTAAGCAGACGTTAACCAACGCGCATTAACGCTTTCCCCTGATTTTCCAGGGGGTTTGAATTTGGACATCGCGCAAACCGTCCAGACTGCGGCGCGGATGTCGGGCGATCTGGGCATCCGGACGCTCGATCTTCAGGCCGACATCAGCGAGCTGGCCGGGCGCGTGACCGACCAGGCGGCGACGATCGAAGCGATCGGCGGCGACGCCGTGCGGCTCGCCGAAAGCGGCGAGAGCATCGCCACCGCCGCTCAGGAAGCGCGGTCGAGCGCCGGCGCAGCGCGCAGCGTGATCGACGATTCGAGCCGCCAGCTGTCGGGCGCGACCGCCAACGTCGTCGAGCTGATCGACCAGGTCAGCCATATCCATGCCGCGCTGGGCGGGTTCAACGAAGCGCTCGAGACCGTGGCGCACGTCACATCGGTGATCAGCGGGATCGCCAGCCAGACCAATCTGCTCGCGCTCAACGCGACGATCGAGGCGGCACGCGCCGGCGATGCCGGCCGCGGGTTTGCGGTGGTCGCGAGCGAAGTGAAGAAGCTCGCCAACGAGACCGCGACCGCGACGCAGAAGATCGAGCAATCGATCCGCGCGCTGACCGGCGAGGCGTCGGGGATGCTCGACCGCGTCGCGCACGGCGTCGAAAAGGCACAGTCGGCGCATGACGGCACGCGCGATATCGAAGCGCTGGTGGGGCGGCTGTCGACGCTGATGCGCGGGCTATCCGACAATAGCGAGGCGGTGGCGGATTCGATCGGCTACATGGTCGAATCGGTCGGCAATATTCGCTCGGGCCTCGGCAGCCTCGCACACAATTCGACCGGCAATGCCGACGGGCTGCAACGCCTGTCGCGCCGCCTGACCGGGGTCAGCGACGACACCAACGCGATGTTGCAATATTTCGCCCAAAGCGGGGTCGAGATCGCCGATTCGCCGTATATCCGCTTCGGGCTCGACGCCGCGAAGGCGGTGGCCGAGCGGCTCGAGGCGGCGATTGCAGCGGGCGAGATCAGCACGAGCGATTTGTTCAGTGAGGACTATGTGCAGATCCCAGGCAGCAGCCCCGCGCAATTCACGCATCCGATCCAGCGCTTCATCGTGCCCGCGGCTCGCCCGCATCAGGAAGATGCGAGGAAGCATATTGGTTTTTTCGGGATGACCTTCACCGACCGCAACGGTTTCGGGGCGGTGGCGATGCCCGAACGCGCGCACCCGCAGCGGTCCGGCGACGACGAATGGAACGCCGAGCATTCGCGCCAGGGCCTGATCTTCGATTTCCCCGAGACTCAGGCACAGTGCAAGATCACCGATCCGTTCTGCCTGAAGGCCTATCGCCGCGCGACCGCGAGCGGCGAGGTTTTGTTGCTCAAGCAAGTGATCGCGTCGATCAAGGTGCAGGGACGGCATTGGGGCATCCTGCAATTCGCGTACGAGGATCAGGGCTGATCGCGGCTTGAACCGCCGCGCCCGCTGTGAGACGGGCGGGCATGCGGACAGGCTTGATTTTCCGGGGAATCGGCGCGGCGCTTTTGTGGCTCGTCGTCGCGATTTGTCTCGCGCTCAGCATCGCCCCCCACTTCCTCGACGCACGTTATTATCGCGGCCCCGTCACCGATCACTTCGACGGCGATCGGTTTCTCAATCCCGATGGCGATGACGGCTTGCCCGTGGCCAATACCGGCACGATGCTGCGCTACCTGACGGCCAGCGATGACCGGCCCGCCTGGCCCGGCCATGTTGCGGTGACCCCAGCCAAGCCGCCGGCGCGGGTCGACGGGACGCGGATGCTGGTGACGTGGGTGGGGCATTCGATCGTGCTCGTGCAGACCAACGGCCTCAACATCCTGACCGACCCGGTGTGGAGCAAGAGCGCCGGGCCGTTCGGGTTTGGCCCAACGCGGGTCGCGGCGCCCGGTATCCAGTTCGAGGATTTGCCCAGGATCGACCTCGTGCTCGTCAGCCACGACCATTACGATCACATGGATCTGGCGACGCTCAAGCGGCTGTGGGATCGCGACCGGCCGGTGATCGTCACCAGCCTGGGCAACGACAGCGTCATCGGGCAGGCGGGCGTGCCGGCCATCGCGCGCGACTGGGGTGGCCGGGTGGCGATGCGGCCGGGGATCGAGGTGATCGTCAATCGCGGCCATCATTGGGACAGCCGCTGGTTCGCCGACCGCAACCGCGCCTTGTGGTCGAGCTTCGTCGTGCGGCTGCCAAGCGGCGGCAATCTGTTCTTCGCGGGCGATACCGGGGCCGGCGACTTCGGCTGGGCCGACAAAGCGGCGAGCTGCGGACCGATCCGGCTAGCGCTGATCCCGATCGGCGCGTTCCGCTTCGCCGCCGGACAGATGGCGGCGGGGAGCCATATCGGGCCGGTCGACGCGGTCGAGGTGTATCGCCGGCTCGGCGCGCCGCGGGCGATCGGAGTCCATTGGGGCACGTTCCGGCTGTCCTACGAAGCGTGGGACACGCCGCCGAAGTTGCTCGCCGCCGCAGAGAAATGCGCGGGGCTGACCGGGTTTGGCACCGAGCCGATCGGACGGACGGTCGAGGTGCCAGCGTATGTCGCACCGTTGCGACGTCCTGCCATGACGCGGGTAGATCTGCTGCGTTGCCTCGATACGGCGGCGGTCAGAGCGTTACGCTAACCCACCATTTCCCTCTCCCCTTGCGGGAGAGGAATATCGGGCAACCCGCACGCTTGAGAGCAGCGCGGACGTGATGCTATGTGTCGCGCAAAGGGGGAGGGGCATGCCCGCACAACCGGCGTCGCGCCATTACGAGACGAGCATCGACCGCGTCGGGCTGGCGATCGGCGCGGGTGGACTGATGGGCGGCGCGATCGGCGTGTTGCTGATGGTGTTCGCCGGCACATACCATATCGGCGCGCTGCTCGCCGGATTGCTGATCGGGTCGCTGATGACCGCGCTGTCGATCACGGCGCTGGCGGCAATCCCCTGGGCCTTGCTCCACGCGAGCGGTCGGCGCGGGCCGATCGCCGCGGCGGCGCTGGGGGCGGCAATCGGATTCGTACTGTTCCTCGGCGGCCAGACCTATGGCTACGGCATGTTCACGATGCCCGCGATGGACGCGCGCACGTTGCTCTACCGCTGGGCGAGCGGATTTCTCACCAGCGTGATCATGGCCGCGATGGCCGCGGGCATAGCGGTCGTGATGTGGCGGGTCGCCTATCGCAGGGTGGGCTAGGCCGGCCCGATCCGGAACGCGCAGAGCTTGTTGCCGTCGAGGTCACGGAAATAGGCGCCGTAGAACGCCTGCGGACCCTCATCGCCGCGCAAGCCCGGCGCGCCTTCGTCGCTGCCGCCCAGCTCGATCGCCCTATTGTAGAACGCATCGACCTGATCGCGGCGTTCGAACGGGATCGCCACCATCGTGCCGTTGCCCACCGTCGCGGCGTCGCCGTTATACGGCTTGGTCACCGCGATCGCCGGCTTGTCGAACGCCGTGCCGTACATCGTAAAGCCGTTGGGCTCGGCGAACTCCATGATCCGCTTCGCGCCGATCGATCCGAACAGGTCGTCATAATAGGCCTGGGCCTTGCCGATATCGTTGGTCCCGAGCGTCGCGTAGCCGATCATGGTTCGTCCTCCCTTTTTTCCGCGCTAGGTCACATCGTCTTGGGGCGCATGTCGCCAGCGGTGCATTCGCCCTTACGGACCGAATGGACGCGTATTTCCATCACGCCCTCTTTGGCGCCGTACGTGTCGTAGCCCTCGACGGTCATGTTGACGTCCTGATCGCTCGCGCTCAACGTTCCGGTAGCGGTGATTTTAGCGCTTTTACCGGCCGTGTCCTTGCACGTGCCGGCGATGTCGAGATAGCCGCCGTCAGCCGACTTCTTGTCGAAGGTGCACGTGCCGCCGCCGCTGCCGAGCTTTTCGAGGTTGGCGGTCGGGTCTTCTTTCGCCGCCATTTCGGGCGAGACGCAGATGGTCACCGCATTCATCGCCGCGAACATCTGGCCAAGCGCGGCCTTGGCCTTCTCGGCGTCGTTGCCCTCGAACCGCTTGAGCTCCATCGTCTGAGACCAGCTGCCCGGCTCGCGTTTGGGGGGCGGGCCCTTCGCGCAGCCGCCCAGCATCATCGCCGCGATCCCGGCGGTCATCATCGTCTTGCGCATCGTCACTCCTTGTTTTCGGTTCCGCGGCACGCGCCGGTGCGCTTGCCGTCTATCGTCATTTTCATCGACATCGCGGCATAGGGCGAAGCGCTGTCCGTATTGGACGCCATGTCCATATGATAGCTGTCGGGCGAGAAATTGCCGGTCATGGTGGCGTTCATGTTGCCGCCCGGATTCTTGCAACTCATCGCCGCGTCGATCTTGCCGCCGCTCATCGTGAAGCGGTTATAGGTGCAGCTCTTGTCGTCGCCCTTGTCGCCGGTGAAGAACGCGCGCTTCGCCTTGACGTCTTCTTCGGTCACGCAACTCACGAATTTTTGCGCGCCACCGATCTTGCCGGCGAGCTTGGCTTGCTGATCGGCCGGCAGCTTGGGCATCTTCATGTCGCTGATCGTCATCGTCCCTTCCCAGCGACCGGGCGCGATCATGTCGGCGTCCCCGGTCGCTTCGGCGACCTTGGCTTTGACTTCCGCCTCGCTGGCGTTGGTCGCGCTGACGGTGGGGCCGCCGGCATTGCACGCGGCGAGCGGCGCAAGCAGGGCAATTAGCAGAAAACGGCGCATGGTATCGACTCCCCCAAGAATGTCCGGACGCGACCGTTCCCGCTTTGTTGCGGGTTGGCCTACTACATCCCATATTGCCTGCTTATGGCAATCCAGATTCGCACCAACCTGGCGGAGCCCGAAACCGGGCAGTCGTTCATCCCCCACCGGCCCGAGCGGCCCGCCAAGATCGAAGGCGGCAAGGCGTTCAAGCTCGTCAGCGATTATGAACCGTCGGGCGACCAGCCGGGGGCGATCAAGGAGCTGACCGAGGCGGCGCTGGCGGGCGAGCGCGACCAGGTGCTGCTCGGCGTGACCGGGTCGGGCAAGACCTTTACGATGGCCAAGGTGATCGAGACGTTGCAGCGCCCCGCGCTGATCCTTGCGCCGAACAAGATTCTCGCGGCGCAGCTCTATGGCGAGTTCAAGAGCTTCTTTCCGGAGAATGCGGTCGAATATTTCGTCAGCTACTATGACTATTACCAGCCCGAGGCGTACGTCCCGCGCTCCGACACCTACATCGAGAAGGAAAGCTCGGTGAACGAGTCGATCGATCGGATGCGGCATTCCGCCACCCGGTCGCTGCTCGAACGCGACGACGTGATCATCGTCGCGTCGGTGTCGTGCCTGTACGGCATCGGGTCGGTCGAGACCTATTCGGCGATGATCTTCGACCTCAAGAAGGGCCAGACGGTCGACCAGCGCGAGATCGTGCGCAAGCTCGTCGCGCTGCAGTA
>JBDSWC010000003.1:0-21627 GCA_039926845.1 Sphingomonas sp. | reverse complement strand
GGGTGCCGCGGACCTGGCGATCGTCCATCATGTGCTCCACTTTGCGCAGACGCCCGACGCAGCTATCGGCGAAGCGGCGCGCGTGCTCAGTTCGGGCGGGCGGCTCCTGATCGTCGATTTCGCGCCGCATGGGCGTGAGGAATTGCGGACGCGCGATGCGCATGCCCGGCTGGGCTTTTCGGACGAACAGATGCTCGGCTGGTTCGACGGTGCGGGACTAGCGCCGGTGCGGACCGAGACGCTGGAGGGCGGCGAGTTGACGGTAAAGTTATGGCTGGCGCGCAAGAGTGGCACGCCGGTCAAGGTAGCGGAGGCAGCGTAATGGGTTCGGTCGACAAAATGCCCGAGGCGCGGCGCGCACTCGCGACGCCGATGTTCGCCGATCTGGCCGGCGATGCGCAGGTCAGTTTCGAATTCTTCCCGCCCAAGACCGAGAAGATGGAAGAGACGCTGTGGGAGTCGGTGCAGACGTTGAGCCCGCTTGGCCCGCGGTTCGTATCGGTGACCTATGGCGCCGGCGGGACGACGCGCGAGCGTACGCACGCAACGGTGGCGCGGATCGCGCGCGAAACGAGCATCCCGGCGGCGGCGCATCTGACTTGTGTCGAGGCGACGCGCGAGGAAATCGACGCGGTCGCGAACGACTATTGGGACGCCGGCGTGCGCCATATCGTCGCGCTGCGCGGCGATCCGCCGACGGCCGGCAATAAGTATTCGACGCATCCGGGCGGCTATGAGAATGCCGCCGATCTGGTTGCCGGCTTGCGCAAGCTCCACCCGTTCGAGATTTCGGTCGCGGCCTATCCCGAATGCCATCCCGACTCGCCCGATTCCGGCCATGACCTCGATAACCTCAAGCGCAAGATGGATGCCGGGGCGACTCGCGCGATCACGCAATTCTTCCACGAGGCGGACACCTTCTTCCGCTTCCGCGACGCCGCCGCCGCCGCCGGGATCGATGCCGAGATCGTTCCGGGGATCATGCCCGTGATGAACTTCGCCGCCGTCAAACGGATGTCGGCGATGTGCAACACCGCGGTGCCGGGGTGGATGGGCCATCTGTTCGAAGGGCTCGACGATCGACCCGCCGCGCGCCAGCTGGTGTCCGGGACGATCGCCGCCGAATTGTGCCGCCGGCTCTACGCGGGCGGCGTACGCAATTTCCACTTCTACACGCTCAACCGGGCGGAGCTGAGCTACGCGATCTGCCATCTGCTCGGCATCCGCGCGAAACCCGCATTGCAGGAGAAGGCGGCATGACGTCAGCCCGCGAAAGACTGTTGGCAGAGGCCGCCAAGCGCATCCTGATCACCGATGGCGCGTTCGGGACCGAGATCCAGAACTGGAAGCTCGCCGAGGCTGATTATGCCGGCGATCTGGGACTGACTCACGACCAGAAGGGCAACAACGACATCCTGGCGATCACCAAGCCGGACGTCCCCGAAACGATCACGCGCGCCTATCTCGACGCCGGGTCGGACATCGTGTCGACCAACACGTTCAGCGCCAATGTCATCAGCCAGGCCGATTACGGCGCGGAAGCGCTGGTGCGCGACATCAATATCGAGAGCGCCAAGATCGCGCGCCGGCTGGCGGACGAATACGCAGCGAAGGACGGCCGTCCGCGCTTCGTCGCCGGTGCGATCGGGCCGACCAACAAGACGTTGTCGCTGTCGCCCGACGTCAACGATCCGGGCTATCGCGAGATCGACTTCGATTATCTGAAGGGTGTGTATCGCGAGCAGGCGGATGCTTTGGTCGAGGGCGGTGCGGACTTCATCCTGATCGAGACGGTGTTCGATACCTTGAACGCCAAGGCCGGGATCATGGCGGCGATCGAGGCCGGCGAAGCGCTCGGCCGCGACTTGCCGATCATGATGTCGATGACGCTGACCGACCTTAGCGGCCGCAACTTGTCGGGGCATACCGTCGAGGCGTTCTGGCACGCGGTTCGGCACGCCAAGCCGATCACGATCGGACTGAATTGTTCTTTCGGTGCCCAGCAGTTGCGCCCGCATGTCAAGACGTTGTCGGAGATCGCGGACACGCTGATCATGGTCTATCCGAACGCGGGCTTGCCCAACGAACTCGGCGAATATGACGAAATGCCCGCAACCACCGCGGGCCTGGTCGGCGAATGGGCGGAGGCCGGGCAGGTCAACATCCTGGGCGGCTGCTGCGGATCGACCCCGGCACATATCAAGGCGATCGCCGACGGCGTGCGCGGATTGGCACCGCGCCAGATCGTGACGCCGGCAGTCAGGACGCGCTTGGCCGGGCTGGAGCCGATGTTCATGGCGGCATGACTAAATTCCCCTCCCGCTTGCGGGAGGGATTAGGGGAGGGCGTGTCCTCCCGCGTATCGGCCAGGTGACAGGCCCTCCCCCAGCCCCTCCCGCAAGCGGGAGGGGAGAAGAAGAGAAAATGACCAACTCCTCGACAAATTTCGTCAATATCGGCGAGCGCACCAACGTCACCGGATCCGCGGCGTTCAAGAAGCTGATCATGGCCGGCGACTATGCCAAGGCGGTCGAGGTCGCGCGCCAGCAGGTCGAGAACGGCGCGCAGATCGTCGACGTCAACATGGATGAGGGTTTGCTCGACGCTTATGAGGCGATGACGACCTTCCTCAAGCTGATCGCCGCCGAACCCGACATCGCGCGCGTGCCGGTGATGATCGACAGCTCCAAATGGGGCGTGATCGAAGCGGGGCTGAAGTGCGTATCGGGCAAGCCGATCGTCAATTCGATCAGCATGAAGGAAGGCGAAGAGCAGTTCCTCGAGCATGCGCGCAAGTGCATGGCATACGGGGCGGCGGCAGTCGTGATGGCGTTCGACGAGGTCGGCCAGGCCGATACCAGGGATCGCAAGGTAGAGATTTGCGAGCGCGCCTACAAGCTCCTGACCGGCATCGGTTTTCCGCCCGAGGACATCATCTTCGACCCCAATATCTTCGCGATCGCGACGGGGATCGAGGAGCATAACAATTACGGCGTCGACTTCATCGAAGCGTGCAAGGAGATCAAGAAGCGCTGCCCGCACTGTCACATTTCGGGTGGCCTATCGAACCTGAGCTTCAGCTTCCGCGGCAACGAGGCCGTGCGCAAGGCGATGCACTCGGTGTTCCTCTATTATGCGATCCCCGCCGGGCTCGACATGGCGATCGTCAATGCCGGCCAGCTCGACATCTACGACCAGATCGAGCCCGAGCTGCGCACCGCGTGCGAGGATGTCATCCTCAACAAGGACCCCGAAGCGGGCGAGCGGCTGGTCGTGCTGGCGGAGAAGTTCCGTGGGACCGATGCGGTCGCTGAAAAGGCCGCCGAGGAATGGCGCGGCTGGGACGTTGGCAAGCGGCTCGAACATGCTTTGGTCAAGGGCATGGATCAGTATGTCGTCGAGGACACCGAGGAAGCCCGCCTGCAAACGGTGCGCCCGATCGAAGTGATCGAGGGACCGCTGATGGACGGCATGAACGTCGTCGGCGACCTCTTCGGATCGGGTAAGATGTTCCTGCCGCAAGTCGTTAAATCCGCTCGCGTTATGAAGAAGGCCGTGGCGCATTTGCTGCCCTTCATCGAAGCCTCGAAGGAGCCCGGCGCGAAGGGGAAGGGCAAGGTCATCATGGCGACCGTCAAGGGCGACGTGCACGACATCGGGAAGAATATCGTCGGCGTGGTGCTGCAGTGTAACGGGTTCGAGGTCGTCGATCTGGGCGTGATGGTGCCGTGGTCGAAGATCCTCGAATCGGCGAACGAGAACGATGCCGACATGATCGGGCTATCGGGGTTGATCACCCCGAGCCTCGACGAGATGGTGACCGTCGCCGAGGAGATGAAGCGCGCCAAGATGACGATGCCGCTGCTGATCGGTGGCGCGACGACGTCGAAGGTGCACACCGCATTGCGTATCGCGCCGGCCTATGACGGACCGGTGGTGCACGTGCTCGACGCCAGCCGCGCGGTGGGCGTCGCGACGACGCTCGTCTCGGACACGATCCGCGACGATTACGTGCTCAAGATCGCCGACGAATATGAAGCGGTGCGCGTGGCGCGCGCCAACCGCAGCCAGAGCGACCTGATCCCGCTCCAGGTCGCGCGCGACAACGGTTTCAAGGCCGACCTGGCGCTCAAGCCGCCCGCGCCGAAGCGGCCCGGCCGTCACGTCTTCGCCGACTGGGATTTGGCCGATCTGCGCGAGGTGATCGACTGGACGCCGTTCTTCCGCGCCTGGGAGCTGGCCGGGGTTTATCCCGCCATCCTGACGGACAAGATCGTCGGCGAGAGCGCGACGTCGTTGTTCGCCGACGCCAATAAGATGCTCGACCGTATCGTTGCGGAGAAATGGCTGACCGCGCGCGCCGTGGTCGGGCTGTGGCCGTGCGCGCGCTACGAGGACGATGTCGTCGTCGCGCCCGAGGGCGACTGGACCGCCGAGCAGCTGCGCAGCTTCGACTATCTCAACATGGCGGATGACGAGAGCCACGTGCGGTTCGCTTTCCTGCGCCAGCAGATCGCCAAGCGCGAAGGCCGGGCGAACATGTGTCTGGCCGATTTCATCGATCCCGCGGGCGACTGGATCGGCGGGTTCGCGGTCAGCGTGCACGGCATCGAACCGCACCTCGCGCGGTTCAAGGCGGCGATCGACGATTATTCGGACATCCTGCTGAAGGCGCTGGCCGACCGCTTCGCCGAGGCGATGGCCGAACGGATGCATCAGCACGTCCGCACGACGTTGTGGGGCTATGCCGAGGGCGAGCAGCTGACCAACGAGGCGCTGATCAAGGAGCAATATCGCGGCATCCGCCCCGCTCCCGGCTATCCCGCCTGCCCCGACCACAGCCTGAAGCCGACCCTGTTCAAGCTGCTCGACGCGCATCACGCGACCGGCATCTCGCTAACCGAAAGCTTCGCGATGTTGCCGACCGCGGCGGTCAGCGGCTTTTATTTCGGGCACCCACAGAGCGAGTATTTCGGCGTCGCGCGGGTCGGGATGGATCAGGCCGAAGAATATGCCACTCGGCGCGGCGCGGATATGGAAACGGTCAAGCGCTGGTTGCGGCCGAACCTCGACTGACACAAGAAAAAGGGCGCCGCCATCGCTGGCGACGCCCTTTTCTAACAGCCGGCTCGATCAGGCGATCGCGAACGTCGCGCGGCGGCGGCGCATCGAATAGCCCATCAGGCCGAAGCCCATCATCATCATCGCCCAGGTCGCCGGTTCCGGCACTGCGCCGTTCGCTTCGACCTCGAAGTTCGAATTGACCGAACGAGCGGTCCCGAAGTTCGCCTGCACATTATCGACGGCGCCGAAGAATGAGCCGCTCCAGCCCGAACCGATGCCGATCTCCAGCCCCGTCACGCTCAAATTGGCGTTACCGTTGTCGGCGATCCATTGTGCCAGCGTCTTTTGGCCGCCATTGGCGCTAGCGAACGTTGGGCCAAGCGACCCGTTGGTTGCCCAGAAGATTCCGTTGGTCAGATTGGCGGTCAGCGTCGTCCACGTGTCGACGGGAGAAGGCGTCTGCTGCTGGTAAACGTTTTCGAACACCAGCGAGCCGGCAAATACGCCATCCTTCTGCATATCCAGACGGAAGACGGGCGCGAAGTTCGGGTCCGTCACGGAAGTGCTGGAGCGATAGAAGTCGAACGACACGCTCGTCAGGCTGGACAGCGCGACGGGCGTCAGCGCGCCGCCGCTCCCGAAATTATAGATCAGGTCGCCCTTGCCGGTGTCGCCTTGCGTGCTGTTGAAATAGGCCGAGCCGTTGCCGCTGCGCGCATAGTCGGTCGTGATGCCGATGGTCGATCCGGCACCGACATTCGCCTGATACCATTGGTTGAGCACCGGAACACCCTGCGCGCGGTTGGCGCCCGCGTTGGGACCTGGGCCGGTCACCGTGGTACGTGTGCCCGTCGCCGTGGTGGTGGTCGCCGCCGTGCTCGTCCCGAAGACGCCGTTCACGTTCTGCAGGCTGGTGTTGTAAACGGTCTGCGCTGCCGCGCCGCTCGTTACGAATGCCGCTACGGCTGCTGCACCAAGATAAAATAGTTTCACTGAATGTTTCCCCCAATAGAATTGTCGTCGATCCGCCATAATTTGCTGAATCGAGGTCGGTTCGTCCGCTATCGATCGGTTAACAGAATATTAACAAGCGACAAGCGGCAGAATGATTGACCTAAATCAAGGTGTCGATGCTCTGTCTCGAAATAGGACGGTGGTTCGCCTGTACTGACCCGCTCAGGCACATAATTTGATGGCGGTAACTCTTCGGCCGCCGGCGCGTCGGCGTTAACGTCGTTTCCTGCTGGTGGTGCCGGCAGACGCGGCGCAGGCGGGGGACGAAGGTACCGATGCACCGATCACTTGCGCTACTCCTTGTTCTTTCAACGCCCGTGGCAGCGCCCTTCACCGTCGTCGAAACCGGCCAAGGCTTCGCCACGCTCGACGATGCGGTGCAGTCGATCCGGATGGGCACCGCGACGATCCTGATCGCACCGGGCGTGTACAAACAATGCACAGTCCAGGCCGGCGGCAACATCACATTCAAGGCGGTTCGGCCGGGCACCGCGATCTTTGACGGCGAGGCGTGCGAGGGCAAGGCGGCGTTCGTGCTGCGCGGGCTGTCGTCGGTGGTCGACGGCATCGTGTTCCGCAACATGCACGTGGCGGACGGCAACGGCGCCGGGATCCGTACGGAGATGGGCAATCTGACCGTGCGCAACTCGATGTTCCTCGACAGCCAGGAGGGCATTCTCGGCGGCCAGCCGACGGGCCAGAAGATCGTCATCGACCGCTCGACGTTCGCGGGGCTCGGCACGTGCGACGACGCGACCGATTGCGCGCATTCGATCTACCTCGCGAACCGCGGATCGGTGACGATCACGCGGTCGCGGTTCGAGCGCGGGCGCGGCGGGCATTACGTCAAGCTGCGCGTGCCGAATCTGTCGATCACCGACAACAGCTTCGACGACAGTGGGGGCCGCAATACCAACTACATGATCGACCTGTCGGAGGGCGGCACCGGGCTGATCGCGCGGAACACCTTTGCCGACGGGGCGAACAAGGAGAACTGGACCGCCTTCATCGTCGTTGCGGCGGAAGCGCGGACCTATTCCTCGGCGGGGCTGAAGGTCGTCGATAACATTGCGACGTTGGCGCCCAATTTCGGCAAGAGCCCGGCGTTCGTCGCCAATGTTAGCCGCGATCAGCTTGCGGTCGGCGCGAACAAGCTGGCGCCGGGCATTCGTTTGTACGAGCAGCGCTAGGGACAAGTGCTCCCCGGCCCGCCGTCGAGGTCGAGGCAGCGGCCGTCGATATCGCCCGGCGCGAGCGCGAAGCCGATCAACGCAGCGAGGCTGGGCATGATGTCGATCGTTTCCACCGACAGCGGCTGTTCGAACCCGGTCATCCCTTTGCGCCAGAACAGGATCGGCACGCGGCGGTCATAATCCCAGATGCTGCCGTGCGTCGCGATCGTCCCGGTCGGCGTGGTGGCGGGCGGGATCGGCGTGATCCGGGGCCTGAGGAACACGGAGAAATCGCCCGACCGCTCCGCATCGGACGAAGCGCGCGCGCGCTGGAGCAGGCTCCACGTCTCGGGCGGCCCCGCTGGCGCCGGCGCGGCGGCGATCTGTTCCCGGGTGTAGACCGCGGCGACCTGCGGATCCGCGGTGTAGCGCTTGATTGCCTCGGCCTGCACCCTGGCGCGGTCCGCGGGCGACAGCTTGTTGCTGATCCACACGTCGCCATTGACCCCGCCGAACAGCAGCGGTCCCTTCAGCGCGAGGGCGTCGGCGATCCCGGCCCCGACCTTCGACGGCGCGAGCGCCAGGTCCATCCGCGCCGCCATCGGCATGCCGCGCTCGCGTTCGCGCTCGGGAATGTCGTTGCCGCCATGATCGGCGGTCAGCGTGACGACATAGTCGACCCCGGTCTTGTCGAGCATCGCGAAGAACTTGCCCAGCGTCTGGTCGAGGTTGGCAAGCTGGATGCACATCTCCGCGCCCTCGGTGCCGAAGCCATGCCCGACATAATCGGTCGCCGAGGCGCCGATCGTCAGCACGTCGATCGACGGGCCTTTGCCGAGCTTCATTTCCTGCACCATCGACGTGGCGAGCGCGAAGATCGCGGTGTCGAACGCGGGCGATGCCTTCCACAACCCTTCCGATTTCGCTGGGCGTGCGAAGCGGCCGTTGCCGACCGTCTTGCCGTTGGCGACGATCGCGCGATCGATGGGCTTGCACCAAGCGGGCTCGGCGAAGGCGGCGCCGGGTTTGGCGATCTGTGCGTCGGCGGCGGCGTTGGCGCGGGCGACCGAGACCGGCACGGCGCGGTCGGCGTAGGAGATGAACCCTTTACCGTCGCGCCAAAACCACAGCGCGTCGATTGAATGACCGCCCATCATGATCGCCGCGCGGTCCTTGCCGGCGACCGACACGGTGCGGACGCGGGGATCGGCGGCCTTCATCCGCTCGCCGAGCGTCGGAACCCGCAGCTTGATGTCGGACGCGGTGTAGTTGCTGAAGCTCGATCCGGCCACGCGCTCGTCCTCGGCGCAATAGACCATACCGGGGCGCGGGCCGTTCTGGTCGACCCAGTCGTTGGCGATGATGCCGGTGCGTGCCGGGCGGTCGCCGGTCATGATCGTCGAATGGCCGGGGCACGTCTCGGTCGCGGCATGGCTTTGATAGCCCGCCGGGAACACCGCACCGTCAAGCAGCCGCTTGAACCCGCCGGTGAAGCGGTTGCGGTAGTGTGCGAACAGATCGGCTGAGAATTGGTCGACCGAAATCACCACGATCAGCTTGGGGCGCGGTGCTTTGGCCGCCGCGATCGGTGCGGTGGCGTCCTGCGCGGTGCCGGGACTGGCGAGCAATAGCAGAGCGACGGGCAGCAAGCGCGTAAGACGCATCGACGATCTCCGTAGGCGCGGGGGGCCGGCACCGCTATGGCGCTGACGAGGGCGAGGTGACAAGTGACGGCGATGCGCGCGTTCGGTTTCGTGATTGTGACGGTGATGCTGGCGGTTGTGGCCTGGACGACGCCGGCGCGCGCGCAGGACGAACTCAACCAGTCCCGTCCACATCTGCGCATCGCGTTGGTCGCGGAAAGCGATACGCCGAAGGCCGGGAGCGAGGTGGCGATCGCGCTCGACACCAAGCCGCAGCCGGGCTGGCATGGCTATTGGCGCAATCCCGGCGATGCGGGATTTCCGGCCAAGCTCGACTGGACCTTGCCGAAGGGCGTGACGGTCGGCGAACTCGCTTATCCGGCACCGCAACGCCTGCTGATTTCGGGCCTGATGAACTACGTGTTCGAGCGACCCTATGCTCCGATCGTCACGGTGAAGGTGCCGGCGGGGCTGGCGGCAGGAACCGCGCTGCCGATCAAGCTGCACATGGCCTATCTGGTCTGCACCGCCCAGCTGTGCGTGCCCGAACAAGGCGATTTCGCGATCACGCTGACGGTCGGCGACGGCGCGATCGATCCGGCGCAGCGGGCGACGTTCGATGCGTGGCGGCGGGTCTTGCCGCAGCCGTTGGGATCGGCGGCGACCTATCAGGCGGCCAACGGATCGGTGCGGATCGCAGTGCCGTATCCAGCGACGGCAAAGGGCGAGGGGGGGTATTTCTATCCGGTGTCGACCGGCGTGATCGACTATGCCGCGCCGCAAGCGGTGACTCGCGACGGCGACCGGCTGATTCTGACGACGAAGGGCAAAAGCGGCGGCACGCTTGACGGCGTGCTGAGCGTCGATGGCCGCGCGCTAGCGGTGACGGCATCGCCGGGTACGGTCGCTGCCGGATCGACCGCGGCATCGGCGAACGACTGGACCGCCATCATTTTCGCCTC
Organism: Sphingomonas sp.; assembly: GCA_039926845.1. Classification (GTDB taxonomy): domain Bacteria; phylum Pseudomonadota; class Alphaproteobacteria; order Sphingomonadales; family Sphingomonadaceae; genus Sphingomonas. The sequence continues at coordinate 11,772 of JBDSWC010000003.1, read as the reverse complement.
CGCCGGCGCGGTGCTGGGCGGGCTGATTCTCAACGTCATGCCGTGTGTGTTCCCGATCCTGAGCCTCAAGGCGCTGAGCCTCGCCAAAGCCGGCGGCGACGAGCGCGGCGCGCGGCATGAGGCGTTGGCGTATGCTGGGGGCGCGATCGCGATGTGCCTGGCACTCGGCGCGACCATCCTGGCGTTGCGCGCAGGGGGCAGCGCGGTCGGCTGGGCATTTCAGTTGCAGGACCCGCGCGTGGTCGTGCTGCTGTTGATTCTGACCGTCGGGATTTCGCTCAACCTCGCCGGGGCGTTCGAACTGCCGGTGCCGCGCTTCGTGAACAGCGCGGGCGGCGCCAGCGGGGCGTTCGCGACCGGGGCGCTGGCGGCATTCATCGCAACGCCGTGTGCGGGGCCGTTCATGGGTGTGGCGCTGGGCGCAGCATTGGTATTGCCGTGGCCCGCGGCGCTTGCAGTGTTCGGCGGGCTGGGGTTGGGGCTGGCCCTGCCGTTCCTGCTGCTCGGCTACGCACCCATGCTGCGCAAGCGGCTGCCCCGACCGGGCGCGTGGATGAATACGCTGCGCCGCTTCCTGTCGATCCCGATGTGGCTGACCGCCATCGCGCTAGCCTGGGTGCTCGGCAGGGAAGCGGGCGTCGATTCGATGGGCCTCGCGCTGCTGGTCGCGCTAGGGTTCGCGGTCGTGTTGTGGGCAGCGGGACGGCGGCAGGCGCGGGGGCTCGGCTTTGGTGTGCCGGCAGTCGCGATGTTGCTCGCAATCGCGGCCGCGGGTGTTTGGCTGATCGATCACCGCCCCGCTCAGGCAATGATCGCTGCCGACACCAATGCCTTCAGCGAAGCCAAACTCGCCGCCTTGCGCGCGCAAGGCCGCCCGGCATTCGTCTATTTCACCGCCGACTGGTGCGTTGCGTGCAAGGTCAACGAGCGCGTCGCCATCGATACCGACCGCGCGCAGGCCGCGTTCAAGCGCAAGAATATCGCGGTTCTGGTCGGCGACTGGACCAACGGCGACCCGGTGCTGGGCCGTTTCATCGAAGCGCATAACCGCGCCGGCGTACCGCTCTATCTTTATTATCCCCCGGGTGGTGGCGAGCCGACGGTTTTGCCACAAGTGCTCACCCCGTCGATGCTGGAGGAACTATGATCGCCAAGCTGTTCGCCGCGCTGTCCGCGCTCGTCCTGATCGGCGCCGCGCCCGCGAACGATCCGCCCGCGTGGACGCGCCCGATCAAGCCGTTCCACATCATCGGCAACGTCTATTATGTCGGGACCGAGGGGCTCGCCGCGTATCTGATTACGACGCCCAAGGGCGCGATCCTGCTCGACGGGACGATGGAGGAGAACGTCCCGGCGATCGAGGCGAATATCAGGGCGCTCGGAATCAAGCTCTCCGACGTCAAGATCCTGCTCAACAGCCACGCGCATTTCGATCACGCCGACGGGCTTGCGCATCTCAAGCGCGACACGGGGGCGGCGATAATGGCGATGAAGGGCGATGTCTGGGCGCTGGAGAACGGCAAGCATTTCGGTGACCAGAATTATGTTGGCACGTTCGCGCCGGTGAAGGTCGATCGCGTGCTGATCGACAACGAGACCGTCACCCTCGGCGGCATGACGATGACCGCACTGGCGACGCCGGGGCATACCGCGGGGTGCACGACCTGGGTGCTGCCGGTGCGGGTCAAGGCGGGGGTGAAAACCGTCGTGTTTCCTTGCAGCATGACGGTCGCGGGCAACAAGCTGGTCGGTAACCGGCAATATCCCGGGATCGTCGCCGATTACCGCCGGACGTTCGATCGCATGGCGGCGCTCCGCGCGGACGTCGTGCTGCCGGCGCATCCCGAGCAGGCGCAAGTGACGACGCGCAAGGGCAACGAGTTCCTGCAACCCACGCTGCTGCAGAAGTTGGTCGCCGACGCGCGCGCGGCGTTCGAGAAGGAATGGTTGAAGGAAAGCGCCATCGCGCGCTGATCCAGGGCAGTATTGTTCGCCCTTGTGCGCCGCAACATTCCATAGCAGCATGGAACCCTGACGCTTGACCGCGCTTTGGGGGCTGAATGGGATTAGGGGCTGCGTTCGACGAGATCATGGGGACGGGCGGCTCGACGACCGCGCGCTCGGCGCTGGGTGCGCTCGGCGACTGGCTCGACATTACCGATGCCGCCGAACTCAAGCGCCGCCAGCAATCCGCCGAAGCGACCTTCCGCCAACTCGGCATCACCTTTGCGGTCTATGGCGACGAGGATGCGAGCGAGCGGATCATCCCGTTCGACATCATGCCCCGCGTATTCCTGGCCGACGAATGGGCGCGGCTGTCTGAAGGACTGACCCAGCGGGTCGAAGCGATCAACCTGTTCCTCGACGACATCTATGGCGCGCGGAAGATCCTCAACGAGGGCATTCTTCCCAACGACTTGATCTTCGGCAACGCCCAGTTCCGTCCCGAAATCGCCGGGATGCGGCCGCCGCACGGAATCTGGGCGCATATCTGCGGGATCGACCTGGTCCGCACCGGGGCCGACGATTTCTTTGTGCTAGAGGATAATGCCCGCACACCATCGGGTGTGAGCTACATGCTCGAAAACCGCGAGGCGATGCTGCGGCTGTGCCCCGAGCTGTTCCGTCAGTTCCGCGTGGCGGCGGTCGACAGCTACCCCGACCGCCTGCTCCAGACGATGAAGTCGGTCGCGCCGGAGGGCACCGGCAGCAACCCAGTGTGCGTCGTGCTAACGCCGGGGCACTTCAACTCCGCCTATTACGAGCACAGCTTCCTCGCCGATTCGATGGGGGTCGAGCTCGTCGAAGCGGCCGACCTGATCGTCGATGACGACATCGTGTGGATGCGGACAATCGCGGGGCGGGTGAAGGTCGACGTGATCTATCGCCGGATCGACGACGACTATCTCGACCCGTTGGTGTTCCGTCCCGATTCGGCGCTCGGCGTGCGTGGGCTGATCGCCGCTTATGCCGCAGGCAACGTCGCGATCATCAACGCGCCGGGCAACGGCATCGCTGACGACAAGGCAATCTATAGCTATATGCCGGAGATCGTGCGCTATTATACCGGCGCCGAGGCCAAGCTGCCTAACGTCCAGACCTTCCGCTGCCGCGAGCCTGGGGCGCTCAAATACGCACTCGATCATCTCGAAGAACTCGTCGTGAAACTGGTCGACGGGTCGGGCGGCTACGGCATGCTGGTCGGCCCGACCGCGAGCAAGGAAGAGATTGCCAACTTCCGCGCCGCGCTGGTCGCCGAACCGCAGCGCTATATCGCGCAGCCGACACTCGCGCTGTCGACCGTGCCGACCCTGGTCGAGCAAGGACTCGCCCCGCGCCACGTCGATTTCCGACCGTTCGTGTTGACCGGGTCGAAGGGGATTCAGGTCGTGCCGGGCGGTCTGACGCGCGTCGCGCTCCGTGAGGGATCGCTGGTGGTCAATTCGTCGCAGGGCGGCGGGACCAAGGACAGCTTCGTGCTGATGGATAACGGTCCGGCGCAGTCCCAATCGCAGGGCCAGCGCTGATGCTCTCGCGCACTGCCTCTTCGCTCTACTGGCTCGGCCGCTATGTCGAGCGCGCCGATTTCATCGCGCGACTGGTCGAAGCGACGGTGCGGCTAGACGTGCTCTCGCCGCGGCCCGCGGGTGACATCGCATGGGGCAGCGCGCTGACGGTGATCGAGGCGGCCGACGCGTTCAAGGCGAGTGGTGCGACGATCGGGCGGCAATCGGTCGCGCGGTTCCTGACGCTCGACACCAGCCATCCCGGATCGATCGTCCGCTGCCTAGACATGGCGCGGACCAACGCGCGGGCCGTCCGCACCGCGCTGACTCGCGACGCCTGGACCGGAATCAACCGCGCGTGGCTGATCTTCGACGGCCGCTCGTCGCCGGGCGGCGCGACCGCGATGATGAACCTGATCGAGGCCGTAAAAGCGGAGACCCGCGGGTTCGAAGGCGCGATCCATCACATGCTCAAGAACCAGGCGACATGGTTCATCCGGCTCGGCCAAGCGATCGAGCGCGCCGACACCACCGCGCGGCTGCTCGACGTGAAATACCACATTCTGCTGCCGGCCGGCGAGACGGTGGGCGGCGTGGTCGATCGCGACCAATGGACGACGATCCTCCAGACCGTGTCGGCGGTGACCGCGTATCGCTGGCTCTACAATGACGGGCTGCAACCGGCGAACGTCATCGACTTGCTGATCGCGCGCCACGAACTGCCGCGCAGTCTGGCGGCGTCGGCGGAAGAGGCGGTCGAGTTGCTGTCGCAGCTCGCCAAGCGCACCGGGCATCACGGCGAGGCCGACCGCATGGCGCGCGCGCGGCATACGCGGATCGCCAAGACTCGATCGGCCGACATCATCGTCAGCGGGCTGCACCAGTATCTCGAGAACTTCCTCGAAGAGAATGCGAAGCTGCATTTCGCGATCGGTCGGCAGTTCAAGTTCGCCTGATGCGGATCGCGATCGATCACACGCTGACCGTCGCTTTCCCCCATACTAAACCGCGACTCACGCTGGCGTTGCGAGTCACGCCCGAGGACAATCACGACCAGACCGTGTCGGGCTGGCGGATCGGTCCCGATTGCGACGCGCGGTTGCGCACCGGGCGCGACGGTTACGGCAACGTGCTGACGATGGTTTATGCCGAGGGGCCAATCGACGGCATCGAATTCCACGTGACGGGTGAAGTATTTACTGGCCCTTCGAGCGGCATCCTGAGCGCCGCGCATCCTGAACCGTTGCCGGCGGCGTTGTTCCTGCGTCCAGGCGTCGACCAGGCGCCCGACCTGACTGCGCTGGCGATCGAGGGTGGCGATGGCGCAGATGATGCGGTCGAGCGACTACATTTGGCCAATGTCGCGCTCCATCGCCGCGCCGACGCCCTGGCCGGCGACGTGTTGGCTGCCGCATTCGTCGCCGCGGCGCGACGGCTATCCTATCCGGCGCGGTGCGTGTCGGGCTATCTCGCCGAAGGCCGCGGATCGCGCCCGCACGTCTGGGCGGAGGCGTATGTCGCCGAGATCGGCTGGATTGGCTTCGATCCTTGGCTCGGCCTGTCGGCGGGTGAGGACCACGCTCGCGTCGCGAGCGCGCTCGACCTGGCGGGTATCGCGATGATCGGCGGCGCTTAGGCGAGCTCGCCCGACAGCGCCAACGCCTGTTCGACCGGATGGACGGGCGGCGAATAGGTCGCATTTTCATCGGCCAGCACGCTCCAGCCGTTGGGGCCCAGCACTTCGAGCGGGCGATAGCGCGTCTTGTATGCCATCCGCGCCGATCCTTTCACCCAATAGCCGAGATAGACGTAGGGCAGGCCCGCGGCGCGCGCGCGCATGATGTGGTCCATGATGATGAAATTGCCGAGGCCGGGGCGCTGATCCTCGTCGGCGACGAAGAAGCTGTAGATCATGCTGAGCCCGTCGGCCTGCTGGTCGGTCAGACACGCGCCAACCAGGCGGCCGCGCTCGCCGTGCAGGCTCGGCTCGCGATATTCGACGACCACCGAATTGACCGGCGACTGCTCGACCATGTCGGCATAGTCGCCGTCGTCCATCAGCGTCATGCCACCCGCGGGATGGCGCGCGCCCAGATAGCGGCGGAGCAACTGGAATTGCTCGTCGGTCGCCCAGGCGTTGCACGCGCTAACCTCCAGGTCGGCGTGGCGGCGCATGATCTTGCGTTGGCTGGCATTTGGTTTGAAGTCAGGGGTGACGACGCGCACGGAGACGCAGGCCGAACACCCCACGCAGCTCGGGCGATAGGCGACCGACTGGCTGCGCCGGAACCCGATCCTGCCGAGCGCATCGTTGAGCTCGCCGGCGTGCGGGCCGTTGAGCTCGGTGAACACCTTCCGCTCCTGCCGCCCGGGAAGATACGGGCACGGCGACGGCGATGTCACGAAAAAGCGCGGAAAACGGAAAGGCGCAGTCACCGCCGATTGGTCCCTTTCGAGTGCCGGCGAATCCGGCGAACTGGGACACTATGAATCGCGCCGCGCATGATGAAAAGCGGCTTTACCATCAAAGAAGGTTAACGCTGTGGGGAAGGCGGGACCGCAGTGCCGCCATAAGGACCATGCGGGACGCGAGTCGGCGAGGCAAGGGCACCCGTCGCACGCCCGATTCGCTCTGTCGCAAGCCGGGGTTCAGGCGTAGCGCGATAATCGATCCGACGAAGGAGAAGCTGTATGCGGATCGCTCTGTTCGCGTTGATAGCCGCCATAGCCACGCCCGCCCTCGCGCAGCCGATGCCGCCGGTCCTGCCGTTTGCGCCGCGCGGGATCGACTATGTCGAAACGGTGTGCACCGGCGGGATCGATGGCCGCCACGAAATCGTGCGCGTGCTGGCCACCGGCCAGGTGTCGAAGGTGACGCGGCGAATGCCCGATGTGCAGCGCGCCCGCGCAACTCGTAGCGAGGTGGGCAAGATCTGGCGCGAACTCGATCTCGCGCGATTCGAACAGCGCATCGTGCCGCCGCAGAAACCGTATATCATGGACGGCATCGACTGCGCGCTCACACGGCGGACGAACGGGCGCATCCACTCTGTGACGTTGATGCAGCAGATGCACGACACGCCGAAATATCGCGACCCCATCCTTGCGCTGGACGACATCAATGCCCTTGGCCGAAGAGCGACCGGGCCGCGTCTAAGACCGGCCGGCATAGTTGCATCTCCGCAACGGTGACGCGCTAACCTGTCGTTAAACCCGGATAGCGTAGCGAAACTCGCCGAAAAGCTTGCATTCCCGCGATACTTTTGTAGGACCGGGAACCAATACAGAGTTCCGACGTCATGGTTGCCGTGTCGTCATAAGTATCAAAAGGGAGACTGCCGCATGTTTAAATCAATGATTGGCGCCATGGCCGCTGTGGCGATCGCCGCAATGCCAGTGGCGGCGTCGGCCGCGCCGGCGAACCCGGCGGCGTCGCTGTCGGTTGCCAAGAGCGTCCGCGCTAGCACGCCGACTGCCAAGAACAGCAAGTTCGGCGGCGGCGCCATTCTGGCTGCTCTTATTGTGGTCGGCGTCATCGCGATCGTCGCGCTCGGCGCGAGCACGGACAATAAGGCCAAGAGCCCCTAATCGGCTTGAAGCTTCAATAAAAAGGGCGGTGCGTGAAAGCGCGCCGCCTTTTTTATGCCAATTCGACGGGACTCACTTCGTAGTCGGCGGCTTTCAGCGCGGCGATCAGCCGGTCGAGATGATCGCGGTCGCGCGCTTCGCATTCGATATCGGTGATCAGCCCCTTGGCTGGCAGCGAGGTGAAGACGCGCTGGTGATAGACCTCGATGATGTTGATGCGCTGTTCGTGGAAGATGCGCGCGACATTGAACAGCGCGCCCGGCTGATCCTGTAGTTTGATCCTCAGCCGCGCCAGACGCCCCGACCGCGCGAGGTCGCGTAGCAGCACGTTCGCCAGCAGCCGCGTGTCGATATTGCCGCCGCACAGCACCACGCCGACGGTCTTCCCTACGAATCGCTCGGGATGGTCGAGCAACGCCGCCAGACCCGCGGCTCCCGCGCCCTCGACGACCGACTTCTCGATCTGCAGCAGCAGGCTCACCGCGTGTTCCAGGCTGCGCTCGCTGACGAGCAGGATTTCGTCGACCAATTGACGGACCATGTTGCTGGTGACGACCCCAGGCTCCTTGACCGCGATACCCTCCGCCAGTGTGTCGCCCGCGCATGGATATTGAGTGCCGTTGATGCGGTTGTACATCGACGGAAACAGCTCGGCCTCGACCCCGACGACTTCGATCGGGTGATCGGCAGCCCTAGCAACGACCGCCATCCCGCTGATCAGTCCGCCGCCGCCGATCGGCGTGATGAACGTATCGATCGCCGGCACGTCTTCGAGCATCTCGATCGCGACCGTCCCCGCCCCGGCGACGATCCGCGGATCGTCGAACGGATGGACGAAGGTGTAGCCGCGTTCGGCTTCGAGCTCGCGGGCATGGGCGTAGGCGGCGTCGAACGTGTCGCCTTCCAGGATCACCGTCGCACCATGACCCTCGGTCTGCACCACCTTCACCGTCGGCGTGTTCGTCGGCATGACGATCGTCGATGGGATGCCGAGTCGATTGGCGTGATAGGCGAGGCCCTGCGCGTGGTTGCCCGCCGACGCGGCGATCACACCTGCCGACCGGGCGGTCTCATCTAGCTGGAGCAGCGTATTGAGCGCGCCGCGCTCCTTATAGGCGGCGGTGAATTGTAGGTTCTCGAACTTCAGATAGACGGTTGCGCCGGTCAATTCGCTCAGTGTCCTGCTGATGAAGGTCGGCGTGCGGACGATCTGGTCGCGGATGCGGCCGTGCGCGGTGCGGATGTCGTCGATCGTGACGGGGATCGGAGGGAGTGGGGCAGTCATGCGCGCGGACTAGACCATCTGGCGTGATGGGGGAACACGGCTTATGCGCCACGCATGGCAAGCGTAGCATTCATTGGACTCGGTGTGATGGGCGCGCCGATCGCGCGGCATCTGGCGGCGGCGGGGCATGACGTTACGGTCTACAATCGCACCGCCGACAAGGCCGCGGCCTGGGTCGCGAAGCATGGCGGCAAGTCCGCTGCGACGCCCGCCGACGCCGCGCGCGATCAAGACGCAGTGCTGACCTGCGTCGGCAATGACGATGATCTCGCAGCGGTGACGCTGGGCGAAGACGGCGCATTCGCGGCGATGAGCGAAGGCGCGGTATTCATCGACCACACCACGGTGTCGGCCGACATTGCTCGCAAGTTGGCTGCCGTGGCCGATCAGCGCGGCTTACTGGCGGTAGATGCCCCGGTGTCGGGCGGGCAGGCTGGTGCGGAAAATGGCAAGCTGTCTATTATGTGCGGCGGCTCTGCGGAAGCCATGGCGCTCGCGGCGCCCTTGATGCAGGCTTATGCCGCGCGAATTGTCCATATCGGTGGATCCGGTGCAGGACAAACAACCAAGATGGTTAATCAGATCGCCATCGCTGGGGTGCTCCAGGGGGTCAGCGAGGCGATCCGCTTCGCGCAGGCGAGTCAGCTCGACCTCGATAAGGTATTCGAGGCGATTTCCGGCGGCGCGGCGCAAAGCTGGCAGATGGTCAACCGCTGGCCGACCATGGCGAAGGACGAGTTCGATTTCGGCTTCGCAATCGACTGGATGCGCAAGGATCTCGGCCTCGCTCTCGACGAAGCGGGGCGCAACGGCGCGCTGCTGCCGATGACCGCGTTGGTCGATCAATTCTACGCCGAAGTGCAGAAGATGGGCGGCGCGCGGCAAGACACCAGCGCGCTGGTAAGGAGATTGCCGAAGTGATTGGATCGTTCCGCAAGTTGATCGCCGCAGCGGTCGCACTGTCGATGCTCGCCACCCCGGCGCTAGCCGATGGCCTGATCGACAACGTCAACGGCATGACGATGGACGGCAAGGGCAACGTCATCCATTTCACCGGTGTCGTCATCGGGCGCGACGGCAGAGTCGTGAAGCTACTGCAATCGGGCGACAAGCGGCCCGAGCGGCCCGACTGGCTGTCGAACGAGAGGGGCCGGACCTTGCTTCCCGGCTTTATCGATGCCCACGGCCATGTCCTCGAACTCGGTTTCCGCGCGCTCGAACTCGATCTCTCGGCTACCAAAACGCTCGATGAGGCGAAAGCGAAGATAGCCGCGTATGTCGCGGCGAACCCCGACAAGAAGTGGATTGTCGGCGGCGGCTGGAACCAGGAGAAGTGGGCGCTGGGCCGCTTCCCGACCGCGGCGGACCTCGACAGCGTCGTTGCCGACCGCCCGGTCTGGCTCACACGTGCTGACGGACATGCCTCCTGGGCCAACACCGCCGCGATCAAAGCTGCGGGGGTCACCGCCAAAACGGCGACGCCACCGGGCGGACGGATCGAGAAGATCGGCGCGGAGCCGGCGGGGGTGTTCGTCGATTCCGCGCAGGGGCTGATCGGTAAAGTCGTGCCCCAACCGCTGCCCAAGGAGCGCGATTTCGCGCTGCAAAAAGCGCAGGAGATCCTGCTCGCCTTCGGCATCACAGCGACCGCCGACATGGGCACGACGATGGACGATTGGCTGGCAATGCGCCGGATGGGCGACCGCGGCGGGTTGATGGTGCGGATCATGAGCTATGGCGCCGGGGTCGATACCGCGATTCGCGTCGGCGGCAGCGGGCCGACGCCGTGGCTATACGGCGACCGGCTGCGGATGGGCGGGGTCAAGCTCTACGCCGACGGCGCGCTGGGGTCGCGCGGGGCGTGGCTGCTCAAGCCCTACAGCGACGCGGCCGGACAATCGGGTGCGGGATTCCTGACCGATACGCTGCTGCAGAATCTTATGAGCCGCGCGGCGATGGACGGCTATCAGGTTGCGGTCCACGCGATCGGCGACAAGGCCAACCGCCAGGTGCTCGACGCGATCGAGGCGCTATCGGCGACCTATAAGGGTGACCGCCGCTGGCGGATCGAGCATGCGCAGATCATCGATCCCGCCGATCTGCCACGCTTCGCGAGCCTGAAGGTGATCGCATCGATGCAGCCGACCCACCAGACGTCGGATCGCACCATGGCGGAGGCGCGGCTGGGGCCGGATCGACTGACCGGCGCCTATGCCTGGGCGACGATGCTCAGGAACGGCGTCCCGCTGGCGTTCGGCAGCGACTATCCGGTCGAAAGCCCCGATCCCTGGGCTGGCTGGGCCGCGGCGTTTACTAGGCAGGACGCCAATGGCGAGCCGTTCGGCGGCTGGCGCCCCGAGGAGAAAGTGACACTCGAGCAGGCGTGGTGGGCGTTCACGGCGGGCGGCGCCTATGCCGGGTTTGCCGAGGACAAATTCGGCCGCCTCGCGCCCGGCCAGACCGCCGACTTCATCATCGTCGACCGCGACCCGTTCCTGTCGAGCCCGACCGACCTGCGCGCCACCAAGGTAGAGGAAACGTGGATCGGCGGGCAGAAGGTTTATGTAAGGAAGCAATAGCTAGAAAAGAAAAGGGCCGCGGCGTTTCCCAACGCCGCGGCCCGTCCCCCTTGATAATACGTCGGTCGTTATGCGACGGCGGCTTCGAACACTTCGTCGGGCTCGCGCAGCACATAGCCGCGGCCCCATACGGTCTCGATGTAATTCTCGCCCTCGGTCGCCAGGCTGAGCTTCTTGCGCAGTTTGCAGATGAAGACGTCGATGATCTTGAGCTCGGGCTCGTCCATACCGCCATAGAGGTGGTTGAGGAACATTTCCTTGGTGAGGGTCGTGCCCTTGCGAAGCGAGAGGAGCTCCAGCATTGCATATTCCTTGCCGGTCAAATGGACGCGGGCGCCATCGACTTCGACCGTCTTGGCGTCGAGGTTGACCGCCAGCTTGCCGGTCTTGATTACCGACTGCGAATGACCCTTCGAGCGGCGGACGACGGCGTGGATGCGCGCGGTCAGCTCTTCGCGGTGGAACGGCTTGGTGACGTAATCGTCGGCGCCGAAGCCGAAGCTCCTGACCTTCGAATCCATCTCCGAGATACCCGACAGGATCAGCACCGGCGTCTGGACACGGGCGACGCGCAACTTCTTGAGCACGTCGTAACCATGCATGTCCGGCAAGTTCAAATCGAGCAGGATGATGTCGTAATCATAGAGCTTGCCGAGGTCCAAGCCCTCTTCGCCCAAATCGGTCGTGTAGACGTTGAAGCCCTCGGTCGTGAGCATCAGCTCGATCGCCTTGGCGGTCGTCGGCTCGTCCTCGATCAGCAGCACGCGCATGCGGCAATTCCCCCGTTTACGAGCCCCGCCGTCCCCGATGACGA
>JBDSWC010000002.1:0-15099 GCA_039926845.1 Sphingomonas sp. | reverse complement strand
ACGCGGCGGCCCCGGCCTACGCCGGGGGGACGATCGCTACTTCAACGTCGGACTATCCAGATTGAGCTTGTCCGCTGCGATCACCTCGAGGTTCGGATACTTTTTGCGCAGATCGTCGATGAACAGCTTGGCGTCGCCGACCACGATGATGCTCGCGCCGGTCGGGTCGAGCAGCCGTTGCGAGATACGCTGGACCGCCGCCGCGTCGATGCCGTCGATCTTGGGCGTGAACGCCTTCAATTCGCTCAACGGCACGTTCTCGATCACATAGTCGCCCAGGATGTTGGCAATCCCGCTGGTCGTCTCCGTATCGCGGCCGAAATCGCCGATCAGCACTGCCTTACGCGATGCAAGTTCGGCCGCGGGCACCGGCGCCGCCCCCATACCGCGCATCGTATCGACGATCAGGCCGACGACTTCGGGCGCGGATGGGTTCTTGGTCTGGGTGTTGGCGGAGACGTAGCCCGGCTGGCGCCGCGCCGCGATCCCGCTGCCCGCGCCATAAGCGAGCCCGCGCTTGATGCGGATTTCCTGGTTGAGCCGCGATGAAAAGCCGACCCCGAGCGTCGCGTTGGCGACGCTGGCGGCGTAGAAATCGGGGTCGCGGCGCGCAATGCCGGGGCGGGCAATGACGACCCCCGCCTGTCCGGCGTTGGGCATATCGACGACGATAACCTTGGGCAATTTCAACGGCGACAAATTCAGAGCGTTGACAGTGACGATGCCGCCGTTTGGAAGCCACGTACCGAAATTGTTTTCCGCCAGCACCTTGGCAGCAGCGGGCGTAATATCGCCGACTAGGATCAGTACCGCACTGCGCGGCGACCATGTCCGCTTATATGCGTTGACGACGGCCGCCCGGGTGATCGCCTTAAGCGAGGTCGGAGTACCGGACAGCGGATGATCATATTCGCTGCCCGTCATCACGGCCTTAACCGCGACATAGCTTGCAAGCTTCGCAGGGTCCTTGAGCTGAACCTGCACGCCATCGATAGTCTGCGCTCGACTCCGTTCTAATTCGTCAGCGGCGAATACCGGATTGCGTGTCACATCGGCGAGCACCGCCAGCGCGGGCGCTACTTGGTCGGACTTCACCTCGAGCGATAGCTCGGCCGAGTCCCAGCCCGCCCCCGACGAGATGGATCCGCCCAGCTTTTCGATTTCGTTTGCAATCTGAGTCGCCGAGCGGGTCCTTGTGCCCTTCGTCATTAGGTCGGCGGTCAAATTGTTGAGGCCCTCCATGCCTTCCGGGTCGGCCGCGCCGCCGCCGACCGCGACGATCGATGCGGTGATCAGCGGCAGATCGTGCTTTTCGACGACGATCAGCGTCATACCGTTGGCGAGCTTCATCGTCACCGGCGCCGGGATTGCCGCAACCACTGGCTTCGCCGGATCGGGCACCGCCACGCGCTCGGCGTCGCTCGCGGGCGTCACGACCTCGACGTTCGCTGGCGTCTTGAGCTCCGCGACCTCGACCGTCTTGGCGACGCCGATCACGTCGCCCTTCGCGCCGTTCGCCATTTCGGCGGGCATGTAGCGGATCGCCGCCGAGCGGTTGTCGCTGAGATACCGCCGCGCGACTCGCTGGATGTCGGCCGCGGTGACGCGCTGGATCGCCGCGAGTTGCTTATCGGCCGCCGTAGGATCGCCGTCGATGATCACCGATCGCGCGATGGCCGATGCCTTGCCGTCGGCGGTCTCGCGGCTTTCGATCGTCGCGGTCAGCAACTGATTCTTGGCGCGCGCCAGTTCGGCAGGCGTGACGAGGCCGTCGCGCACGCGAGCGACTTCGACGCGCAACGCTTTCTCGCCGGCCGCTACATCCTTACCGTCGGCCATCGTCGCGACGACGACGAATGCGCCGGTGCCCTGCTTGCTGTCGAGGAAGGTGTTGGCCGACTGCGCGAGCTGATCGCGATAGACCAGGTCCTGGTACAACCGCGAACTGTCACCGCGCGACAGGATCGCGTCGAGCACGGTCAGCGCCGGGATGTCGGCGTCATTGTCGGGCGGCACCGGATAGCTGATCAGCACGGCGGGGAGCGGCGTGTTGGGCTCGTAGACGGTGTAATTCTCGGGCTTGGTGCGCTCCGGCTCGGTCACCGTCACGCGCGGGATCGGGCGGGCGGGCTTCTTGATCCCGGCGAAATACTGGTCGATCCAGGCGTCGAGCTTGGCCGGATCGAAATTGCCCGCCACGACCAGCACGGCGTTGTCGGGCCGGTAATAGGTCGCGTGGAACGCGCGGACATCGTCGATCGTCGCCGCCTCGAGGTTATCGAGGCTGCCAATCCCCGGTCGCGCGTAGGGATGTACCTTGTAACTGATCTGCGGGTAATAGATCGAATAGAGCTTGCCGTAGGGCGTCGCGAGCGTGCGCAGCCGAAGCTCCTCCTTCACCACGTCACGCTCCGACGCATAGCTAACCGGCTCGACGACGAGCGACGCCATGCGGTCGGCCTCCGCGAACAGCAGCCGCTGCAGGTGGTTGGCCGGGACCACCTCGTAATAATTTGTGAAATCGTCGTTGGTCGACGCGTTGTTGTAGCCGCCGACATCCTCGGTCAGCCGGTCGAAATTCTCCGATTTCAGGTTGCGCGTCGCCTTGAACATCAGATGCTCGAACATATGCGCGAAGCCCGACTTGCCCTTGGGATCGTCCTTCGACCCGACATCGTACCACACCTGCACCGAGACGTTCGCGGTCTTGGTGTCGCGGATCGCATAGACGCGGAGACCATTGGCGAGGGTGCGGGTGGTGTAGGCGATCGGCTTGACGGTGGCCGCAGGAGCACGCGGCGGTGCTTTCTTCGGCGCGGCGACGGCGGTTAGGGGAAGCAGGGCAACGCCCATCAACAGGGCGGCACGGGTCAGGCGCATCAAGGTCTCCGAACGGGAAGTTGGGTCGCGGTGTTGTGTCGTGGTAAGACGGCGGGAGTCAATCGCGACATGGAGGGGAGCGCTGGAGGGTACGTCGAACTGGATTCCGCGGCGGCGCATTCGCCTGGCGATCCTCATCGCCTTGTTCTTCGCCGCGACCGCGGTGATGGGGGCGCTGCGGTCGCCATGGGCCTTGCTGTTGCTGATTCCCGCCGCAGGCGCGGGCTTTGCGGCGTTCGTCATGCTGCGGATCAAGCGCCAGCTCTCGGCCGGGTGGCAGCAACGCATCCACGATTCCGTTGCCCACCGCCTCGCGCTCGCGCCCGACGCGATGGACGCAGTGCTCGATATCGGCTGCGGCGACGCCAGCTTGCTCGCCACCTTGCGCCGCCGCGCAACTGGCATCGCGGCGACGGGCGTGGATTTCTGGGGCAGCGATTGGGACTACGCACAATCAGCGTGCGAGGCGCGGCTGCCCGATGCGGCGTTCCGCCGAATGGACGCGGGCCAGCTCGACTTTCCCGACGCCTGCTTCGATTGCGTCACCTCGGTGATGTGCTTCCACGAAGTGCCGGCGCGCGATGGCGTGGCGCTGCCCGGGCCGCTCGTGGCGGTGACCGAAGCGCTTCGCGTGCTCAAGCCGGGCGGGCGATTCGTGCTGGTCGATCGCTTCCGTGATACCGCGGACTATGGCGACCCCGCCGCGCTCCACGCCATTCTCGCGGCCATTCCCGATCTGCGCCGCGAAAGGTTGATCGAGACGCTCGGCATCCCCTGGCCGCTCAACGGCAAGCGTTCACTCGGGCCAGTCGATATCCTGTCGGGCAGCAAGCCGGCCTAACCGACCTGCTTGACCCAGCACCGCGTCAGCATCGCGGGCCGGAAGCCGAGGTTGAAGTAGAGCGTCTTCGCCTCCTCATCGCCGACCGCGCCAAGGAAGACCTGATGGCATCCGGCGGCGCGCATCTCGTGGTCAAATTGCGCGATCAGCGTGGAGGCGATGCCCTGCCGTCGTGCCGAGGGTAGCGTAAACAGATCTTCGATCATCCCCACCCTGTTGGGCGCGACGGCACACGCGCCATAGGCCAGCGCCCGCCCGTCGCGCACCGCGAGGCGAAAGCGATAGTGCGGCAACTTGCGCCGGTAGTTCGCCACCATGTCGCGAACGAAATCCATGTCGAGGTCGAGCCCGCCGGTGCGCTTCCCTTCCTCGACATCCGCCGCGACGAGTTCGGCGAGCGCATCCCATTCGCGCTGCTCGACCACGTCTACAAAGGTCAGGTTCGCACCGCCGGTCGGCTTGAGCCGATCGCAAATCATCTGGACGACGACCGGCCGCTCAGCAAACCCTTCATAGGCCAGCCGTGCGAGGAAGCGCTCCGGCGTGAACGGATCGGTATGGACGACGCGCCAGTCGCTATGCCCGAGATGCGCGTCCATCGCCGCCAGCACCGCGTCGATCTCGGCATCGCTTTCGGCGGTGACATTGTCGGCGTGGTTGGCGTCCCACAGATCGGGCCGCGCGGGATCGGCGACGATTCCGCAATGGTCGAGCTCCAGCACGTCGTGCCCCAGCCGCCGCTGCCAGCGATAGGCCTCGGCGATCAGGCGCTGGCTATCCACGCTTCTTGTTGCGGTTGGCGTACAGCATCGCTGCAGCCAACGCCGCGGAGCCCACGCCCGCGCCGATCGCGGCGATCCCCCATTTGCTCAGCGTCGCGGGCTCCTGCGTCTTCGCCGCGCCTTCCTTGCGCGCTTTTGCCTCGCGCGCGGTGGCCATGATCTCGTTTTCCTCTGGGCCGAAAGTCTTGATGTCGTCGGTCACGCGTCACTCTCCTTGGGCCTCCCGTAGCGCGCCCGGAATCCGCTCGCAAATGCGTTGAGCGTTCCGGCGGCAATCGCGCTGCGCAGGTCGGCCATCAACGCCTGATAGAAATAAAGGTTGTGCTCGGTCATCAACATCGCGCCGAGAATCTCGCCGGCGCGAACGAGATGGTGGAGATAGGCGCGCTCCCACGTCGCGCAGACCGGGCAGCCGCACTCAGGATCTACGGGCAAGCGATCCTCGGCGAACTTGGCGTTGCGGATGTTGATCGGCCCGGCGCGCGTGAACGCTTGCCCGGTCCGGCCGCTTCGCGTCGGCAACACGCAGTCGAACATGTCGACCCCGCGCTCGACCGCGCCGACGATGTCGTCGGGCTTGCCGACGCCCATCAGATAGCGCGGCTTGTCGGTGGGCAGCTGCCCCGGCGCGAAGTCGAGGCAGCCGAACATCGCCGCCTGCCCCTCGCCCACCGCCAGCCCGCCGATGGCATAGCCGTCGAACCCGATCCCGGTCAGCGCCGCCGCGCTCTCGCCGCGCAACGCTTCGTCGAGCGCCCCCTGCTGGATGCCGAATTGTGCGGCATTGTCGGCATGCTCGCCGCCGCCCAGGAACGCCTCGCGCGAGCGCTTCGCCCAGCGCATCGACCGCGCCATTGCGGCGGCCTGCACTTCCTTGGTCGAGGTCGTCGGCACCAGCTCGTCGAACGCCATGACGATGTCCGACCCGAGCAGCCGCTGGATCTCCATCGAGCGTTCGGGGCTCATCAGATGCCGCGTGCCGTCGAGGTGGCTCTTGAACTCCACCCCGTTCTCGTCACGCTTGGTGAGTTCGGACAGGCTCATCACCTGATACCCGCCGCTGTCGGTCAGGATCGGCCGTTCCCAGCCCATGAACGCATGGAGACCGCCGAGCCGTGTGACGCGCTCGGCGGTCGGGCGAAGCATCAGATGATAGGTGTTGCCAAGGATGATGTCGGCGCCCGACGCGCGCACATCGGCGGGCTTCATCGCCTTGACGGTGGCCGCGGTGCCGACCGGCATGAACGCGGGCGTGCGGATGGTGCCGCGCCGCATCGCGATCTCGCCGGTGCGTGCGCAGCCGTCGGTGGCGTGGATGGTGAAATCGAAACGGGGAGGCATCGGCGATCCCTTGCTGGATCGTGCTAAGCTTGTCGAGCCTTGCCGGGGCGACCTGACCATATTATATGACCAGTCGTCAAAGCTGGTCAGGAAGCGCGCTATGTCGGCCCATCTCACGATCTCAGCCAGCGAGTTCAAGGCCAAATGCCTCGACATTTTCACCAAGCTCGCCAGCCGCCGCCTCAGCCATGTCACGGTGACCAAACGCGGCAAGCCGGTGGCGGAACTCTATCCGCCCATTGCCGATGAAGCAGCTGCCAAAAGCCTGTACGGATTTATGAAGGGAACCGTCCATCTGCCGCCCGATATCGATCTGACCGCGCCAATCTTCGAGGGTGAGATTGTCGCTGAATCGGGCAAGTTGCATTTGTGACCGCAGTTCTGCTCGATACGTGCGCGGTAATCTGGATTGGCAATGGCGATCCTCTATCGACCGCAGCGCTGAGCGCGATCGAACGAGCGGCCCAAGGTGACGGGGTGCTGGTATCGGCCGTGTCGGCATGGGAAATCGGATTGATCGCCAGCCGGCGCAGCCCTGGCGCATTCGATCCGGACCCGGTGGGCTGGTTCGATCGCGTTTTGACCGGGTTTGGCGTCAAGCTCGCGCCGTGCACTCCCGCCATTATGATCGCATCCTCGGCGCTGCCGGATTGGGAGCATCGCGATCCAGCCGATCGTTTGATCGTCGCGACCGCGCGCAGCCTGGGGGTCCCCGTCATCACGCGCGACAAGTCGATTCTGGCTTATGCCGGACGCAGGTGCGTGGCTGCGATCGCCTGCTGACCTTTGTCAGGTCAGGTAGGCGACGATTTCCTCGGGGCTGGCGAACGCCTGATCCGGGCCCATCGCAATCAGCGTTTCCGGGTTCGCATAGCCCCACAGCACCGCGCCCGCGCCGATCCCGACCGCGCGCGCGGCATCGATGTCGCGCGTCTCGTCGCCGATCGCCAGGATGGCGGACGGGGTGAGCCCGCTCGCCTTGATCGCGCGGCGGAACTTGGCGACCTTGCCGAACAGCCCCGATCCGCAGAAATAGGCCTCGAACCGCGCCGCATCGGCGCCGAGCACCGCGCGCACATTGGCCTCTCCGTTCGACGAGCATAGCATCATCCGGATGCCCGCATCCGCCAGCGCTTGGAGCATCGCGCGGACCCCGTCGAACGTGCGGATATCGCTCGCGCTGTCGCGAAACCGTGCGCGGACGTGGCGCGAAATCAGCGGCAGTTTCCAGCCGGGAATGCCGAGATGCTGGATCACTTCGCGCGTCGGGCGGCGGCGCAGCGTCTCGACCTCTTCGCGATCGACCCGGCGGAACCGGAAGCGCTCGGCGAGATCGTCGATGATCGACAGGAACCATTCGCCGCTGTCGCTGAGCGTTCCGTCGAAGTCGAAGATGACCAGCCTGTACGGGTGCGCCGCGGTCACGGCGCGCCCTTCCGGCGCTTTTCATAGCCGGGATTGATGACGGCGCGGATCGTTAGCAATTCGGCGCGGGTCAGGAAACCGTCCTTGTTCACGTCGAGGCGCGCGAAGATCTGGTCGAACTTGGCGTCGAGTTCGGCCAGCGTGATCTTGTTGTCGCCGTCGGCGTCGGTCTCGAATGGGCTGGGCAAAGCGGTGCGGTCGCCGAGCCAGCGCTCCGCCCAGTCGGCGAACGCGATGTAGCCGAGCTTGCCGCTATTCCCGGTGTCGAGCGCGACGAAGCTCTTCGCCAGGCAGCGATGCAATTCATCGCGGCTGGTCCGGCCGTCGAGGTCCGCGTCGCACGCCGCGATCATCATCGCCACCGGCTCGACCACCAGGCTCGGCGGGGTCGGGCCGACCGGACCTGGTCCTTTGCCGCTGCCGGTCGGGATCGGCACGCGGTTATTGGTCTGCGCCACCGCTGGCGAGGCGATCAGCGCGAGAGCCACAAGACCGATGGAAGCACCGCGCATGATCATCCTTTCGACGGCAGCAACAGCGACGCATCGCCGTAGCTGTAGAAGCGATACCCGGTTTCGATCGCGTGCGCGTAGGCTTTTTGCATGACGTCGAGCCCCATCAGCGCCGAGACCAGCATGAACAGCGTCGAGCGCGGCAAATGGAAGTTGGTCATCAGCCCGTCGACCCCGCGGATCGCGACGCCCGGGGTGATGAAGATCGCGGTGTCGCCGTCGAACGGCCGGACCTGCCCGGCGGCGTCGGTAGCGCTTTCGATCAGGCGCAGGCTCGTCGTGCCGACCGCGACCACGCGGCCGCCGGCGGCGCGCGTGGCGTTGATGCGGTCGGCGGTAGCGGCGTCGATCCGGCCCCATTCGGCGTGCATCTTGTGGTCGTCGGTGTCGTCGGCCTTGACCGGGAGGAAGGTGCCAGCGCCGACGTGGAGCGTCAGCGTGACGTGGCCGATTCCAGCCTTGTCGAGCGAAGCTATCAACTCGGGCGTAAAGTGCAGCGCGGCGGTCGGCGCGGCGACCGCGCCGGGCTCGTCGGCGAACATCGTCTGGTAATCGCCGGCGTCGCGCGCGTCGGTCGCGCGCTTGGAGGCGATATAGGGCGGCAGCGGCATCCGCCCGCAGCGTTCGAGCAGCAATTCGACCGGCTCGTCCCCGGCGAAGTCGAACGCAAAGCTGCCGTCCTCGGCGCGGTCCGACGCGATCGCGCTGACCCCGCTGCCGAAATCGATCGCGTCGCCGTCGCGCAGCCGTCTGGCGTTGCGGACGAACGCGCGCCAGCGTCGCGGCCCCTCGCGCTTGTGCAAGGTCGCGCCGATTTTCGCGTCGCCGCGCCGTCCGTCGAGTTGCGCCGGGATTACTCGGGTATCGTTGAATACGAGCAAGTCGCCGGTGCGAAGTGCGCCGGGCAAGTCGCTCACCAGCTGGTCGCGCATCGCCGCACCGTCGACCACCAGCATCCGCGCCGCATCGCGCGGCGACGCGGGACGCAGCGCGATCCGTTCAGGCGGCAGGTCGAAGTCGAACAGATCGACGTTCATGGTGATCGGACCTCACGCCCGCTCGCCCTGAGCTTGTCGAAGGGCGTGTGTCCCAGACGGGCTTCGACAGGCTCAGCCCGAACGGGTTATTTGGTTTTCCTTGCGACCGGCTTTTTCACCGCTGGCTTGGCGCCCACCGGCTTGAGCGCGGGGGCGGGCGTCGGCACGGGCGCCGGCGCCAGAACAGGCGGCGGAGGCGGCGGGGCCGGTGTATAGGGCGGCGGATTGTCGGCGGCGATATAGGCGTGGAGGATCGTCGACGGGTTCGCCGGCGGCTCGCCGCGCTCGACCGAATCGACATATTCCATCCCGCTGATCACGCGGCCGAAGATCGTATATTTCTTGTCGAGCACCAGCTTGGGATCGAGGACGATGAAGAACTGGCTGTTGGCGCTGTTTTCGGCCTTCGTCTTGGCCGCCGCATCGGCATCGGGCGCCGCGCCCTCGCGCGCGGCGGAGACCGCGCCGCGGACGTGCGGCATCCAGTTGAACTCGGCGGGCAGGTCGGGCAGCGTCGAACCGCCGGTGCCGTCGCCCTTCGGGTCGCCGGTCTGCGCCATGAAGCCTTCGATCACGCGGTGGAACTTCAGCCCGTCATAGAAATGCTGGCGGGTGAGTGTCTTGACCCGCTCGACCATCTTTGGCGCGACGTTCGGAAAGAGGCGGACGACCACGCGCCCGCCAGTCGACAGGTCGAGATAGAGCAGGTTTTGCTTGTCGGTCAGCGCCGGCGGCGCGATGCGCTCGGCGACCGGTGCGACCACGACCGGCTTCTTCTTGGCCGCCATCGCCGGGGTGCCGGTGACCGCGAGGCACATCGTCGCGATCAGGCCGAGAATGAAACGCATGGGGACTCCGGGAAAAACAGGTTCGCTTGGCCGCTTAAAGCAAATCATCCAGCGCGCCAATGTGAAGATGACACGGCGGAATTACGGCAAGCTGAACCGGATCGTCACGACCCTCTGCGCGCCAGTTCCGCGACCCGCGCCGCTACTTCATCGCGCACCGTCGGCGGCACGAACTTGGTGATGTCGCCGCCGTAGAGGGCAATTTCCTTGACCAGCCGACTGGCGATCGGCTGGAGGGAGATGTCGGCCATCAGAAACACCGTCTCGATGCGCGGATTGAGCGCGCGATTCATCCCCGTCAGTTGGTATTCGTATTCGAAATCGGTCACGCCGCGGATCCCGCGGATCACGATCGACGCACCCTGCGCCTCGGCAAAGTCCATCAGCAGCGAATTGAACCCGACTACCTCGATGTCGCGGTCGCCGATCGCCGCCACTTCGCGGCGCACCATTTTCATACGTTCGTCGTCGCTGAACATCGGCGACTTGGCGGCATTGGTCGTGACCCCGATGATCAGCCGATCGACCAGCTTCGCGCCGCGCCGGATGATATCCATGTGACCCAGCGTGATCGGGTCGAACGTGCCGGGATAGACGCCGATGCGTGTGGTCATGCCAAGTCCCCCAATTAGCTTTCCCTCGCTAGCACGAACCGCGCGATCTCGCGCAGCAGGTCGGCCTCAGCCCCGAAGCCGCGGAGATGATCGACCGCCTGGTCGACCAGCATCGCCGCTTGCTCCTTCGCGCGATCGACGCCGAGCAGCGAGACGAAGGTCTCCTTGCCCGCCCCCGCGTCCTTGCGCAGTTTCTTGCCGGCCTTGTCCTCGTCGCCCTCGACGTCGAGCAGATCGTCGGCGATCTGGAACGCGAGGCCGATGTCGCGGGCATAACCGCGGAGCGCCGTCCGCCCCTCTGGCTGGACGCGACCGAGAATCGCGCCGGCTTCGACCGAACACGCGATCAGCGCGCCGGTCTTCATCGCCTGGAGCCGAGTCACGGTATTGAGATCGAAGCGCGCTTTCTCCGCCTCCAGATCCATCATCTGCCCCCCGGCCATCCCGTTGGGGCCCGACGCGCGCGCCACTTCGCTCACAAGTTCGACGCGCACGAACGGATCGGGATGCGTCGCGATGTCGGCGAGCCATTCGAATGCCAGTGCGTGGAGGCAATCGCCGGCCAGCACCGCGGTCGCCTCACCGAACGCCTTGTGAACCGTGGGTTTCCCGCGCCGCAGATCGTCATCGTCCATCGCCGGCAAATCGTCGTGGATCAGCGAATAGACGTGGATCGCCTCGATCGCGGTCGCGACGCGCGCGATACAGTCGCGATCGACGCCGAACAGCGTGCCGGTCGCGGACACGAGCAACGGCCGCAACCTCTTGCCGCCGCCGATCGCGGCATGGCGCATCGCGCGATAGAGGTCGGCGCGGGGATCGTCTGGGATCGCGAGCCAGGCATCGAAGCACCGGTCGACGTCCGCACCGATATCGGTCAGCGCGGTTTGCAGCGAGAGCGAAGCGACCATCGGCGCGCCGCTCATTCGCCGTCGAACGGCGCGACGCCGGCCGGGCGCCCCCCGGAATCGAGCCGGATCGCCTCGATCCGCGCCTGCGCCGCGTCGAGCCGCGCGCTGCATTGCTGGCGCAGCCGCGTGCCCTCCTCATAGAGGTCGAGCGCCTCGCCGAGCTTGGCCTCGCCGGTTTCCAGTTTGTGGACGATTTCTTCGAGGCGCTTCAGCGCGTCCTCGAACGACAGGTCTTCGGTCGGCGTATCCATGCGCCGATGCTATGCGACAGCGGACCGGCGGGGGCAACCCGCCGATCCGCCGCGCGGGCGTCAGGCCCCGATCAGGTGGAAGCGGATGACGATGAAGATCAGCAGCATCGCCCCCAGGATCGAGACGATCCAGCCGCCGGCATGCAGTCCCTGCGCGCGCTGCGCGGGGTGAATCGCCATCCCGATCAGCCCGGCAAGGAACGACCCGGCGATGCCCAGGATCACGGTCCACAGGAAGCTGAGCGGGATCTGCCCCGGATAGAAAAAGCGCGCGAGCACACCGACGACGAAGCCGACGACGATCATGCGAATGATACCCATCATAATTCTCTCTCCCACATTGGTAGGGGGACGAACGTTGCACGCTTGTTCCGGTTGCACAATGATTGTCGGGATATTCGCAGCGACCCGACGCGTTGGAGGTCCCATGTTCACCAGCATCAATCCCGCGACGGGCGAGCCCGGTCAGAGCCACGCCGAACTGACCGACGCGCAGGTGGAATCGCGGCTCGCCAACGCGCAGGCCGCGTTCCTCGAGTGGCGCGAAAGCGACCTGACGACGCGCACCACGTTGCTGCGCCACATCGCCGAGGCGTTCGCGGACGACAAGGATCGGCTGGCGCGGATCGCGACCGAGGAAATGGGCAAGACGCTCAAGTCCGCCGTCGCCGAAGTGGAGAAATGCGCGTCGGCGTTCCGCTATTATGCCAAGCACGGCGCCAAGCTGCTCGCGCCGACCGAGGTCGAGACCCCCGTGGGCCATGCGACGGCGCGCTGGCTACCGATGGGGCCGGTGCTCGCAGTGATGCCGTGGAATTTCCCCTATTGGCAGGTGATCCGTTTCGCCGCGCCGACGATCATGGCGGGGAATGTCGGGCTGTTGAAACATGCGTCGAGCGTCCAGGGCTGCGCCGCGGCTATCGAGGAAACGATTCTCAAGGCCGGGGCGGCCGAGGGATTGTTCCAGAACCTCCCGATCAAATCGGCCAAGGTCGCCGACCTGATCGCCGACGACCGCGTCGTCGCGGTCACCTTGACCGGCAGCGAGGGCGCGGGCGCCAAGGTCGCAGAGGCGGCGGGCAAGGCACTCAAGAAGGTCTTGCTCGAGCTTGGCGGGTCGGACCCGTTCGTCGTCATGCCCTCGGCCGACATCGACCTCGCCGCCAAGACCGCGGTCACCGCGCGCGTCCAGAACACCGGCCAGTCGTGCATCTGCGCCAAGCGGATGATCGTCCACGCCGACGTCTATGACGACTTCATGGAAAAGTTTTCGGCGGGAATGAAGGCGGTCAAGACCGGCGACCCGATGGATCCCGACACCGAGATGGGGCCGCTGTCGTCGGCGGAGCAGCGCGACATCGTGCTCGGCCAGCTAGCCCAGTTCCGCGACGCGGGCGCGACGTTGCTGTTCGGCGCGGAGAAACCCGACTTACCCGGCGCGTACATGACGCCGGGCGTGCTGGTCGATGTCGATCCCGAGAGCGACGTCGCCAAGGAGGAAGTGTTCGGCCCCGTCGCCATGGTGTTCAAGGTCAGTGACATCGACGAAGCGATCGCACTCGCCAACGACGTCCCATTCGGGCTCGGGTCGAGCGTCTGGACCACCGACGCCGACGAACAGGAACGCTTCGCCCGCGACATCGCCGCGGGCATGACCGCGATCAACCGCATGCTCGCCTCGACTCCCGAAGCGCCGTTCGGCGGGGTCAAACGATCGGGCCACGGCCGCGAGCTGGGGCCGTGGGGGCTGCACGAGTTCATGAACCTGAAGGCGGTGATCGGCTGACCTTCGCGGTGCTCCTGCGAAAGCAGGAGCCCAGGATCACAAGCGACACGGCCTTTGGCTCTGGGCTCCTGCTTTCGCAGGGGGGTATAGTGATAGCGGGCGCAAAATGCATTTGTGACCACAGCATCGTTGATGTGCGGATCGGACAATGGTGCGAAAACGGCGCGTCGCACTCTAACGGAATCAAATAGAAATGGCCACAAAAATACATATTTGAACCATAGCGACGACAATCAATGTTAGTTTTTTGGCTTTCAGGAAAAGATATGTGTTTAGCATGCCAAATAGTAGTAGTATCCAAATCGCTGATTTGATGTATATAGGTGAATAGGTATCGTATCCGAAAAACTGTATCTTCGCTAATAAACATATTATTGAAATCATTACTGATATCAAAAAAAGAAGGAACGAGAATATTTTTAGCATGCTATCTGTCATCACAACCCCTGGCGGTGGCGCCGCAGAAAAAATTAGACAAAAACCCTACGCTCCAATGACCGAACATGCTTCCCCCATAAGCATTATCGGAAATTCCGTATTTTCGGAAAACGCTCCAATGATAGTCAGCAATCTGCTGAGCCGAAAGTAATCCTCTGATACCGGAGCGATCATTGTCAACCGCCCACATATTAGACCATGCCAAGTCCCATCTAATATTCTGATAGTCCTTCATGACGGCATTCTCATCATAAACAGGCTCAAACGCACCTTCACCCTTAACACTTATACTTTCAACATACTTGTAGTCGATGATATGATTGGCTCTTATCGCCTGTAATAAATTGTTTCTCGATGCGGTCGGCCCAACGCCGCTTGCCTGGCCGTCAGACTTGTAGTTTGGTGCCAGGCATCCAACAGGGTCGCCGCGTTTGCATCGCGAAGCCCAGTATGCATTTACGCCAGCTTCAGTGCCTAGAGCAATGCTTGCCCTCTCTCCTTTTGTTGTCGATAAAACCGTGGGACCGACGCCATTTCCGGTAGTGCAATTCCCAGAACTATCTTCAAACATCGATCCCGTACAAAGACCGCTAGCGTCAGTCCAATTAGCCGGATCATTCCCGGCATATGCGTAAAGGTTGTTCTGATCCGCATAGCCAATCGGATCGGTCTGCATGAACCGGCCGAGCGCGGGATTGTAGATGCGGGCCTTGTAATAATACATGCCGAGGTCGGGGAGCCACGCTTGGCCGGTATATTGGAACCGCCCAAGATTGGCCGACGCCGGATTGCCGTATTCGTCGTAGCTGTTGATCGCGAGCCGAGTGCCCGAGCCTGTCAGGTCGCCAATCCCCACAATTGATCCTTGACTGTCGGGATAGAGGAACCGCTGTACTGACGTGGCAACCGAGCTTCCCTCGAACCACACATACGGGTCATCTTCACCAGGACCATTCACATAGCGCCGCAGGATGTTGCCCGACCCGTCATACTCCATCGCTAGCTGATCGCCGTCGTAGAGGTACTGAGTCGTGCCGCTTGCACCGCCCGATACCTGAAACAGCCTTCCGAGCGGGTCATAAGTCAGCGACAGTCCACCACTCTTGGTGAGCAGTCGGTTCTCGACATCATACGTGTACGTGCTCGATCCGTCGCCGGTCAGATTGCCATTGGCATCGTAGGTCGGGCTGGCACCGCCCACCGCGCTGTATTGATTAAGTCCGTTAGCGGTGTAGGCGGTGCTGGCAGTGGCATAGCCTGTAAATGCGTAGGCGTTGTTCGACCGCGTCTTGCTCGCGAGCTGGCGTGCGGGGCTGTAAGCGAAGGTCTCTGATACATCGATCGCCCCGCCGTTGTATTGGTGAGAAATCGAGTTTGGGCGCGACACAGGATCGTAACTGTACCCACTAGCGCCAGCCCCTCGATAAACGACC
>JBDSWC010000001.1:0-54303 GCA_039926845.1 Sphingomonas sp. | reverse complement strand
GAATACAGGGCTCCGGTCGTGGCGGCTTGATCGCTAAGACCAGAGGTCGTCGGAAGACGTAGTCGGTCGAAGGAGGGTATGGCGCACAGTCGGCGAGACGGGATCGGAAGAACCAGGGCTAACCACCGTGCCTATCAGCACGCTTAGGGTGATGTGGTTCCGATCCGCGAACTCCCATACGGGCCCGCAGCTCTTGTGGCTGCACTAGGAGGCCGGACAGATGGCAGCATCCGGCTACGCACCAGCACCCTCAAAAAGCCGCTTGCGTCTTTAGGGGCGTCCACAGATGGTTAGCAGTCGCTCATCAGAGGAGGCACTCGACAAATAGCGATAGTCCGCGCGGCGACCAACACGACCTAATCGATCCCCGGCAATGTCGGCGCGGGGAGAACGGTTGTCATTGACCGTAGTCGGTTCGGATCTGTAACAATCTGGCGTAGTGGTTGGTGCCCGCCCGAACAGAGTGACCGTTTCGGGTTTGGGCGTTGTGACTACGCTTTTTGTGGAACGGAGGGGGTGTGGCAACGACAGGTGCTGGCACGGTTGACAAGACTGTCGCAGATGTTCCCGTGATCGGCGACTGGGACAGACGCGCTTTTTTGAAGCTCACTGGGGCCGGGGCCGTGACGGCCGCCGGACTGCCGGGTTCGGCAATGGCGAGCGATATTGTGACGATGGGCGCGGCGGAGCAAGCGGCGGCGATCCGGTCGCGCAAGCTGTCGGCGGTCGAGCTCATGCGAGCCACGCTCGATCATGTCGAGCGCGTCAATCCGAAGGTCAACGCCATCGTCGCGTTGCGCGACCGCGCCGCTCTTCTCGACGAGGCAGCAGCGAGCGACCGTGAACTGGCGCGCGGAGGACCAGTGGGCGTGCTGCACGGTCTGCCTCACGCCGTGAAGGATCTTCAGCCGGTCAAAGGGCTTCGCACCACATTCGGCTCGCCGATCTTCCGCGACAACGTCCCCGCGGCAGACGGCCTGATGGTCGCCCGCCTGCGACAGGCCGGCGTGATCTTCATCGGCAAGACCAACACACCCGAATTCGGGCTGGGCTCCAATTCCTATAATGCGGTCTACGGCGTCACCCGCAACGCCTGGGACCAAACTCGCAGCGCCGGTGGCAGCACGGGCGGCGGGGCAGTTGCGCTGGCACTCAGAATGACGTCGCTCGCCGATGGCAGCGACTATGCCGGCAGCCTTCGCAACCCGACCGGCTGGAACAACGTATGCGGCTTCCGGACCAGCATCGGCCGGGTACCGAACACGCCGGACGAATGGCTGCCGTCGATGGGTGTTCAGGGACCCGCCGCGCGCACCGTCGCCGATCTCGCGCTGCTGCTGTCAGTGCAGGCGGGGGTCGATTCCCGCGCCCCGCTGTCCATGGAAAGTCCGGGAGCCGCGTTCGCCCAACCGGTACGGCCAGCAGGACCGGGCAAGCGGATCGGTTGGCTCGGCGACTTCGGCGGGGATGCTCCGATCGAACCGGAGGTCCAGCGCATTTGCGACCTGGCGATGGCCACCCTGCGATCAATGAAATGCACCGTAGAGCCGGCGCGCCCCGACTTTTCCGCCGAGGCGGCCTGGACCGCGTTCAAACAGCTACGCAGCTGGCAGCAGGGGGGCGGCTTGTTGCCCTTTTACGATGATCCCGCGAAGCGGCCTCTGTTAAAGCCCGAAGCGGTATACGAGATCGAAGCGGCAAAGGCCTTGAGTGCATTCGACATTACCCGCGCATCGTCGGTGCGCTCGGCCTGGAGCGGTGCCTTTCGACAATTGTTCGACCGGTTCGATTTCCTCATCGCGCCCACGGCCCAGATGATGCCGTTCACTGCCGACATCGATTGGCCGAAAACGGTCGCCGGGAAAACAATGCAGACCTATCACGAATGGATGAAGGGCGTCTGCCTGGTGACGCTATCGGGCTGCCCCTCGCTCGCGGTGCCTGCCGGCTTCGGTTCGGGCGGTTTGCCGATGGGGCTGCAGATCATCGGTCCAGTCCGCCGCGAACTGGCATGTCTCGAAATGGGCGCGGCGTTCGCGGCCGCGACAGGCTTCCACAAGCGGATGCCGCCTCTCATCCGCCAAACCTGAATCCGGACGCCTACGTTCAAGTACGCCGACCCCGTGCCGCTCGATGCTCGGGCGACGAATGCTCCGGTTCGCAATATCCTCGCGCTGTGCGCGCAGACTGCAATGCGCCTCAAAGTCGGCCATTCGACGTGCGGCGCG
Source organism: Sphingomonas sp. (assembly GCA_039926845.1). Lineage (GTDB taxonomy): Bacteria > Pseudomonadota > Alphaproteobacteria > Sphingomonadales > Sphingomonadaceae > Sphingomonas. The sequence goes on along the minus strand of JBDSWC010000001.1, from coordinate 52,075 downwards.
CGCTTCTTGAAAGCGGTCGTTTGTTGTAGCTCTGGACTTCAGCCTAGTGCGCATTATATACCGTCCGTTATGGAAACTGTCGTCCTCCGTGGTCGCCCTCGCGAATTTTGCGTCGATCAGGCGCTGGTAGCCGCTTTGCGCGTGTTCTGGAGTAAGGGATACGAAGGCGCGTCGATGACCGACCTCACCGAGGCGATGGGGATCACGCGGCCAAGCCTTTACGCTGCGTTCGGCAACAAGGAGGCCTTGTTCCGCAAGGCGCTCGACCTCTACGAGACCGAAAAGCTGTCGTATATCGGCGAGGCTTTAAAGGCGCCGACGGCGCGCGGCGTCGCTCAGCATCTGCTCGAAGGCGCGCTGGCCAACCAGACCGACAAGTCGGAGCCGCACGGCTGCCTCGGCGTGATCAGCTCGGTGGCGTGTGGTGCGGAAGCGGAATCAATTCGTGCGGACGTGCTCGAGCGCGGCAAGATCGCTCATGCGGCGTTGATCGGACGGATGGAGCAGGCAATCGCCGACGGCGATTTCTATGGCCCGATCGACGCTGATGGGATCACCAAATATCTGACGGCGTTGCTGCAAGGCATGGCGGTTCAGGCCGGTGCCGGCGCGACGCGTGAGGAGTTGCAGCGGCTGGTCGACACGAGTCTAACGGTGTGGCCGAGCCGGTAAGGGGCGCCGTTTTTGCGGCTCAATGCATAAAAATATCGGTCGGTATGAAATTAAGGGTTGAACACCTTCGATCGGCTTTCTATACTGGTCGATATAGAACAAGGATCGCCGCCCACGCTTAGAAGAGTCGAGAGACCAGGCACGGACGTCTCCCTGATCTGGAGTTAGCGTAAAAACACTGTCCCCATTGCCGGGCGTCGCTTTCAGCAACGCCGGATCGGGACTGCTCATGCCCGATGAACAGACAACCTGGCGACCCCGCCGCCGGGAACGGGCCGGCGCGTGCCCCTGCGCCGGCCCCAAGACCAAGGAGGAAATGGCCATGGCCTATCTCGATTTCGCACCCGTCAACGGTGGCGCATTGCTGCTCGACCGTCCGGCTCCCGCACCCAAGAGCTTCAGGAAGCCCGCCGACCTGACGCCGATCGAATGGCAGGTCGTCTCGCTCGCGCAGCGCGACAAGCTTTCCTCGATCCGCCCCGCCGGTGCGATCGTCCGCACGGTGCGCTGGATGTTCGGCGGGCGCGTGGCGACCGCGTTGTCCGACGGGCGGCTCGAAGCGCTTCGTCGCATGGCGGTGCTCAGCTGGTATCGCGGCTATGCCGTCGCGCCCGCCGAGGTCCGCTTGTTCCTCGCCGCCGGCTTCACCCCCGATCACTATGAATTGCTGCTCGCCCGAATCAACTCGATCCGCGCGGCGCTCCCCCGGAGATTTCGCCGATGAACATGCTCGCCCCGATCAATGAGGCGCAAGCGCAACCCGTTGAGGTTGCGCCGCGTCGCGCCGCGTTATGGCAGCGTGCGGTATGGTTCGTTGCCCCCGTCGTCGTGCTGGCGGGCGGCTACGAGCTCGTCCAACGTCCCAATCCCGCGATGGCCGCACCACCGCCCCCGACAGTTACCGTCGCGACTCCGCTCCAGCGTGAGGTGACCGAGTGGGACGATTATGTAGGTCGCTTCGAGCCGAGCCGGGCAGTCGATATCCGCCCGCGCGTGTCGGGCGCGGTGGTCGCGATCCACTTCACCGACGGCCAGATCGTCAAGGCCGGCCAGCCGCTCTTTACGATCGACCCGCGTCCTTATGCCGCGGCGCTGGCCGAAGCACAGGCGGGCATCGCGACGGCCAATAGCGACCTCGCACTGGCTCGCGCCAATTACGACCGTGCGCTCAAGCTGGTCGACGTCGATGCCGTGTCGAAAAGCGAAGTCGACCGGCTGAGGGCACAGGTCCTGGCCGCCTCCGCCAGCCTCGCCGCCGCGCAGGCGCGCGTGCGGTCGAAGGCGCTGGACATGGAATTCACCATCGTCCGCGCGCCCATCGGCGGTCGCATCTCTGACCGCAAGATCGACATCGGCAATCTGGTGGCGGCGGGCGAAGGCGCGAACGCCACGCTGCTCACCACGATCAACGCGCTCGATCCGATCTATTTCAGTTTCGATGGATCGGAAGCCTTGTTCCTCAAGGCAAAACGCGCCGGCGCAGGCGTCGCATCGCCCGTCGAAATCCGGCTGCAGGACGAAGGCGATTATCGCTGGAAGGGGCGGCTCGACTTCACCGACAACGGGCTCGATCCCAAATCGGGCACGATCCGCGGCCGCGCGGTGCTGAGCAATCCGGGGCTGTTCCTGACGCCCGGCATGTTCGGCAACATGCGGCTGTCGAGCGGTGGCACGACCTCTGCGATGATGGTCCCCGATACCGCGATCGTCACCGATCAGGCGCGCAAGACCGTGCTGGTGGTGGGCAAGGACGGCAGCGTTTCGTCGAAGGCGGTGACGCTCGGCCCGGTGGTCGATGGCCTGCGCGTGATCCGTGGCGGCCTCGGCCCGAACGACCGCGTGGTGATCGCGGGCACGCAAATGGCGATGCCGGGGGCCAAGGTGCAGATGCTGCAAGGCACGATCAAGCCGGTCGTTAGTGCCGCGGCTCCGGTCATTGGCGTCCCCGCGTCCGGCCAGGCGACGCTCGCGCAGTAAACGCGCGCACGACTGTCCCAACTCTTGCCTCTCTCTCCCGAGGAACAGAACACATGCGCCTGTCGCGCTTCTTCATTTCGCGCCCGATTTTCGCCGCGGTCATCGCGGTGGTGATCACCATCGTCGGCGCGATCGCCTATGCGGGCCTGCCGGTCTCGCAATATCCGGACATCGTCCCCCCGACCGTGACGGTCAGTGCAAGCTACCCCGGCGCATCGGCCGAGACGGTCGCGGAGACGGTCGCGGCGCCGATCGAGCAGGAGATCAACGGCGTCGACAACATGCTCTACCAGAGCAGCCAGTCGACCGGCGACGGCAACGTCACGATCACCGTGACATTCAAGATCGGCACCGACCTCGATGCCGCACAGGTGCTAGTGCAGAACCGCGTTGCGATCGCGGTGCCGCGCTTGCCCGAGGACGTGCAGCGGATCGGCGTCATCACACGCAAGACCTCGCCCGACTTCCTGATGGTGGTGAATTTGGTGTCGCCCGACGGGTCGCTCGATGGCGGCTATATGTCGAACTACGCGCTGACCCAGGTCCGCGACCGGCTGAGCCGGATTGACGGCGTCGGCGACGTGCGGTTGTTCGGCAATCGCGATTATGCGATGCGCGTCTGGATCGACCCCAACCGCGCCGCCGCGCTCGATCTGACCGCAGGCGAGATCGTCGCGGCGCTGCGGGCGCAGAACGTCCAGGTCGCCGCGGGCTCGCTCGGCCAGCCGCCTTACGCACAAGGCAACGCCTTTCAGTTCAATGTCGAGACGCAGGGCCGGTTGACCGATCCCAAGCAGTTCGGCGACATCGTCATCCGCACCGACGCCAGCGGGCGGCAGGTGCGCGTTTCGGACGTTGCGCGCGTCGAGCTCGGCGCGTCGGACTATAATGCTAACACGTACATCTCGGGTAAGCCGACGGTGATCCTCGCGGTGTTCCAGCGCCCGGGATCGAACGCGCTGGCGGCGGCCAAAGCCGTCTCCGTCGAGATGGAAACGATGGCAAAGAAGTTCCCCAGGGGGCTCGGCTATCGCGTCATCTACAACCCCACCGAATTCATCAGCCAGTCGATCGACGCGGTGATGCACACCCTGCTCGAAGCGATCGTGCTCGTCGTGCTCGTCATCATCGTATTCCTGCAGAAATGGCGCGCGGCGATCATCCCGGTGGTCGCCATCCCGGTGTCGCTGATCGGCACCTTCGCGGTGCTGGCGGCGCTGGGCTACAGCCTCAACAACCTCTCGCTGTTCGGGCTGGTGCTGGCGATCGGCATCGTCGTCGACGACGCGATCGTCGTGGTCGAGAATGTCGAGCGCAACCTCGAGCACGGCCTGTCGCCGCTCGAGGCGGCGCGAAAGTCGATGGACGAAGTGTCGGGGGCGCTTGTCGCCATCGTGCTCGTGCTGTGCGCGGTGTTCGTGCCGACCCTGTTCCTGACCGGGCTGTCGGGCGCGTTCTACAAGCAGTTTGCGGTGACGATCACCGCGGCGACGATCATCTCGCTGCTGCTCTCGCTCACGCTGTCGCCTGCACTCGCCGCGATGCTGCTGCGTGCGCGGGCTGATGAGAAGACTGGCGGACGCGTGCACCAGTTCGTGCTTGTCGCCGGCGACCGCTTCAACCGCGGATTCGAGCGGATGAGCAACGGCTATGCGCGGATGACTGCGGCGTTGGTTGCCAAGCCGAAGCGGATGATGGCGATCTATGCCGGCCTGATCGCCGCGACCGCCGCTTTGTTCGTGGCGACGCCCAGCGGGTTCATCCCGGCGCAGGACCAGGGATATTTCCTCACCGTCATCTCGCTGCCGCCGGGCTCATCGATCGAGCGGACCGACGCAGTGATGCGCAAGGTCGCGGACCGCATCCTGCCACTCAAGGGCGTGAAGGGCGCAGTGATGCTCGCCGGGTTCGACGGCCCGTCGCAGACGCTCGCGCCCAATTCGGCCGCGGCGTACATCCCGCTCCAGAGTTTCGAGGAGCGCGAAAAGCTCGGCGTGACGCTGCAGAGCATCATGGCCGAGGCGCAGAAAGCGACTGCCGACATCAACGAAGCGCGCCTGCTCGTCATCCCGCCGCCGCTCATCCAGGGCATCGGCTCGGCCGGCGGCTATCGCATGATCGTCCAGGATCGCGGCGGGCATGGCTATGCCGACCTCGCGGAAAAGTCGTTCGGGATGATCGGCAAGGCCAACCAGACCCCGGGGCTCGCGCAGGTCTTCACCTTCTTCGACACCGGCACGCCGCGCGTGTTCGCCGATGTCGATCGCGCCAAGGCCAATCTGCTCGGCGTCCCGCCGGAGCGCGTGTTCGAGGCGATGAACGTCTATCTCGGCTCGGCCTATGTGAACGACTTCAACTTGCTCGGGCGTACCTATCGCGTGACCGCGCAAGCCGATGCACCGTTCCGCGCGACCGTCGCCGACATCGCCAACCTCAAGACGCGCTCCAACTCGGGCGAGATGGTGCCGATCGGATCGGTCGCCAATTTCAGCGACAAGACCGGGCCGTACCGCGTCACGCGCTACAATCTGTTCCCCGCGGTCGAGATCGACGGCGACACTGCGCCGGGATCATCGTCGGGCCAGTCGCTGACGACGATGGAGCAGCTCGCAAACACCGCCTTGCCGGCGGACTATGGCACCGAATGGACCGGGATCGCGTACCAGCAAAAGGCCGCGGGCAGCACCGCGGGGATCGTGTTCGCGCTCGCCGTGGTGTTCGTCTTCCTGGTGCTGGCGGCGCAGTACGAAAGCCTCGTCCTGCCGCTGTCGATCATCCTGATCGTGCCGATGTGCCTGTTGGCGGCGATGGTCGGGGTCAATCTGCGCGGCATGGACAATAATGTGCTGACGCAGATCGGGCTCGTCGTGCTGATCGCGCTGGCGGCCAAGAACGCGATCCTGATCGTCGAGTTCGCCAAGCAAGGCGAAGAGCAGGACGGGCTGTCGCCGGTCGATGCCGCGGTGCGCGCCGCGCAGACTCGCCTGCGGCCGATCCTGATGACCAGCTTCGCCTTCATCCTCGGCACCGTGCCGTTGCTGATCGCAAGCGGCGCGGGCGCGGAACTTCGCCAGGCGCTGGGCACCGCGGTGTTCTTCGGGATGATCGGCGTGACCGCGTTCGGGCTGCTGTTCACCCCCACCTTCTACGTCGTGTGCCGCGCGCTGGGCGATCGTCTCGCCCGGATGCGCGGCAACCGGGCCGCCGCCGGCTATTCCGGCGCGCTGCAGCCGGCCGAATAAGGACAAATCGAGATGATTTCGCTTCGCACCCTCTTGCCGGTCGTATCGTCGCTGGCGCTCGCCGCTTGCGCGGTCGGGCCCACCTACGTCGCGCCGACACCGCCACCGGCCGCATCGGGGGGCTTCGTGTCGACCAACTCGCCGGCGCTCTCGACCGATCCGGTCGCGGCGAATTGGTGGCGGCTGTATCAGGACCCCGTGCTCGACGGGCTGATCGGCGACGCGCTGAAGGCCAATATCGATATCCGCGTGTCGGTCGCGCGGCTCGAACGCGCGCGCGCCAATTTGCGTGGCGCCCGGTCGGACCGGTTGCCGCAGGCCGGGGTGAGCGCCGGCGCGACCTATGGCCGACTGCCCGAGGGCCAGCGCGCACCGGGTGCGCCGCGCGAGGACTGGTCGATCGATACCGGCCTGTCGGTGTCGTACGAAGTCGATCTGTTCGGCCGAGTCAGCCGCGGGATCGAGGCGGCGCGCGGCGACGCGGCGGCGGCCGCCGCCGACGCCGATGCGGTGCGCATCACCGTCGTCGCCGACACGACGCGCGCATACGCCGATGCCGCTAGCGGCGCAGCGCGGTTGAAGGTCGCGCGCCAGATCGTCGATCTGCTCGACAAGTCGCTGCTCCTGACTCAGCGCCGCCACGACGCCGGGCTGGTGACGCAACTTGACGTGTCGCGGATCGCGACGCTGCGCCAGCAACGCGCCGCCGATATCCCGGCGATCGAGGCCGACCGCCAGGCGGCGATCTTTCGCCTTGCGACGCTGACCGGTCGCCCTCCCGCGGATTTGCCCGCGATCGCCACCGACCGCAGCGTTAGCCTCGAGATCACCCAGCCGATCCCAGTCGGCGACGGCCAAGCGCTGCTATCGCGTCGTCCAGACGTGCGAGCCGCCGAACGCCGGTTGGGCGCCGACACCGCGCGCATCGGTGTCGCGACCGCCGACCTTTACCCGCACATCTCGCTCGGCGCGTCGCTCGGCTCTACCGGTCCGAATATCGCTGACGTGTTCACCGGCGGCCCGCTGCGCTGGCTGGTCGGCCCGCTGATCAGCTGGGCGTTTCCAAATGAGGGCGGGCGCGCCAAGGTCGTCGCGGCCAAGGCCGACACGCAAGCGTCGCTCGCAACGTTTGACGGCACGGTGCTGCGGGCGCTCGAGGAGACCGAGACCGCGCTGTCGACTTATGCCCGTGCACTCGATCGTCGGACATTCCTGAAAGCGGCGCGCGACGAAGCGGCGAAAGCGGCGACGATCACGCGCGCGCAGCAACGCGAAGGGGCGGTCGATTCACTCGCTTGGCTTGATGCCGAACGCACTTTTGCGGAGACCGAAGCGGCCTTGGCCGAGCAGGATGCGCAAGTCGCCGACGCGCAGATCGACGTGTTCCGCGCGTTGGGCGGCGGATGGTCGGAGAGTGACTAACGCGCCGTTTCTAGAACTTCGCACCTAACCGCACGCCGATCGTTTGCGGTGTAATCGGCACGATGTAGGGGCGTTGCCCGCAACTGCCGCATTCCTGGAAACGCGACAATTGACCGCGCGCATCGAACGCGTTCTGCAAATACAGCTCGAACGTGAATTTGGCGAATTCCGCGCCGATCGAGAAATCGGCGGTAGTGAACGACGGTAGCCGCCCTAGTGTCGCCGCGGCATTATAATAGCTTGCCGGATTGGCGGCGACCGCGGGATCGTTCGGGTCGTTGAGCGCGAGGATGAATACTTTTGTGCGCACATCGGTCGACGCCGAGCTCTGATAGCCTACCGTGCCCTGCGCATAGAGTTTCACATCCGCTCCCACCGGCACGGAATAGCGGGCCGTGCCGTTGAGCTTCAACCTAGGCGTGACCGGCAGCCGGGTTCTGGCAGCAGCGGAGATATAGTTGATCTGGCCGTCGACGCCCGGCGTCATGCAGGTGAAGGTCGGATCGTCATACCCACACAGGTTCTTGCGCGTCTTGGCATCGGTGAAGGAGCCCGATGCCGTCAGGCTGAGCGGCCCGAGCGTCAGCGCGCTGTCGAATTCGGCGCCATAGATACGCGCATCGGGGCCGTTATGGATTTCGGTAAAGCTGTTCTGGCCGAGGAACGAGAACTGGAACTTCTTCCAGTCCTGGCGATAGATTGCCGCGTTGAAGCGGAACTTGCCGCCGAAGCCGGTGAACTTGCCCCCGACTTCGTAATTGGTCAGGAAGTCGGCGGCATAGGGCGCGACATCGGCGCGGCGATTGATCCCGCCGGGACGGAAGCCCCGCGACATCGTGCCGTAGAGCAACACGCCACTGACTGGTTTCCAGCTGAGGTTGAACCGATACGTGGCGCCCTGTCCCGACGCCTTGACCGGCAAAATCTGCCCGCCGGAATATATGCCCAGATTGGTGCACGGCCCGCCGGCGACCGCGGCGGGAAGCAACGTCGTGTTGGCCTGGCCTGCGAGCTGAGCGTCGCGCAAGCGCACGCCGTTGGTCGTGAAACATCCCGCCACGCCGGTCTTGGTGGAATAGGCCGCGTTGGGCGGTGGCCCGCCGTTCAGCTGATCGAACGCCGGGTTACGCCCGAAACCGAAAAAGCCGATCAGCGTATTGTCGTAGATGAAAGCGCGGCCGCCCGCGGTGACGGTCAGCTTCGGCGAGACGTCGAAGCTCGCCTCGCCGAACATCGCGTAATCCTTGTCGACGCGATGTTGCTGGGTCAGCCACAACGTTCCCGGCAAGCCATTGACCGACAGCAACGGTGCAAGACCGGCGACTTGATAATCCTGGTGGATGTCGTTCGACTGCCGCTGATAGAAGGCACCGGCGACGATGCGGAAGCGGTCGGTCGATGGCGACGCGACGCGAAACTCCTGGCTCATTTTCTTGAAATGATCGCTGCCGATCACCTTTTGACGCGGATCGATCGTGAGGCCGGCGGCATTCTGGAAATAGAAATAGCCGGCGTTGCCGCCAACGGACGAATAGAGACTGTCGTACGACTCGGCATAATCGGTGTAATCGCTCGACGAGTAATCCTTGCGGTCGAGATAGGCGCCTGCATAGGTCAGGTCCCAATTGCCCAGCTTGCCCTCGATCGTGAGCCCCGCCTGCCAGAACCGGTCGCGGCGGAATTCGGGGAAGAAATGCTGAACCTTCAGATCACCGAGTTTGGGGTCGAAGCCATAGGCGCCGTGGCTGCGCGTATCCTGGTACATCACGCTGGGCGTGACGGTCCAATTGCTATCCAGATCGATCTTGAGGTATCGCTGACCACCGACCCCGTTGTGAAAGCACCATATATCGCCTTGACTCGACGCGCCGACGACGCGCTCGAGCATCGGCCCGGATCGGTGATGGACAAGACCGCGCTTCCGCCCTCGGGCGATCGCCACGATTATCGCAGCATCGCGCCCTATTGGTGGCCCGATCCTGCCAAGGCCGACGGACTGCCCTACGTTCGCCGCGACGGCGAAACCAATCCCGACCGTGACACCGCGGCGTTCGACCGGACGGCGATCGGCCGGATGAGCGACGACGTGACGACGCTGTCGCTCGCCTATTATTATGCCGGCGACCGCCGCTACGCGATCAAGGCGGCGGCGATGATCCGCACCTGGTTCCTCGATCCCGCGACCGCGATGAACCCCAATGCCCGCTTCGCCCAGGGGATCCCCGGTCGCGAGCACGGCCGCGCCGAGGGCGTGCTCGATACCAGCGCGTTTCAGCCCGTCATCGACGCGGTCGGGCTGCTCGCGCCGTCGCGCGCGTTGACGCGCGCCGAAAACCGCCGACTGGAGTTATGGTTCAGCCGCTACATCGACTGGATGCTCACCAGCCCGACCGGCCGCGCCGAAAACGCCGCGAGCAACAATCACGGCATCTGGTTCGACGACCAGGTCGCGCAATACGCCTTGTTCGCACGCCGCCCCGACGTCGCGCGCGCGGTCGTCACCGCGTTCGCCACGAAGCGCATCGCCGCGCAGTTCGACCCGTCCGGCAAGCTCCCCGCCGAACTGACCCGCACGCGCAGCCTGCACTATTCGATCTACGCGCTGACGCCTGCCTACAACGTGGCGGAGATTGCAGCCTGCCTGGGCTATGATCTGTGGAACTATCGCGATCCCGCGGGCCGCGGCTTGCGCTCGGCCACCGATTTCCTCGCCGCCTATCGCGGCAACATCGCGGCGTGGCCGTATCGGGAGATCCGCCCCGAACCGGGTGAGCTCAACGCCTTGCTCACGCGCGCCAACTGGGCATGGGGACCGGCCAGCTACCCGCAGATCACGCCGCCAGCCGCGCTCGTGCTGCAATATCGCGCGTCGCGATAATAGAAATCCGATGCTATGATCACCGCAATGAACGCCAGCAACAGCGCCAAACTCGCCGACCAGCTCGTCATCGATCTCGAACGGCGGGTGCTGTCGGGCGAATTGCCGCCGGGATCGCGCTTCCCGAGCGAAAAGGCGGTGGTCGACAGCACCGGGGTCAGCCGGACCGTGGTGCGCGAGGCGTTCGCGCGGATGTCGGCCAAGGGACTGCTCGTCTCGCGCCGCGGATCGGGCGCCTATGTCGCCGAAAGCGCGCGGTATCAGGCGTTCCAGATCACCGCCGACGAGTTGAGCGAGATCGACGACGTCCATCGCCTGTTCGAAATGCGGACGCCGCTGGAAGAGGAGATGGCGGGTCTCGCCGCCGGGCGCCGGCGCAAGGTCGATCTCGACGCGATGGAGGCGTCGATCGAGGCGCTGATCGGGTCGGAAAATGTCGATGTTGCGGTCGCCGCAGACACCGCCTTTCACGCGGCGATCGCAGGGGCGACGCGAAACGATTATTTCGTGCGCTTCACCCAGTTTCTCGGCGTCCGGCTGGTGCCGCCGCGCACCGTCTATCTGCGCAACAGCGATGGCGTCCCGCGCGAGGAATATATCCGCGCGATCGCCGACGATCACGCCGCGATCTTCGCCGCGATCAAGAAACGCGACTCCGCGGCCGCGCGCAACGCCGCGCGCGCTCATATGTACAAGAGCATGGAGCGCCACGAATTGATCCGTGGCGCGTTTGCGGCGGAAGACAAGGGATAGCCCGGACACCTAAACGGCGCTATTGTTGACACCGGTTTCCTAGTTTAGCCTCCGCTGCGATTCGAGTGGCGAGGGGAGGCATGCACGATGCGCTTCGATCGGCGTGAAATACTCGCCGGGGGTGCCGCGCTGCTAGCGCTGCCGGGCCGTGCGAGCGCGCGGACGGTCGACCCTTGGGCCCAAGCAAATCAGATACTCGATCGGATACGGGCGCCGCGGATCCCCAATCGGTCGGTCCGCGTGACTGACTATGGCGCGAAAGGTGACGGGGTCGCGCTGAACGGCCGCGCGTTCGCGGCGGCGATTGCCGACCTGGCGGCCCGTGGCGGCGGTCGCCTGATCGTTCCGAGCGGGCGTTTCCTCACCGGTCCGATCGAACTCCAGTCGAATATCGAGTTGCATGTGACCGCAGGCGCGACGGTGGCGTTCAGCACCGATCCGGCGGATTTCCCGATCGTGCTCACACGGTTCGAGGGCGTCGAGATGATGGGGCTGTCGCCCCTGATCTACGCGCACGGCAAGCGCAACGTCGCGATCACGGGGTCGGGAACGCTCGACGGCCAGGGTAGCGAAAAACATTGGTGGTCGTGGAAGGGGCCGTGGAAAGGCACGGTCGATAATGGCTGGCGCGGCGGGATGCCCGATCAGCGGGCCGCGCGGCGCCGCTTGTTCGAGATGGCCGAGCGACGCGTGCCGGTCGAAAAGCGCATTTTCGGCGCGCAGGATCTCCTCCGCCCTTCCTTTATCGAGCCCTATCTGTGCGAGAACGTCCTGATCGAGGGCGTCAAGTTGCGCGGCGCCCCGTTCTGGCAAGTCCATCCGGTGCTGTCGCGCAACGTCATCGTGCGCAATCTCGACATCCTGGGGCACGGACCCAACAATGACGGATGCGATCCCGAATCGTGTACCGACGTCCTGATCGAGAACGTCACCTTCGATACCGGCGACGATTGCATCGCGATCAAATCCGGCCGCAACGAGGACGGCCGTCGGGTCGGCGTGCCGAGCCGCAATTTCGTCATTCGCGACTGCCGTATGCGCGAGGGGCACGGCGGGATCACTATCGGTAGCGAGATATCGGGGGGCGTGAGCCATGTCTTCGCGGAGCGCTGCACGATGGATAGCCCCAATCTCGACTATGCGATCCGCTTCAAAAACAATGCGATGCGCGGCGGTCGTCTCGAGGGGTTTCATTATCGCGACATCGTCGTCGGCGAGGTCAAGCAAGCGGTGATCGCCTGCGACTTCAATTACGAGGAGGGCGCGAAGGGCGGCTTCACGCCGGTGCTGCGGGACGTGACGATCGAGCGTCTGACGGCGCAACGTTCAGTCATGGCACTCGATTCGCAAGGTCTGCCGGGCGCGCCGATCGAACGCCTGCGCCTGCGCGATTGCACCTTCGGCGGCGTCAGCCGGCCCAGCAAGATCGCGTGGACCAACGAGCTGGTGCTCGACCGGGTGTGCGTCAACGGCGCAGCTGTCGCCCAGCTCTGAAACAAGCATTTCCAACGTAGACACCGGTGTCATAAATCGTTTATGAGCTAGCAAAGGTAGAGAAGCCGCATCAGGCTCGGACCAGCGAGAGAGGGTGGCTGACGATGCGATTCCCGACAACGATACGGCTGGCGTTGGCCGGCGCGGCGACCGCGATGATCGGCGGGGCGACGCTCGCGCAAGACTCGGGACCTCATCTTCTCTTCCATGTTTCCGCCGACAAGAACCTGACCGCGGAAACTGCGGGCGGCGAGGCCGTTCCCAACTTCCAGTCGAAGGTCGCGATCGTCCCGACCGGCAAATCGGGCGGCGCGATCGAGTGGCAGGATGACGGCTATGTCGCGTGGAAAGCGCCGGGCAACATCTATGCGCGGCGCGGTACCCTGTCGTTCTTCTGGCGCTCGCGCACCCCCGTCGGCGAAGCCCCGTTCGTGCTGTTCCGCGTCGGGTTCGCCGACCACACCAGCTGGGACATGACGTTTCTGCGGATCGACTGGAACGGCCACGGCTTCGACGCCTTCGTCACCGACAACAACCTCGCGCGGGAGCGTGTGTCGTTCAAGATGGACCAGCTCCCCGGGCCGAGCGAGTGGCGCCACATCGCCTTCGCCTGGGACGAAGCGGTTGGCGTCCGGCTGTTCGTCGACGGCAAGGAAGTCGCGCGCAAGGACGGCAAGGCGGTGCTCGACAGCGGGCTCGACCAGTTCGGGCTCGCCGGGCGGATCATCTCGCCGCACCAGGTGCAGAGCCGCTACAGCTTCATGCGCGGCAGCGACGTCGACGACATCCGCGTGTACGACCAGATGCTCGACGCCGGCGCAGTCGCGGCGCTGGCGAACAACGGCGCGCCGGGTGGCGGGGGCGACACACCAGCCGCTGCCGAGCGCGCGGCGTTCCTGCATCGCTACGGCTTCGACGGCGCCTCGCCGCCGCTCCTGACCGCCGACGCGACAACGATCCGCAAGGTCGAATTCTCCGACGCCAAGGACCTCAAGCAGTGGATGTGGAAGGGCATCGACGGCATCGCCGAGACGACCTGGCCCGGCGTCTATAACCGCTCGCGCTTGCCGGGCCGCAACGATTATTTCGAGCTGCCCGACTGGAATGTCTACGTCGAAGGCGGCAAGGCGTATGAACTGACCGTGCCACAGAGGGAGACCGTCAACCGCGTCGAAATCCGTGGCGCCGCTTATGGTGCGCTCGATTATTCCGCGGACGGCGGCAAGTTCGGCTTACTCGCCAAGCGACCGCAGGGCGTCGAAAAATCGATCACCGCGTTCGGCGACAGGACCGGCGGCAAATTGCGCTTCACCAACACCGCGCAGGAAACCCCGATCCAGGAAATCTGGGCGTATGACGTCAAGGCGGGGGGCGAGCCCAAGGGCACGCTGAAGCTCAGCTACGTGGTCAATTCAAAGACCGCCCCGGCCTTCGCCAACCTGTCGCCGCTGAACGCCTATATCGCGGGGCGCTATCCTGCGAACGAGCGCGCCACCGTCGTGGCGCTCCCGTCCAGCGCCGGCCAAGCCGCGCCCGGTGCGGGCAGTGCGACCGATGCGGGCGGCGCGACGCGCGGCGGCAACGAGGCGCCGCTGGTCCACATCCTGATCCCCTCGGACTTCGGCGACGCCTTCCCCGGCAAACCGCTGGCGCGCGCGTGGAACTACACCTGGGCGAATTCCCGCGACGGGCTTGACGGCATCGCGCTCGATATTCCGGCGCTGACAGCCACGCCCAACAAGGATGGCCTGATCCCGCTCAACATCCGCGTGAAGGACCCGATCTGGCCCGACCGCGACATGATCGACGTTACCGTGTCAGTGAAGCCGGGCGAGAAGCGGACGGTTTGGCTTGATCTCCGCGATCGCATCCTGACCAACGACCCATTCTACGTCACCGTCGCCAGCGCCGCGGCCGATTTCGGCGCGGCGAGCCTCGACGGGATGGCCGTGCGGCTGGTGTTCAGGGACCGCGACGAGGCGAAGAAGGAGCATATCGCCGACCGCTTCAACCAGGTGAAGGACAATTGGGGCTTCCTGGTCGAGGAACATACCGCGTCGGGCCGCGAAGGGCTGTTCCGGCGCGTGAAGGGCGACATCACCGACTTGCTGCGCGTCGATCCCGACAATCTGGAGGGACGACGGTATTGGGCCGACATCAGCTACGGCGCGAGCGGCATGCCCGACTTCACGCAGCCGACGCCGCCCGCCGGCGTCCCGCTCTGGGCGTTCCGTCAGCTCGAGGATCTGAAGCTCACCAGCCGGTTCGTGAATTGGTGGATCGACAATCGCCAGGTGCCGTACGGCGATTTCGGCGGCGGCATCTCGGACGATGTCGATCTGACCGAGCAATGGCCTGGGCTCGCGCTGATGGGGGTCGATCCGGACAAGATCAACGCCTCGCTCCGTGCGCTGTCGGACGCGGTCTACGCCAACGGCATGCGCACCAACGGGTTGGGCACGATCACCACCGATGAGCTTCACGCCTATGAAGAAGGGCTAAATTCGGACGCCGAGCGGCTCTACCTCAACTGGGGCGAGCCCAAGGCGATCGAGCGGCTGATGGCGACGACCAAGGCGCTGTCGGAGAAGATCATCCTCAGGAACGCTGCCGGGCACCTGCATTTCGCCAGCAACTGGTACGGCGGGCGCAAGGTCTATCGCGAGGGACCGTGGGAGTGGCAGAAGCCCTACAGCTTCACCGTCATGCACGCGCCGATCCTGATGGGGTTGTTCAACGCCAACCCGACCGCGACGGGGCTGGTCACCGGCGTGATCGACGGCTGGATGGCGCACGGCAAGCAAGACGTCGACGGCAACTGGACCTATCCCAACGAGATCAACTGGCGCACGGATGCCGAGCGCGTCGGCGATGGTGGCGGCGTGCCGACGCCGTATCAGTCTGCCTGGGCAGCGTATCGCTTCACCGGCAATGCGAAATACCTCGATCCGATCCTCAGCCGCGCGGCGACCGGCGGCCCGGCCTCGCTCGGCGATCTCAACGAGAATGTCGTGGCGGTGCTCGGCAAGACCGATTGGGGCAAGGCGCTCGCTGGCGTGAAGAGCGATTTCGGCCGCGTCGCCGGGTGGGATGCGACCGGCGACACGAAGCTGCTCGAGGAACAATCCGCCGCGGCGATCGCGTTCAAGACGCAGCGGATGTACATGTATACCGAAGGCCATTGGTGGACCGACCGGGTCGAGATGCCCAGCGACCTGCTCCAGCGCCAGCGGCTCGGCGGCATCGCGCTGGTCCGTAACCAGACATATCCCGGCAACACCGTCAGCTGGCGTTTCGCCAATCCGGGCGCGGCGGAAATGGTCGCGATCCTCGTGCCGGGCGCTACGCCGGGGCATTTCAAGGTGATCGCCTACAACACCAGCGACGTCCCGCAGCCGGCGACGATGTCGACCTGGAACGTGACCGCGGGCAAGTGGAAGATGACCACTGGGACCAACGCGTCGGGCGGCGACCGCGCCGATGCCACGCCAGCGGCGCGCGACGTGATGCTCGAGCGCAGCGGGTCGGTCGAAGTCAGCTTCGCGCCGCACACGACGACGGTGCTGGAGTTCACGCTCGAGACGCCGGGGTTGCCGACAGAGCGCCGTGCCGATCTCGGCATTGCGGTGGACGACGTAACGGTCGTTGGCCGCTCGGCGGTCGTAACGGTCCATAGCCTCGGTGCGATCGCGGCCACGGGAGGGCGCGTCGAACTGATCGACGCGGGCGGCAACGTCGCCGCCAGCGCTGCCGTTCCGACGCTCGCCGCGCCGCTCGATCTGCTACCCAGAACCGCCGTGGTTCGGTTACCCTTGCCCACGGGCGCAGGTGCCGGATGGCACGTTCGCGTGGCGCTGCCCGACGGCACGCCCGAGGTGACCTGGCTCAACAATGTCGTGGCCTTGCCGCCGGCAACGAGCCGCCGGAAACGGTGATGAAGCGCGCCTGGCTGATCCTCGCCGTTCTGGCGATGCCGGCGCGGGCGGACATTGCGGTATCGGCGAACGACGGCAAGCAAATGCTGGTCGACGGCAAGCAGATCGTGCCCACCCCGCTCCGCGACGACAGCGTTTCGGTGATCGATTTCGGGGGCGGCAAGCTGCGGCTGATCGCGACGATCGCGGCTCCCACCAGCGTCATCGGGCCGCCGCGCAGCGTCGCGATCACGCCCGACGGCAAGTATGTGATCATCACCTGCGCGCGGAAAGTGCGCGCCGACGGCAAGGATATCGAGCCCGACGATCGCGTCTCGGTGATCGACCTCAGAACGATGACGCTCGTCTCCTCGATCCACGCCGGCGCCGGTGCGTCGGGCATCGCGATCGACCCGCTGGGCCGACGCGTCCTGATCGCCAATCGCGCCGCAGGGACGCTCTCGCTGTTCGCCTTCGCGGGCGGTGCGCTGACCCCGATCGCGACGGTGGCGGTCGGCCTGCCGAGCTCGTCGCCCGCGCAGCCTATCTTTTACGACGGCGGCCGCAAAGCGCTCGTGACGCGCGACGGCGATCATCGCATCAGCCTGCTCACCGTCACCGGGAATGGCCTGAGCGTTAGCGATACGAGCCTAGCCGCCGGCTTGCGCCCCTATGCGATCGACGCCGCTGGCTCGCGCTTTGCGGTAGTCGGCAATATCGGCGGCGGCGCGCGCGACATCGACACGATCAGCCTGATCGACCTGAGCGGCGCGACGCCCGCGGTCGTCGATACGGTCGCCGTGGGTCTCACCCCCGAGGGCGTCAAGATGTCACCCGACGGGCGCTTCGTCGCGATCACCGTCCACAACGGTTCGGCGCTGCCGCGCGGCGCCCGGGGCTGGTCGGACCACGGTCTGTTGCAGGTCTGGCGGATCACCGCCGGCCGGTTGGTCAAGCTCACCGAAGCGCCGATGGGCGGCTGGGGGCAGGGGATCGTATGGTCGAAGGACGGACGCCAGATCCTTGCCCAGGCGGCGCGGGATAACCGCATCCAGAGTTTCGGCTTCGACGGCATGCGGCTGACGCGCGGGCCGGAACTCGCCCTGCCCAGCGGGCCGGCGGCGATCGCCAGTTGGCCATGATCCGCCGCCGCCACTTTCTCGCCGGCGCGGCCGCGGTGGCGGCGATGTCCCGGAGTGCGGGAGCGGTGGCGGACGCCGATGCTGCTTTGCGCGCAACGCTCGACGGACTTGCCGCGCTCGACACGCCGGCGGCGAAGCTCGCAAAGCTGCGTGGGGTGCAGGAAGTCGGCCTGTCGCCACGAACGCGGCTCGACCTCCAAGCCGCGCGCCAGGGCCTCGCGATCGACGCGCGGATTGCGACGATCATGCCGTTCGGGCGCATTGGCCGCTCGCCCTATTCGGTCACGCCCACGAGCGGTGCATGGCGCGACATTCGCGCAACCGATGCCGCGGACCGGATCGCGGCAGACACCGCCGCCGTGCTGCGCGAAGCGGGGGCAGGGATCGTCCTGCCGAAAGACGCGCTCGACCGGACGGCCAAAGCGGTATCCGACGCTGTTGGAAGCACGGCCGGTGCCGTCGCATCTGCGCTATCCGAGCAGGCGCGCGCGCTCCTGGCCCTCGCGCCGCGTGCCGGCGAGCCCGGCGTGTCACGCCTCCCGAACGGCGCCGCTTACTACGAACTGATGATTGATCGGCAATTCGGTGGGCGCGACGCGGCGGCGATCCACCGACGGATCGAGAAGCTGACGAGCGATGTGGCGGCGGACGCCGACGAACTGCTACGGCGGTTAGGGTACGAAGGACGCCATACGGGCGAGCGGTTCCGCGCGGCATTCCGTGATGCTCGGTTCCTCTATCCCGACACGTCGGATGGTCGCGATCGGGCGGTCGTGGACATGAATGGCTGGCTTTCAGGGGCGAAAGTCCGGCTGCCGAGCCTGTTCGGAACCCTGCCGCCGGAGTGCGCGAACGTCGCGGCGCGGCGAATGACACCGGTGGACGAAGGGGCGAAAAAGGGCGGATATCGCCTCGTTCCCGGCCAAAACGGCACACCGGGGAGCTATTTCGTCGATCTGTCGGACATCCGCCGCCGGCCCGATTGGAGCCTTATGTCGGTTGTTCATCATGAGTTGCTTCCGGGCCACATGATCCAGATGCCGCTCGACGCGCGCGCTGCGCCGCACGCCTTACGCGCTGAATATACGGCGGGATTCCAGGAAGGCTGGGCGATCTATGCCGAGCAGCTCATGGCCCGGCAGGGTGCGTTCGACGGCAACGACCGGGCACGGTTGGGTTTTCTGCACTGGATGTTGTTCCGCCTGTGCAGATCGCTGATTGACACCGGTGTCCATAGTGCGCGATGGTCGCTCCGGGAAGCGCGGGAGACGCTCGAGAGGATGCAAGGCGAGCCAGCCTTTTTCGCGACGTTCGATCAAGACATCCAACGGGTGTGCCTGGAGCCGGGCGCGCGTGTCGGCGAGGCGCTGGCGTGGCTGGCGCTGGCCGATCGATGCGGGCAGGGCGGGGCGGCAAAGCTGCCGGCTCGGCACCATGCGGCGATCGGCGACGGACGGCTGCGGCTCTCCGCATTGGAACGGCGGCTTGGTCCATCCCGGCCACGGAATTCTATCGATCGACAATAATGGCCTGCGGGAAAACCGCGGGCGGACACTTCAGGGAGGAAGTAATGCGCAAGGGCTTCAAATTCGATCTTCTGCGGGGCGGCGCTTCGCTGACGGCGCTCGCCGTCGCGGTGACTGCGGGCATCGCACAGGCGCAGACTGCGCCCGCTGGAAATACGGCGGCACAGCAGGCGGCCGATGCACCGCAGGACGATCAGGCCAACGGCAGCGACATCATCGTCACCGGGTTCCGCGGCAGTCTCGCGCGCGCGCTCGACCAAAAGAAGAATGAGGCCGGATCGATCGACATGATCCTGGCTGAAGACATCGGCAAGTTTCCCGACCTCAACTTGTCCGAATCGATCCAGCGTATCCCGGGCGTGGCGCTCGCACGCGACGGCGGCGAGGGGCGTAACATTTCGGTGCGCGGTCTCGGACCCCAGTTCACGCGCGTCCGCATCAACGGCATGGAGGCGCTGACCACCGCCGGCGGCGCCGACGCCAGCGGCGGCACCAACCGCGGCCGCGGTTTCGATTTCAACATCTTCGCGTCGGACCTGTTCAACGCGATCACGGTCCGCAAGACCGCCGATGCCCAGACCGACGAAGGCTCGCTCGGCGCGACGGTCGATCTCCGCACCGCGCGCCCGTTCGACTACAAGAAGACCTTCACGCTCGCCGCGTCGGCGCAGGCCAGCTATAACGACCTCTATAAAAAGGCGTCTCCACGCGGCGCGATCATGGCTGCGGTGCAGAATTCCGAAGGAACGATTGGCGCACTCGTGTCGGTCGCCTACACCAAGCGCAAGCTGATCGAGGAAGGCTACAGCACCGTGCGCTGGGCCAAGGGTTCGGCGTTCGCGCCTGGCTTCGAAAGCTATCTAGGCACGCAATGCGTCGCGGTCGGCGCGGGCGGCGCGAGCGGCGCGGTCGTGACCCCGGCACCGCAAGGCTGCGTGGACGTCAACGCCGCGCTCCACCCACGCTTCCCGCGCTACGATTATTATATCGACGACCAGCAACGTCTCGGCATCACGGCGTCGATCCAATGGCGACCGAGCCCGAGCACGCTGATCTCGATCGACGGCCTCTACGCCGACTTCAAGGCGACGCGCGAGGAACGCTACCTCGAAGCACCGTCGTTCAGCGTCGCGGGTGCCTGCACCGCCGCGAGTCGAGTCACCAACTGCGGCATCGCCGATACCGACGTGACGGCTGCGACGATCACCAACGGCATCCTGACCAAGGGTACGTTCAACGACGTCGATCTGCGCGTCGAGGATCGCTTCGACAAGCTCGACACCAAGTTCAAGCAGATCACGTTCGAGGGAAACCAGGACATTGGCGATTCCGTCAAGCTGAACGTGCTTGCCGGCTATTCGATCTCCGATCACAAGAATCCGATCCAGAACACGATCACGTTCGATCAGTTCAACGTCGACAATTACAGCTACGATTACACTGACGCGCGTAATCCAATCTTCAATTTCGGCACCGCCGCTCTTACTACCCCGACGGCGTGGACGCTAAGCCAGTTGCGTCTGCGCGCCGCCACCGCGAAGAACACCTACAAGACGGGCGAATTGAACCTGACGTGGAAGGTCAACGACGAGTTCGACCTCCTGATCGGTGGCAGCTACAAGGAATATCAGTTCGCGACGACCGAGTTGCGCCGCACCAACGGCACTACCGCGAACCAGGAAACCGTGATCCCGGCCGGCGTCGCATCGACGCCGCTGGCGAACTACAGCCAGGTCGTCACGATCCGCGGTCAGAGTTTCCTCGCGCCGATTTACGGGACGGCGGCGTCGCTGTTCGGCCTGACCGACCCGACCGCGTTCAACGGAGCTTTCCGCCTCGGCCCGGAGCCCGCGCTGGGTAACAATTCGCGCGTGACCGAGAAGGACAAGGGCGTCTATTTCCAGGCGAACTTCCGCAAGGATCTGGGCGGTGTGATGTTCCGCGGCAATATGGGCCTGCGCTATGTCCAGACCGAGCAATCGGCGACCGGCTTCGGTTTCGTCGGCGGCACGGTTCAGGAAGTCACCGTCCCGAACAAATACGAGGATTTCCTGCCGTCGATCAACCTGGTGTTCGAGCCGACCGACAAGTTGGTCATCCGTCTCGCGGCGGCCGACGTTATGACGCGGCCGACGCTCGGTAACCTGACGCCCGGCGTCGCGGTCAACGTCTCGGGCGCCAACCGCACCGTCGCGGTGGGCAACCCCAAGCTCGAACCGTTCCGCGCGCGTACGTATGATGCCGCGATCGAATATTATTTCGGGCAAGGCTCGTTGCTCTCGGTCGCGCTGTTTCAGAAGAACATCCAGAGCTTCATTCAAACGCAGTCGACGACGGGCGTCTACACCGGCAACGCGCTCGGTCTGCCGGACAGCCTGGCGATCGCCGCGTGCGGCAATCTGTTTCCGGCGACCTGCAATCCGGCGAGCAACAACTGGGTGTTCAGCTTCCCGGCCAATACGCCGGGCGGCAAGCTGCGCGGGTTCGAAATCAACTACCAGCAGCCGCTGCGCTTCCTGCCGGGGTTCCTCAAGAATACCGGCCTGCTGCTCAACTACACTCAGGTGACGTCGGACATCAAATATCTGAACGGCGCCGGCGTCGTGGTCGTCACCGCGCCGTTGACCAATCTGTCCAAGCGATCGGCCAACGCCACTTTCTATTATGAGGACAAGGTGGTCAGCGCCCGCGTCTCCGGGGCTTATCGCAGCAACTACCTGACCACGGTTCCCGGCACCGAGGTGGGCACGACGGTTCAGGGCACGGCGGCGACGTGGAATTTCGACGCTTCGGTGCAGATCAACCTGACCAGGCAGGTCAAGCTGACGTTCGAGGGCGTCAACCTGACCGACCAATATCAGGATCAGTATATCGAGCCCGGCAATCTGCTGAGCGTCTATCACCACACCGGCCGCGAATTCCTGTTGGGCGTTCGCTTCAACTACTAAACGAGTCCTCAACTGCCGGTGCGGGACGTATCCCCGCACCGGCTTCTTTTTGCGCGAGGAGAGTGCGTGTGCGTCGGCTGAAGTCATTGATCGGTGCGGCGGCGATAACGATGCTGGCGATGGCGCCCGCACAAGCCGCGAAGCGCTCGGAAATCCTCTCAACGATGAAGCGTGCGTCGCAATTCATGGTCGAGAAAGCGTCGGTCAAGGGCGGCTATGTCTGGTCCTACCTCCCCGACATGTCGCGGCGCTGGGGCGAGATGGAGGCGTATCCGACGATGGTCTGGGTGCAGCCGCCCGGCACCGGGACGATGGGCCATTTGTTCCTCGACGCCTATCACGCGACCGGCGACGACTATTACTACCAGGCCGCCGAAAAAGCCGCTGCGGCGCTGATCGCAGGGCAGCAACCGTCCGGCGGCTGGCATTATTTCATCGACTTCGGCGGCAAGGCGTCGACCGCCAAATGGTATGCCACGATCGGCAGGAACGCCTGGCGGCTCGAGGAATTCCAGCATTTCTGGGACAATGCGACGTTCGACGACGCCGGCACGTCGGAGGCGATGCAGTTCCTGCTGCGGCTCTACGCCGAGAAGCATGATGCCAAATACCTGCCGGCGCTCAACAAGGCGCTCGGCTTCGTCCTCAACAGCCAATATGCCAATGGCGGCTGGCCGCAGCGTTATCCGGCGACCAAATTCCCGTATATCGACCACGGCAAGCCCGACTACACGTCGTTCATCACGTTCAACGACGATGTCGCAGGGGAGAACATCCGCTTCCTGATCCAGGTCTGGCAAGTGCTGGGCGACAAGCGCGTTCTCGGTGCGATCGACCGTGCGATGGACATCTATGTCCGCACGCAACAGCCGGCGCCACAAGCCGGCTGGGGGCTGCAATATACACTCGACATGAAGCCAAGCGGCGCGCGCACCTATGAGCCGACCGCGATCGTCACGCACACGACCTACGCCAATATCGGCCAGATGCTGAGCTTCTACCGCCTGACCGGCGACCCGAAGTTCCTCAAGCGCGTGCCGGAGGCGCTTGACTGGCTGGAGTCGGTCAAATCGCCACCCGAGCTCAACAAGGACGGCAAAACCTATCCGACCTTCCTGGAACTCGGCACCAACCGCCCGCTCTACGTCCATCGCCGCGGATCGAACGTCGTCAACGGCGAATATTATGTCGACGACAATCCGACAAACACGGTGGGGCATTACAGCTCGTTCCGGCATCTCGACGTGCCCAAGCTGCGTCGCGAATACGAAGCGCTGAAGGCGATGCCGCCGGGCGAGGTGGCGAAGGACTCGCCACTCAAGGCGACAGCGCGCCAGCCGCTCGATCGCTATTATTTGACCGACATGGGCGCGGGGTCGGATCGCAATGCGGACCTCGCGGCGAACAGCCCCGATGCACTGGTCGGCACGCTCAATGCGGCGGGCTGGTGGCCCACGCAGTTGCGCATGACGAGCAACCGCTACACCCGCGATGGGTCGAAGACGGTGACGCCCGGCGATTATTCGACGACGCGCGTCGGGGACGCGACCGATACGTCTCCTTACCTCGACGCCAAGCCGGCCGTCGGGATTTCGACCGGCACCTATATCGCGCACATGGAAACGCTGATCGCGGCGCTGGCCGATGCGAAATAAGGCGCCTCTGATCGCGCTGTTGGCACTCGCCGCCCCGGCGCTCGCGCAGAGCACGCCGGCCGGCCAGATGACGGTGGTCGACGAGCAAAGCGTCAAGCGCGACGAACCGCCGCCGCACGGCAAGATCGGGATGAGCACCGCCTACCGCCTGAGCGACGCGGTGCCCAATCGCGCGATGGAATTCCGCAAAAGGGTGCTCCACGTCGGCGCGGCGATCGGCAGCCACACGATCGCGCACGACGAGGTGTATTACGTGCTGTCGGGCACCGGCGAGGCGTTTTCGGGCGACCGCAAGCAAGCGGTGCGCGCCGGCCAGGCGATCTATTTCTTCACCGGCGAAACGATGGGCATCCGCCAGACCGGCAGCGAGCCGCTCGCGCTGATCATCAGCTATCCGCTGGCGACGCGCGCCAAATAGTCCGCCACTTCTGAATCGCTTCCCCGGCGAAGGCCGGGGTCCAGTATCGATGCTGTGAAGATGGCATCCCGCGCTCTCAGGTCTACCACGACGGGGCCCCGGCGTTCGCCGGGGAAGAAGCATTGTTTCAGAACCAGCCCTTGGTCTTGGCCCAGGCGAGGAACAGATCGGGCCATGCCGACGCCGGCTTGCCGACCACGCCGCGCAGGCCGAACCCGTGGCCGCCCTGTTCGAACAAGTGCATCTCGACCGGCACTTTGGCCGCACGCAAAGCGGCATGGAGTTTCAGCGTGTTCTCGACCGGCACCGTCGGATCGTCCTCCGCCGCGCACAGGAAGCAGGGCGGCGTGTCGGATTTGATGTTGAGGTCGGGTGAATGGTCGCGGATCGCTTCGGGAGTCGGGCCGGGGCCGAGCAGCGCGCTCCGCGAGCCGATATGCGCGAGCGCCAGCGCGATCGATACGACCGGATAGATCGGTGCCGCGATCATCGGCCGCGCCGAAAGCTGGTCGGCGGCATCGACGGGATCGTAAGTCTTGGTCGCGAAGCGCGCGGCGAGATCGGCGCACAAATGCCCGCCCGCCGAAAATCCCATCGCCGCAACGCGGGCCGGGTCGAGGCCATATTTCTTCGCGTTCGCACGGATCAGCCGCATCGCGCGCTGCGCATCCTGCATCGGCACGTCGGCGCGATCGGCCCAGCCTTCGCCCGGCAGTCGATAGAACAGCACGAACACGGTGAAGCCTTTGGCCGCGAGCAGGCGACCGACCTCGTACCCCTCCTTGTCGATCGCCATCCGGACATATCCGCCGCCCGGGAACGCGACCAGCGACGCGCCGTTGGGCTTGGCCGGGCGGAACACCGCGAGCCGCGGCATCGACACGCCGGTCACCGCGCGATCGTTCCGTGCCGAGTCCTTGCTGCGCTCGACCGTCACTTCGACGGGGCGCGTTGCGGGCATGCCCGGCGCGCCCTTGGGCCACAGGTCGATCGTCTCGTTCGGTTCCGACAGGACGAGCGGAAGCGAGTTGCCGGAAACGGTCGGCACCGCTGTCTGCGCCCCCGTCTTGCCCGCGACCATCGCGCCAAGCGTGGTCAGCATTGCGGTGCGGCGGTCGATCGTCACCTCAGGTGCCCGGCTGAATATAGGGGATCCGCGCGAACAGCTCGCGCTGCCATTGGCGCGGATTGTTCTCGATGCGGCTGTTCGCGTCGAAGATCATCGTCGCGCGCTTGGTGAGATCATATTTTGGCCAGGCGGGCAAGACAGGGTGGTTGGGGTTAGCGGTCCGCGCGAACGCGACATAGCTGTCCTGCACCGCCTTCGACGCTGCGCGCGCATCGGCGCCCGTGCCGGTCTGCGACCCCGGCGCGTCGAGCGTGCCGAACGCGAGCGGGATGTCCATCGTGTGCATCGCCCCGCGGCGCGGTTCGGTGCGCGACGCGAAATCGACTTGATAGACCCAGGCTGGGGCGTTCGCCTTCGCGCGCTCCTCCGCCTCGATCACTTGCCCGCGCCAGCTGCGGCCCGCGGTGGTCGCATCATACATCACTTGCTCGGGCGTCCATTGCGGATAGTGCGCGCGATATTCGGCGACGACCCATTCGGGCAGCGCGTCGATGCGCAACTGCGGCGCCAAGCGCTCAGCGATATTGTCCCAGGTCAGCCCTTGGATCGTCGCGCTGTCGGGCGGGATGAACGCACCGGTCTCCTGCTTGCAATTGCCCAGGATCATGGGGATCGACAGCCCGATCGGATTGGCGTCGGGGTAGAAGGGGTGGCGCACCAGCCACTTCATGTCGAGCACCGGCCCCATATAGACCCCGCCGCCTAGGATCGGGTCGGTCGCGGACAAGCCGTCGACGAGTTTCTCGACGGGCATCGCGAGCAGGTCATCCATGCCCGGATTGCCGAGCTTGGCGAGATAGGCCTTCGCCCGCGTCGTCGCGTTGATTGGGCCCGATGCGGTGACTTGCTGCCCGCTCATCGTGATTGCGCGGCTGAATAGCCCCCTGGCGGCGGGCATGCCGGTCATCGTCGCGATCTTCGCCCCGCCGCCCGACTGGCCGAACACCATCACGCGCGCCGGATCGCCGCCGAACGCCGCGATATTGTCGCGCACCCATTTGAGCGCGAGGATGATGTCGAGCTGGCCCGTATTGCCGCTGTCGGCGAAGCGCTGGTCGAGCCGCGCGAGATAGAGGTAGCCGAAGACGTTGAGCCGGTGGTTTATCGTCACCACCACCATGTCTCGCTCGGCCAGTTGCGTGCCGTCGTAGAGCGCGCTCGATCCGGTGCCCGACGAATAGGCGCCGCCATGGATGTAGAACATCACCGGCTTGGGCTTGTCGGTCTTGCCGGTCGTCCAGACGTTGAGGACCAGGCAGTCTTCGTTGGCGGGAATGCCCGCCGCGTCGCCGGTATAGCCCTTGCCGGCTTGCGGGCTCGATGGACCCCATTGGACGGCGCGGACCGGCGCGGTGGCGCGGGGTTCGGGGGAGGGCGCGCGGAAGCGCTCGGCGCGGCCGTAACGGATGCCGCGGAAATTCATCACGCCGCCGCCCGATCGCTCGCCGATGAACGTGCCGGCGGAGCAGGCGATCTGCGCCGCGCCGCCCGCCGACTGGGCGTGAGCGATCCCGGGGGTGGCGAGCGCGAGGCCCGCGATCCCGCTGCCGATCAGCGCGCGGCGATCGATGTCAGCGCCGGACATCCAGACCTCCTTCGAGGAAGGCGTCGATATCGGCTTGCCGGAACAGACTGGCGTCGCCCGGCAGCGAATGCTTGAGCGCGGTCAGCGCGAGGCCGGTGCGCGCGGCATCGTCGATGCTCCCGCCCGAGCGCAGCGAATGGAGCACACCCGCCGCGAACGCATCGCCCGCGCCGATCCGGTCGACGATCCCGGCGAGGGTGATTTCCGCCGACTGCGCGTGGCCGCCGCGCGCATCGATCCGCGCCGACAAAACGTGGCGATCGGCGTCTTCGACGTGCCGCGCGGTCGAGGCGATCGTCTGGAGCTTGGGGAAGGCGGCGAACGCGGCGTCGGCGGCCTCGCGGCGGCGATCCTCGCCGTCGCCGGAAAAGGGCTTGTCGAGCAGCAACGCGATGTCGCGGTGGTTGCCGAACATCAAATCGGCGTGCGCGACGATCCGCGAGAGGATTGCGCGCGGGTTGCCGTCCCATCGCTCCCACAATTTGCCGCGCCAATTGCCGTCGAACGACACCGCGATGTTGCGCTCAGCAGCCGCTTCGGCGGCGGCAATGGCGGCTTGTGCGGGAACGGGGCCGAGTGCGGGGGTAATACCCGAAAGATGCAGGCGGTCCACGCCCTGCAATAGCGTATCCCAGTCCCATGCATCGGCGGGCGCTTCGGCGAAGCTCGACCCGGCGCGGTCATAGATCACTTCGGTCGCGCGCATCCCCGCGCCGGAGGTGACGAAATACAGCCCCATGCGGTCGCCGCAGCGCCGGATGCCCGACGTGTCGATGCCGTGCCCGCGCAAGGTCGCGGCGGCGCTCTCCCCCAGATCGTTGCCCGGCACCGCGCTCGCGAACCCGACATCGTGGCCGAGCCGGGCGAGGGCGGTCGCGACGTTCGCCTCCGCGCCCGCGACCCACACGTCGAACTTCGGCGTCTGCAGGATTAGCTCGCGCCCCGGCGGCGACAGGCGGAGCATGATTTCGCCGAATGCTAGAAACTTGCCCATTCTATTTCCCCACCCCGGCGAAGGCCTGGGTCCAGTTTCGGGCCGGTCGCGACTGGGCCCCGGCCTTCGCCGGGGTGGGGCATAGGGGCGAGGTCATCGCGCTAACCATCCGCCATCTACGGCAAGGATATGCCCCTGGACGTAATCCGCCGCCCGGCTTGCAAGAAACACCGCCGCGCCGCCCAGATCGCTGGCGTCGCCCCAGCGCGCCGCCGGGATGCGGTCCAGGATCGACTTGTTGCGCGCCTCGTCGGCCTGCAACGCCGCGGTGTTGTTGGTCGCGATATAGCCCGGCGCGATCGCGTTGACGTTGATGCCTTTCGACGCCCATTCGTTGGCGAGCAGCTTGGTCAGCCCGCCGATCCCGGACTTCGACGCGGTATAACTCGGCACGCGGATGCCGCCTTGGAAGGTCAGCATCGACGCGATGTTGATGATCTTGCCGCCGCCATTGGGGATCATGTGCTTGCCCGCCGCCTGGCACAGGAAGAACACCGATTTCAGGTTGGTGTCGACCACCGCGTCCCAGTCCTCCTCGGTGAAATCGACCGCGTCGGCACGGCGGATGATCCCGGCATTGTTGACCAGGATGTCGAGCCCGCCGAGTTTTTCCACAGTTTCGTCCACGACCCTTTGCACAGGTTCGATGGTCGAGAGGTCAGCCGAGATAATCTCCGCCTTGCGGCTCAGCGCGCGGGCCTTGGCGACGGTATCCTCCGCCGGGGTTCGCCCGACGCAGGCAATGTCCGCGCCCGCTTCGGCCAGCGCCAGCGCGATCGCCTGGCCGATGCCGGTGTTGGCGCCGGTAACGACGGCGACCTTACCGGTCAGATCGAAAGGACTTGTCATTCTCTTCTCCTCCCCTCCCTGCAAGGGAGGGGTCGGGGGTGGGTAGCGTCCTGGGGATATCGATGGGTCTGTTTGTCGGTCACCGTATCGCGATCCGTCCACCCACCCCCAGCCCCTCCCTGAAAGGGAGGGGAGTTAAGGGCTCACGCCAGCTGGCAAATATCCAGCACGTTCATGTCGGTATAGTCCTGGTTCTCGCCCGCCATCGCCCAGATGAAGGCATAGGCCTTGGTCCCCGCGCCCATATGGATCGACCAGGGCGGACTGATCACGACTTCCTCGTTGGCCATGACGATGTGCCGCATCGCTTCGCCTTCGCCCATGAAGTGCATGACGCGGTCGTTCGGGCCGTCGAGCTCGAAATAGCAATAGATCTCGCTGCGGCGCTCATGGATGTGCGGGGGCATCGTGTTCCACACGCTGCCGGGCTTGAGCACCGTCAGCCCCATAACGAGCTGGGCGCTGTCGCAAATGCCGGGAATGACGAGCTGGAAGATCGTGCGCTCGTTCGATTCCTCGAGGCTGCCGCGTTCGAGCTTGTTGGCGTCGGCGATGCCGAGCTTGCGCGTCTTGAAGCCTTTGTGCGCGGGGCAGGACGCGAGATAGAAGCGCGCACCCGCTCCCGAAAACTCGACGTCGGTCGCGCCCATCGTGACGTAGAGGCAATCCTTGTTGCCCAGCTCGAAGCTCTCGCCGTCGACCGTGACGGTGCCGTTGACCTTGCCGATGTTCACGACCGCCAGTTCGCGGCGTTCGAGGAACGGGTGGCCCGCCGCCGAAGGCGGTTCGGTCTGTGTCGGGAGCTTCACCGGCGCGCTTCCGACCGCAACGCCGCCTATCACGAAGCGGTCGGCATGCGTATAGTTGAGTACGCACTCGCCCTCACGGAACAGGTCCTGGACCAGATAGCGGTCGCGCAGTTCGTCGTTGGAGACGCACTCCATCATATCGGGATGCGTGGCGTAATAGGTGCGGTCGAACATCAGTCTCTCCTCAGGCCGCTTGCGCGGCGAATTTGGGATCATCGATCTTGTAGGCGCGGCGCACGAGGCCGCTGGTCAATTCTTGCGCGAGCTCGGCGGCTTCCCAATCGTGGAGGCGATGCTCGGCGACTAGCCGCGCCAGGAAACCGCAATCCACCCGCCGCGCGACATCGTGCCGCGCCGGGATCGATAGGAAGGCGCGGGTGTCGTCGTTGAACCCGACGGTGTTGTAGAACCCGGCGGTCTCGGTGGTCATCTCGCGGAACCGGCGCATCCCTTCCGGACTGTCGTGGAACCACCATGACGGGCCCAGCTTGAGGCACGGATAGTGCCCGGCGAGCGGCGCGAGTTCGCGCGCATAGGTGGATTCGTCCAGCGTGAAGAGGATGATCGATAGATCGCGTTCGTTCCCGAAACGGTCGAGCAGGGGTTTCAGCGCATGAACGTAATCGGTCCGCGTCGGTATGTCGGCGCCCTTGTCGCGCCCATGGCTCGCGAACAGGCCGGCGTTGTGGTTCCGGCACGAGCCCGGGTGGATCTGCATCACCATCCCGTCCTCGACGCTCATCGCCGCCATTTCGGTCAGCATCTGCGCGCGGAAAAGCTCGGCGTCGTCGGGGGTCCAGGTGCCCGTCACGATCGTGTTGAACAGCCGCTCGGCTTCGTTGGGCGATAGGTTCGCGGTCAGCGCGGTCGGGTGGCCGTGGTCGGTCGCGGTGGCCCCCGCGGCGCGGAAATCGGCGCGGCGCTTGCGGTGCGCGGCGAGATACCCGCGCCAGCTATAGACGTCCTCGCCGGTCAGCTCGGCAAAGCGCGCCATCGCCGGCTTGAATGCCTCATGCTCGACGTCGATCACCCCGTCGGGACGATAGGTCGTGACGACGCGGCCCGCCCAGCCCGAGCGGTGGATGGCGTGATGGTGCGACAGATCGTCCTGCGCGCCCTCGGTCGTGGCGAGGAAATCGATCTTGAAGCGGTCGAACAGCGCGCGCGGACGGAAGGAGTCGGTCGCCAGGCTCGCGCCTATCGCGTCGAAATATCGATCCGCGCTGGAGGCATCGAGTGCCGCGGTGATCCCGAACACGTCCGCGAAGACATGGTCGAGCCAAATCCGCGACGGCGTGCCGCGGAACAGGTGATAATTGCTCGCGAACAGTCGCCACGCCGCGCGCGGATCGGTCGCCGGCACGCCTGCCTTCGACGGGATCGCGAGCGCGTCGAGGTCGATCCCCTGGCTGTAAAGCATGCGGTAGAGATAATGGTCGGGCGCGAGCAACAGGCTGGTCGCGTCGGTCCAGTTCGCATCGGTCGCGAACCACGACGGGTCGGTATGGCCGTGCGGGCTGACGATCGGCAGGTTGGCCACAGTCGCATAAAGCTCGCGGGCGATCGCACGCGTGCCGGGGTCGGCAGGAAACAGGCGATCGGGGTGCAACTCGAGCGATCCAGCCATTTCTCTCCCTCCTTTCGCTTCTGTCGAGCGACTCTTTGGTAACCGGTGTCAGCCGCTTGCGCAACCTACTCCGTCGGCGGCGCGACCGACGCTCTGCGGATCAACGTCGATCGGAACATCGACGGCTCCTCCACCGCTCCATCGTCGTTATCGGCGGTCGTCGAAATGATCTTGAGCGCCGCCGATCGCGCCATCGACGCGATCGGCCAGCGCACGGTCGTAAGCGGTGGCCAGATATGGCTGGCGATCGCGGTGTCGTCGAAGCCGATCACCGACAGATCGCGCGGCACCTCGAGCCCGCGCTGGCGCGCGACGTGGATGACGCCCGCGGCCATTTCGTCGTTGCAGGCGAAGATCGCAGTGGGGCGCGGCATCAGATCGAGCAGCCGTTCGGCGGCAACGATCCCCGATTCGAATCGATACGTTCCGTCCGCCGACATGCTGCGCGGGAACGCGATCCCGGCCTCGGACAAGGCGCGTTCGAACCCCTCGCGACGCTCGCGCGTCGAGCGGAAACCGTGCGGTCCGGCAACGAAACCGATCCGGCGATGCCCTTGCTCGATCAAATGATTGACCGCGGCCGTCACCGCCTCGCTGTCGTTGGAGGTGACCATGTGCGCGGTATCGTCGAGCTGCGCCGACCCCATCCTGACATAGCGGCAGCCGATCGAATTGCAGAGCTTGGCCAGCGTGTCGTTCTCGCTGATCGGCGGCAGCAGCACGACGCCGAACAGCCGCTGGCGTTCGAGGAAATGCCGCACGTCGTCGAGCATCGTCGCCGATCCGCGATCGACCGGCCGCACGACCAGTTCGAACTCGGTGCCGTGCAGCGCCTCGAGAATGCCTTGCTGCGCGTTGAGCACCATCTGGGCATTGGGATTGTCGTGGACCAGCCCGATCAGGAAATTGCGTCTCAGCGCCAGCGCGCGCGCCTGGGGATTGGGGATAAAACCGAGCTGACCGATCACGTCCTCGACGCGCTTGCGCGTGTCGTCGTTGAGGAGTGGGGATCGATTGATTACACGGCTGACGGTCTTCTTCGACACGCCCGCGATGCGCGCCACGTCGTTGATCGTCGGCTGGCCGGTTTTTTCCATGGTGGGCAGGCATAGCGGCACGTTGCGTAACGGGCTAGCCTTGCACGAACCACCAGGGCGGTGCATTTATGCTACCGGTTACCATGAAGGCGGGAAATGGCGGTCAGGGCGATACGGATCGATAGCCGCGACACGGTCGCGACGTTGCTTTCCGACGGACAGGCGGGGGATGCGGTGCTGGCGGACGGCGCGTCGGTTACGCTCGCCGAGAACGTCGCGCGCGGGCATAAAGTGGCGCTTGAGGGGATCGCGGCCGGCGATCCGGTGATCAAATACGGGCATCCAATCGGCCGCGCGACCGCTTCGATCGCCGCTGGCGCGCATGTTCATTCGGATAACCTCGCTACCGCGCTGACCGGCACGCATGACTACGCCTATGATCATGCCCCGCCTGCCGATCTCGCGTCAGGCGACGCGACGTTCATGGGCTATCGCCGCCCCGACGGGCGAGTCGGCACGCGCAACGAAATCTGGATCCTGCCGACGGTGGGCTGTGTCGCGCGCACCGCGGAGCGGATTGCGGCGGGCGCGGTGGCCACGGTGGCGGGGCAAGTCGATGGCGTGCACGCCTTCACCCATCCGTTCGGCTGCTCGCAACTGGGCGAGGACCTCGACGGCACGCGCGCGATTCTGGCGTCGCTGGCGTGTCATCCCAATGCCGGGGGCGTGCTGATCGTCGGGCTGGGGTGCGAAAACAATCAGATCGCCAGGCTCGTCGATGCAATCCCCGAATCACGCCGACCCGTGATCCGGACGCTGGCGACGCAACTCGCGGGGGATGAGGTCACCGAGGGCATCGCGTTGGTCGCGGAGCTTGCCGCCGCCGCCGCGTGCGAGCGGTCGCCGGCGAGCCTCGCCGATCTCGTGCTCGGCGTGAAATGCGGGGGGTCGGACGGGCTGTCGGGGCTGACCGCCAATCCGCTGGTCGGGCGCGTCAGCGATCGCGTCGCCGGGTCGGGCGGCCGAGTCATATTTACCGAGGTTCCCGAGCTTTTCGGCGCCGAACAAATGCTGATGAACCGCGCCGCAGACGCGCCGACATTCAACAAGATCGTCAAGGTCGTAAACGGCTTCAAAAAATATTTCCTCGATCACGGCGAGCCGGTCTCCGAAAATCCGTCCCCCGGGAATATCGCCGGCGGCATCACGACGCTGGAGGAAAAGTCGCTCGGCGCGGTCCAGAAGGCCGGGCGGGCGGCCGTCACCGACGTGATCGGCTACGGAAATCGAGTTGTTTCGCAAGGCCTTACCTTGCTCGAAGCGCCCGGCAACGACGCTGTATCATCGACCGCACTCGCGGCCGCCGGCGCGACCGCGATCCTCTTCACCACCGGGCGCGGAACGCCGCTTGGCTTCCCGGTCCCTACGGTAAAGATCGCCTCGAACACCGACCTCGCCACCCGCAAACCGGGCTGGATCGACTTCGACGGCGGCAGCGTGCTCGATACCGGTTTCGTGGCCGCCGAGGCGGCGTTGCTCGATCGAGTCATGGCGATCGCGTCGGGCGCCGAGACCGCGGCGGAGCGCAACGGCGAGCGCGAGATCGCGATCTGGAAGCGCGGCGTGACATTGTGATGCGGCTGTCCAGGGCGACGTTGGCCTCGCTGCCGCCTACCATTGCCGCGCCCCGCACCCGCGCGCCGATCACGACCGGGATCGTGCATTTCGGCGCCAGCGCGTTCCATCGCGCGCACCAGGCGGACTATATCGACCGGCTGCTCGACCACGATCCGCGCTGGGGAATCGCCGCCGTGTCGCTTCGGACCAGGGGCACGGTCGACGCGCTCGCGGCGCAGGACGGCCTCTACACGCTCGCCATCCGGGATACCGAGCCGTCGATGCGCGTGATTGGCGCGCATACCCATTTTCTAGGACCGGAAGATGCCGCCGCGACGCGCACGTTGCTCGCCGCGTCGGACACGCGGCTGGTGACGACGACGGTCACCGAGAAGGGGTATCGTCTGGCCACCGACGGCTCGCTTGATCTGTCGCACCCCGATATCGCCCACGATCTCGTCCGGCCGGCGGTCCCGGCGAGCGTGATCGGCTGGATCGTCGCGGGCCTTGCCGCGCGGTGGGCGGTGGGCGTCGAGCCGTTCGTGGTGATGCCGTGCGACAATCTCGCCAGCAACGGCCCGAAAATCCGTGCCGCGATTATTGCCTTTACGCGGCGGATCGATCCAGCGCTGGCCGACTGGGTCGACGACACGCTCCGCGTTCCGGCCACGATGGTCGATTCGATCACACCGGCGTCGGACGGGCGGCTGTTCGTCGATGTCGCCGACGCACTGGGCGTCGAGGATCGAGCGGCCGTCCAGCGCGAGCGGTTCACCCAGTGGGTGATCGAGGATGTCGGCGATATCGGTCCGGATCTCGCGGCGGTCGGCGCGACGGTCACGACCGATGTCGGCGGCTACGAACGCGCCAAGCTGCGCATTCTCAACGGCGCCCATTCGACGCTCGCTTATGCCGGGTTGCTGCGCGGCCATGCGACCGTCGCCGACGCGATGCGCGATACGGAACTCGCGGCGTTCGTCGACACGATGATCCGACGGGATATCATCCCGACATTGCCGTCGGTTCCCGGCCTCGACCTGCAATCCTATGCCGACGACGTGCTCCGGCGGTTCGCCAATCCGGGGATCGTGCATCGGCTCGACCAGATCGCGCAGGACGGATCGCAGAAGCTGCCGTACCGGCTCGGCGATACGCTGATTGCCAACCGAGGAATGGACCGAATGCCGCGCGATGTGATTCGAGCGCTCGGCAGCTGGGTGGCCTTCCTGATGCGCCGCACGCGCGACAATGTGCCGGTCATCGACCCGCTCGCCGATCGCCTCAACGCTATCGCGTCGAACCCCGATCCGGCGGCGGTGGCGTTGCGACTGGCGGAGGAGGGAGTCGGCATCCCAAGCGACATGGCGAGCGACATGGCGTTCATCGACGCGCTCGGCACGGCGTCGATCGCGGCACTTCGCGGCGACGCGCTGATCGGAACGCCAGCTTGAAACACGACGGGGTTGATAATGACACCGGTTTCCCATACGCCTTCGGTAACGCCAATAACGGCGACCGGAGGGGTTCGGCGGTGAAGCCAAGCAGTGACACCGACAATATTGTCCGAATCGCCCGATCGTTCGTCGACGCCCGTCGCGCCGGGCATGCGTTGCTCGACTATCCCGGAGACATGCCTGCGGCGCTCGACGACGCTTATGCCGTCCAGGATGCGGCGATCGAACTCACGGATGCCGAGGTCGCAGGGTGGAAAGTCGGTCGGATCAACCCGCCGATCGAAGGCACCAATCGGCTGGCCGGGCCGATTTTCGCCGATCAGATCGTGTTCGCCCGCGCCTCTCCGATTGCCATGCCGGTGTTCGCCGACGGGTTCGCCGCGGCCGAATCGGAGTTTCTGTTGCGGATCGGCGCGACGCCGGATCGCGCGAAGACCAGCTACACGATCGATGAGGCCCGCGACGTGATCGACGCCGTCCATATCGGAATCGAGATTGCGAGTTCGCCGTTCCCGGGCATCAACGAGAACGGTCCGGGCGTCACGATTTCGGATTTCGGCAACAATAACGGCTTGGTTGTCGGTGAGGGCGTTGCGAATTGGCGCGAAATAGACCTAAATGACTGGCTGGTGCACCTCTCGATCAACGGCGCGCGGGTAGGAGCAGCGACGACGGCGACGATGCTCGACGGGCCGTTCGGCGCGGCACGTTTCCTGTTCGAGGCGATGGCGGCGCGCGGCATCGCGCTCAAGCCGGGCCAATGGATTTCGACGGGTGCCGTGACGGGCGTCCATCCGGTAAAGGTGGGCGACCGCGTCGAGGCGACGTTCGACGGTCGACTGACGATAGACTGCACGATCAAGGCCCGCTGAGAGGCCGA
This sequence comes from Sphingomonas sp., assembly GCA_039926845.1. GTDB lineage: Bacteria > Pseudomonadota > Alphaproteobacteria > Sphingomonadales > Sphingomonadaceae > Sphingomonas. Next base: position 16,053 of record JBDSWC010000001.1, on the reverse strand, counting down.
TTGAGGAGAGAGACAATGGCGACGACCGCGATGCCGGATACCGGGCAAGGCGAGACGCGTATCGGGCGCTATCGCTGGGTGATCGTCGGGCTGCTCTTTGCCGCGACGGCGATCAACTATGTCGATCGCCAGATGATCGGTGTGCTCAAGCCGACGATTTCGACCGAACTCGGCTGGAACGAAACGACCTATGCCGACGTCGTCACCTGGTTCCAGATCGCCTATGCGATCGGGTATCTCAGCTTCGGCAAGATCGTCGATGTGATCGGCGCCAGAATCGGCTTTTCGATCGCCTTCGTGATTTGGACTATCGGGCACACGCTTTGCGGTTTCGTCGGCAACGCCTTCCAATTTTCGGCCGCGCGGTTCGTGCTGGGCATCGGCGAATCGGGCAATTTCCCTGCCGGGATCAAGGCGGTCAGCGAGTGGTTCCCGGCAAAGGAGCGAGCGCTTGCCACCGGTGTGTTCAACGCCGGGTCGAATGTCGGCGCCGTCATCACGCCGCTCATCGTCCCCGCGATCACGCTCGCGTATGGCTGGCGCATGGCGTTCATCGTCACCGGGGTCGTCAGCTTGGTCTGGCTGGTGGCATGGATCGCGATCTATCGTCGTCCGCGCGAAGAGAAGAGGCTGTCGGCGACCGAACTGGCCTATATCGAAAGCGATCCGGCCGACTCCGGCCAAAAGATCGGCTGGCTGAAGCTGCTCAGCTATCGCGAGACCTGGGCGTTTGCGCTGGGCAAATTCCTGATCGATCCGATCTGGTGGCTGTTCCTGTTCTGGACGCCTGATTTCCTGGCCAAGACGTATCATCTCGACCTCAAGAGCTTCGGGCCGCCGCTCGTCGCGATCTATCTGATCTCCGACGTCGGCAGTATCGCCGGCGGCTGGTCGTCATCGACGCTGATGAAGCGCGGCTACAGCGCCAACGCCGCACGGAAGCTGACGATGCTGGTCTGCGCGTTTCTCGTCATGCCGATCTTCTTTGCGCAATACGCCGCGAGCGTGTGGCTGGCGGTGGCGATCGTCGGCCTCGCGACAGCGGCGCACCAGGCGTTTTCCGCCAATCTTTACACCATTCCGTCCGACATGTTCCCGCGGGCTGCTGTCGGCTCGGTGATCGGCATTGGCGGCACGATCGGGGCGATCGGCGGCATCTTCATGTCGCAGTTCACCGGTTACGTGCTCCAGGCAACACATAGCTACACACTGATCTTTGCGGTCGCCGGCTGCGTCTATCTGATCGCGATCACCGTCGTGCACCTACTCAGCCCGCGCCTCGCGCGCGTCGATTTGTCCGAATAAAATCGCTAGCAAAAGCAGCTATCCGGCTAGCATTTCTTTGAGCGGAATGGCGGTATCGGCGAGTGTGTCGGGCGCGATCTCGGCGCCGGCCAACACCAGCGCGCGGCCCTGGACATAATCCTTCACGCTGTTGACGCAGTCGAGCGCGATGACCTTGCCGTCGCGCAAATAGATCACTGAGAAGCTGCGCGCGGCGGGATCGCCCCGGGCGACGACGGCATCGTAGCCGATCGACAGGCCGACGGTCTGGAGCTTCAGGTCGTATTGGTTGGACCAGAACCAGGGAACGGCGTCGTAAGCCATGGCATTGCCGGTGATCGCCTTGGCCGCGCAGGTGGCCATGTCGTTGGCGTTCTGTACCGATTCCAGCCGGATGCGCGCGCCATTGGCGAAGCGGCTGGCGTGCTCGGCACAATCGCCGATCGCGTAAACGTCGGGCAGCGACGTGCGACAGACTTCGTCGATCGAAACGCCATTGCCGCCCCGGGCACCGGCGTCGAGTAGCGGCTGGACCGCCGGGACGATGCCGATGCCGACCACCACGATTTCCGCAGGAAGAATCTCGCCGGTCGCGAGGCGGACACCGGTGACCTTCGTGTCGCCCTCCAGGTATTCGACAGACTCGGACAGGCGCACGGTCACGCCGTGCGCGCGGTGCTCGGCCTCATAGAATCGGGAGAGCGGCTCGGCGGCGACGCGAGCGAGCACGCGGTCCATCGATTCGACAACGATGACTTCTTTGCCCAACTTGTTGAGCACAGCCGCCGCTTCGAGGCCGATATAGCCGCCTCCGATGACGACAACCCGAGTCGCGGCGGTGAGTTCGGCCTCGAGCTTGTCGACATCGGCGCGGGTGCGGACGGCGTGGACGCCGGCAAGATCGTGGCCGTCGCACGTTAAACGTCGCGGCGTGCCGCCGGTCGCCCAGATGAGCGTGCCATAACCGATCTGGTCGCCGCTCGCGGTGGCGAGGGAATGCGCTTCAGCGTCGACCTTCTCGATCCGCGTGTGGAGAACTAGCGTCACGTCCTTCGTCTGCCAAAAGTCGGGCTGGCGAATGAGGATGCGGTCGAAGCTCTTGTCCTTGGCCAGATATTCCTTGCTGAGTGGCGGACGCTCGTAAGGGGGGTCAGGCTCGTCGCCGATCAATCCGATCGAGCCAGCAAACCCATTCTGCCGCAGCGCGATCGCTGCCTGGGCGCCGCCGTGCCCGGCGCCGACGATCGCGATGTCGAAGTGAGAAGGGGCGGTCGCCAACGATAGCCTTCCGGAAAGAGGGACGCTGTCTACAATGGCGGAATGGCGGTGGTGTCAACCGCGATGCCCGCCACTTCACATCTTGACTAGCAAGTGAATTAATATCTTAATGGTCACGACGGATCGCGAGCGTTGCTCGACGAAACGCGCCAAGGGAGATGGACCTGATGCTTCTGCGCCGGTTGTTCGCGATGTCGGTCGCGCTGTTCACCGTGACCCCGGCGATGGCGCAAGCGCCGTCGATCAGGATCGATACCGGGGCCCTGTCGGGCAGCGTCGAGGGCACCCTTCTCGTATTCCGCGGCATTCCCTATGCCGCGTCGCCTGTCGGGCCGCTGCGCTGGAAGGCGCCGCAACCGGCGCTCAAGTGGACTGGCGTCCGCGAGGCGCGCAAGTTCGGTTTCGCCTGCCCGCAGGGTGGCGAGCACAAGGAGCCGTGGGCGCAGGTCGGCCCGATGAGCGAGGATTGCCTGTTCCTCAACGTCTGGCGGCCGAAGCGGGCGGGCAAGTATCCCGTCATGGTGTTCATCCATGGCGGCGCGTTTACCTACGGCGCGGCGGGCGTGCCGCTGTATGACGGGGCCGGGTTGGCCAGCCGCAACGTGGTGATCGTCACGATCAACTATCGCCTCGGCCGGCTCGGGTTCTTCGCTCATCCTGCGCTGACCAAGGAAGACCCGACCGGACTGCTCGGCAATTACGGCATCATGGATCAGATCGCGGCGCTGCAATGGGTGAAGCGCAACATCGCGGCGTTCGGTGGCGACGCGGGTAACGTCACGATTTTCGGCGAATCGGCGGGGGCGGGATCGGTGCAGATCCTGATGGGGTCGCCAGCGTCGCGCGGGCTGTTCCAAAAGGCGATCTCCGAATCGGGCGCGGGCGGCAGCGTGTTGTTTCCCATCCGTGGCGGTGCGATCAATGCAGAAATGGTCGGTAATGCGTGGACCAACGGCTTGGGGCTGAAGGACGCCACCGCCGACCAACTCCGCGCCATCCCGCTGGCTGCCGTGGTGAAGAACGGCCGCGCGTTCCCCTTCCTTGACGGCAAGGTCGTGACGCGCAGTCCCGGGGATCCCTTCTATCGCGGCGAACAGATGCGCATTCCGCTGATGATCGGCGGGAATTCCAACGAATCGAGCCTGGGCGGGATGACCGAGGCGGCAGCCAAGGGGCTGCTCGGCGAATCCTTCGGCCCGTTGCTCGAAGGCTATATCGCGATGACCGGAAAACCGCGCGACAAGGCCGTGATCGATCTGGCCGAGGATGTCGGCTTCGTGCTCCCGTCATTCGCACTCGCGGACAAGCAGGCGGCGGTGAATCCCAAAACCTACGTCTATTTCTTCGATCAAGTGCCGGTCGATCAGCGCGCCGGGGCGGCGGGGACCGACCATGGCGGCGAGCTCGAATATGTGTTCGGTACCAAGCCGGTCGAGCATCGCTGGGACGCGCGTGACGCCGAGGTGTCGAAGCTGATGGGCGATTATTGGGTGCGGTTCGCGCGCACCGGCAACCCAACGGCGGCGGCGCGCCGACCTGGCCGGCGGTGACGACGCTGCCGACGGCGTATTTATATGTCGGGGCCCAGACGAAGGCGCAGCGCCTCGCGCCGGTCCAGGAGCAGGCAAAGGCCACCGTCATGGCCGACTCGGTCAAGAAGTGGGCGACGATCACGGTTCGCTGACGGGAGAGGCAGATGACCATTAGTCCATCGCGACGCCAAGTCGTCGCCGGCGCGGCAGGCCTTGTCGCGGCGAGTGCTGCCGGCGGCGCGCAGCCTGCTCCACGTCGCGCCGCCCCCAAGGGCTTCCTGTGGGGCACCGCGATCTCCGCGCACCAGAGCGAGGGCGGCAACACCAATTCGGACAGCTGGCTGCTCGAAACCAGCACGCCGACCGCGTTCAAGGACCCGTCGGGCGACGCGTGCGACAGCTATCACCGCTACACGGAAGACCTGGATATCGCCGCGAGCCTGGGGCTCAATTGCTATCGCTTCGGGATCGAATGGGCGCGGATCGAGCCGGCGCCGGGCATGTTCTCGCAAGCAGCGCTCGATCATTATGTGCGCGTGCTGGAGGCGTGTCACGCGCGCAATTTGCTGCCGGTCGTCACCTTCAATCACTTCACCGTGCCGTTGTGGTTCGCGATGCGCGGCGGGTTTGAACTGGCGGACGGCGCCGACCTGTTCGCACGCTTTTGTGGTCGCGCTACCGAGACGCTGGGGCCGCTGATCGGCATGGCCTCGACCTTCAACGAAGCGAACATCGTGCTGCTGCGCAAGGTGTTGCCGCGGTTCGCGAGCGACGCGGCGGCGCAGAACGCGCGGGCAATGATCGGGGCGGCGAAGCAGCGGACCAACTCGCCGCAATTCTCCTCGATGCTGTTCGGCGATCCCGACCGGATCAGCGACGTGATGCTCGACGCGCATGCCAAGGGGATGGCGGCGATCAAGGCGGGGCCGGGCAATTTCCCGGTCGGCGTTACGCTGTCGATGCAGGAAATCGAGGGCGTCGGGCCGAACAATCGCGCCAGGGAAGCCGAGGCAACGATGTACGGCGGCTGGATCGATGCCGCGCGCAAGTCCGACTTTATCGGTGTCCAGACGTATTCGCGGCTGCGGATCGGCGACAAGGGATTGCTGCCACCTGACGGGAGCGTCCCGCTGACCGACATGGGATATGAGAATTACCCGCACGCGATCGGCGCGTGCCTGCGCTATGCCGCCGAGCATATCGGCCGGCCGGTCTATTTGACCGAGACCGGCATCGGATCGACCGACGATGCGGCGCGGGCAAAATTCATCGAGGCGACGATCGCCGAGGTCGCCAAATGCATCGCCGACGGGGTCGAGGTGAAGGGCTATCTCTATTGGTCGCTGCTCGACAATTTCGAGTGGACCTCGGGTTATGCCAAGCAATTCGGGTTGGTCGCGGTCGATCGTACGACGTTCAAACGCACGGTGAAGCCGAGCGCCCGCGTTCTCGCGGCGCACGCCAAGGCGAACCGGCTGTGAGCGCCGACATTACCGCACCGCCGCGCCGGAAGCGCCGCTGGCTCCGCCGCGGGTTCGGCTGCCTCGGCATAGTCGTCGTGCTGCTGCTCATAGCGTTCTGGGCGATCGGCGGCTTCGACCTATTGGCGAGCATGCGCGGCCCCGCGACGCCGTTCGCCGCGACCAAGGTGCCGCCAGTGCCGGATTATGCCCAGCCTGCCGCGTGGCTCGCGTTCCCCGGCCGCAACGGGCTGGAACACTCGTCCCCGCCGAGCGTGACGCCGGTTAACGAGGACACGGCCCCGGTCGATGTGTTCTTCGTCCATCCGACGACCTTCAAGGGCAGCGCGGTGTGGAACGCGCCGTTCGACGCATCGGACACCGCCGCACCGCTCAATCCGCCGGTGTTGCTCGATCAGGTCAGCGTCTTCAACGGATGCTGCCGGATGTACGCGCCGCGCTATCGCCAGGCGACGCTCGCGGCGTTGAAAGAGGGCAAGGCGATGGACGTTGCCTATGGCGATATCGCCACGGCGTTCCGCTATTATATCGAACACCTCAACCACGGCCGCCCGTTCATCATTGCCTCGCACAGCCAGGGGACGTTCCACGCGATCCGGCTGTTGGAGCAGGAAATTCTCGGCACGCCGCTCAAACAACGGCTGGTCGCGGCGTATCTGATCGGCGGATACGTCCCCGATACGCTGGGCGAGCTCGGTCTGCCGATCTGCGACGGCGCGACGCAGACCGGTTGCGTGGTCTCCTACAATACCAGCCAGACCGGGCGCAGCGGCGCGCGGATGATCGTCGACGGGAAGAATTACTGGTGGCGCGGCAAGCTCGTGACCAACGGCAAGCCAGACGCGATCTGCGTCAATCCGCTCACCTGGCGGCAGGCGGGCGCGGCACCCGCCAGCGCCAACAGCGGAAGCCTGCCGTTCCCGGTCGCGCCGTTCGGCACCACGGCCAAGCCGCTTCCCGCGCTGGCTCGCAACCTGAGCGGCGCCGAGTGCAAGAAGAGCCTCCTCGAAATCGACGTGCCGTGGGGCGCACGGTCGGGGTTCACCGACAAGCTGAGCTGGATGTTCGGCAGCTATCACCTCAACGATTACGGCATCTTCTACGATGCGCTGCGCCGTAACGCGATCGACCGGTCACGCGCCTGGATCGCCGCCAACCCATCTATCGCGGCCCGGTGAACGCACTAAAGGGAGGCGATGACTACCGAACGGATCATCGTCGAAATCGTCGGCTGGGGCGGCATGGTGCTGATCCTCGCCGCCTATGTCCTGCTGTCGATCGGGCGGATCGACGGGCGATCGCGGGCGTATCAGTGGATGAACGTCGTCGGCGCGGCGTGTTTCATCGTCAACAGCGGGTATAACGGCGCGATCCCGTCGGCGACGCTCAACGTCGCTTGGGCGGCGATCGGGCTGTATACGTTATGGCGCGTGCGCCGGGCCACGACGTGACAGGCTGGAGGCCGTCGTGCTGACTTTCTACGGCATTCCCAATTGCGACACCGTCAAGAAGGCGCGCGCATGGCTCGACACGCGCGGCACGGCCTATGCGTTTCATGACTACAAGAAAGCGGGTGTGGATGAGGCTTCGCTGCGCCGTTGGGTCGCGGCGTTGGGGTGGGAGACGGTGCTCAACCGCGCGGGGACGACCTTTCGCAAACTGCCTGAACCCGACCGCGCAAACCTCGACGCCGACAAAGCGATCGCGCTGATGCTGGCGCAGCCGTCGATGATCAAGCGCCCGATCCTGGAGGGCGACGGCGTGTTGCTCGCCGGGTTCAAACCCGACGTCTGGGAGGCCGTGTTCGGCTAGGCTTGCCTTCGCCGGCTCCCGAGCGCAGTCTCGCGGCATCAATCACTTGGGGAGGGGTGACATGGCTACCGGCGTAAAACCACCGGCATGGTTCTGGATCGTCGCGATCGTGCTCGTCCTATGGGGCGCGATGGGCTGCTGGGCCTGGTACATGCAAATCACGATGGGCGCGGCGGCGATGGGGCCGGTCGATGACTGGTCGAGCGCTTATTATGCGGCGCTGCCGAAGTGGTACAATTATGTCTACGCCGTGTCGGTGTTCGGCGGCTTTCTCGGCGCGCTCGCGCTATTGCTGAAGGAACGCCGCTCGATCATCCTGTTCTGGATATCGCTGGTCGGGGTCGTGGTGATGTTCGGCTATGCCTTCGCGGCGACCGACCTGATCGCGCACAAGGGGGCGGCGCAGACGTTACCGTTCCCGGCGTTCATCGCAGCGGTCGCAATCTTTCAGATCTGGTTCGCGAAGATGGCGGCGAACAAAGGCTGGATCGGCGCACGCTGACGTTGGGAGGGCATCAGCCCTCCCACTGAAACACCTCGTCGAGCGGTTTGCCGAACACCTGAGCGATGCGGAATGCGGTTTCGAGCGTGGATGAATATTTCCCTGCCTCGATCGCCGCGACCGTCTGGCGCGTGAGGCCGATACGGTCGCCGAGCTCCGCCTGAGTCATTTCACTCGCCATGAAGCGCAGCAGGCGGATCTGGTTGACGACCTGGCCGGGGGGCGGCTTAGCCATGCCGCCCGCTCCGATAGCCTAGGATCTGCGCGCCGTAATGGACGATCTCTGCGATCACGATAGCGGCCATGATCTCGTACGCCATGTCGCGCGGCGTGGCCCCGAAATGCATGCTCGCCGCGACGATGACGACGCCAACCAGCAGGACCGGATAGGCCTTTGCGTATGAGCCACGCGCGATCGCCTTGTCGCGCTCGTCGCTTCCGGCGCTCGCGTCCTGCGGTGCCGTTGCGGCGGTGACGATACTGGCCACCACGACCAATGCGACCTGAATCACCGTCGCTCCCAAAAAGCCGATCATGTGTTCGCGGCCCATCGGCTGTCCGTGCGCGAGGCCGATTACGACAACCGTAAAATACGTGCCCCAGACGAGGATCGTCGTAACAACCGAGATCCAGGCAATCTTTTCCTTGAACGGCATACTTTACCTCATGTGCAAATCATCATACTCAATGTTAGTTATAGATAACATAAAGTCAATCCTGGCATGCTTCGGCCGATCGCACGCTGGCAGCGGAACCGCTGAGCGGTTATGCGGCGACCATGTCCACGACCTTCACGATCGACACCTCGACTAGCCGCGCCAACCCGACGCCGGCGCCGATGAAACGGCTGACCGTGCCCGCGATCCAGCGGCGCAAGGTCGAGGGGAAAACCGCCGAGCCGCTGGTCATGCTCACCGCCTACACGGTGCGGATGGCGCAGTTGCTCGACCCGCATTGCGACATCCTCCTGGTCGGCGACTCGCTGGGGCAGGTCGTGTACGGGCTGCCGTCTACCTTACCAGTGACGCTCGACATGATGGTCGCGCACGGCGCCGCGGTGGTGCGCGGCAGCTATCACTCGGTCGTGGTCGTCGACATGCCGTTCGGCAGTTACGAGGGATCGCCCGAACAGGCCTTCGCCAGCGCCAGCCGCGTGCTCGCCGAAACCGGCTGCGCCGCGATCAAGATGGAGGGCGGCGCGGCGATGGCACCGACGATCAAGTTCCTGACCGAACGCGGCGTGCCGGTGATGGCGCATGTCGGACTGACACCCCAGGCGATCAACGCATTGGGCGGCTATGGCGCACGCGGCCGCGGCCAGGAGGAAGAAGCCAAGATCGCCGCCGATGCGAAGGCCGTCGCCGATGCCGGTGCATTCGCGGTCGTCGTTGAGGGCGTGGTCGAACCGCTCGCGCGCAAGATCACCGAGACGAGCGACATTCCGGTCATCGGCATCGGCGCGTCGGCGGCGTGCGACGGCCAGGTGCTCGTCGCCGAGGACATGCTCGGGCTGTTCGAGCGCACGCCCCGCTTCGTCAAGCGCTTCGACGATATGGCCGGGCGGATCAGCGACGCTGCGGCGCGCTATGCCGCGGAGGTGCGAGCGCGGACGTTCCCGAGCGAGCAGCAGGTGTATCTGCCCAAGCGTTAAGTCACGGATCGTCTCCCCGGCCTCGTGCCGGGGTCCGCGTCTCAATTTCGCGGTGACGGCAGGGGCGGCAGGCCGAGTCCAACCGCAAGATCGTTCCACGCCGGATTTCCGCGTTCGATCAGATTGCGTTTGAACTCGCGACGGTATCGCTTGAGTTGTCGCTCGCGAGTGACCGCGCCGTCGATCGTGTCGGCGACTTCGAAATAGACCAATCGTTTGATTCCGTATCGCTTGGTGAAACCGTCGAAGGTTCCTTCGCGATGCTGGATGACACGATTGACGAGGTTCGAGGTCGCGCCGACATACAGCGTGCCATTATACGCCTTCGCGAGAATATAGACGCACGGAACGATCTCTCTCATCGGCTCCACCGTTTGCCGATCCGCGGACCCCGGCACAAGGCCGGGGTGACGGATGTAGACTCCTCTTTGTCTCTCGTTGCGTTTCGGGCGGGCGCCGCTAAGGTCCGCCGACCAAATCCCACCACAATCGGAGCCTACCACCTTGGCCGTGACGCCGAAAACCGATGAAGCTTTCCTGCGCGAGGTCGACGAGGAACTCCGCCGCGACCAACTGGTCGGTGTGTGGACCAACCATGGCCGGCTGATCCTGGGCCTGATCGGCGGCGGGCTGCTGATCTTTGCCGCCGTTCTCGGCTGGCGTTATTGGAGCAACAGCAAGGCCGAAGGACAAGCGGTCAAGCTGCAGACAGCGCTCGATTCGGTTGCCGCGAACAAAGCCGCCGACGCTGCTCCGGCGCTCGCGGAGCTCGATACGTCGGGCGTGCCCGGCTACAGCGCCGCGGCGCGCATGACCGAAGCCAACCAGTTGTATGCTGCCGGCAAGATCAAGGAAGCCGCCGCCAAATTCGCCGCGATCGCCGGTGACACCGCGCTCGGCCAACCGGTCCGCGACTATGCGCTGATCCGCCAGACCAACATCGAATTCGACGGCCTCGCGCCGCAAATCGTCATCGACCGGCTCAAGCCGCTGGTCACCAAAGACTCGGCGTGGCTTGGCAGTGCCGGCGAGATGGTGGCGATCGCGTATCTTCGCCTCAATAAGCCGAGCGATGCGCGCGCGATGTTCAAGACGATCGCCGAAACCGAAACCGTGCCCGAAACGATCCGTCAACGCGCGGTTCAGGGTATGGATACCGTGGATGTCGGCGCGACCGACCAGAAGGACAAATAGAGGATGACGAGTAAGTGGCGGATCGCGACCGCGGCGTTGGCGTTGACCGCGCTGGCCGGTTGCGGCGTGTTCAAGGGCGGCGGCAAGAAGACCCCGACCGTGGGCGAGCGCATCCCGATCCTGGTGTCCGAAAGCGACGCCAAGCTCGATCCCGCGATCGCCGGCTTGCAAGTGCTGCTGCCCAATCCCGCGGTGAACGGCGAATGGGCGCAATCGGGCGGTAACGCAGCCAAGTCGATGGGCCATCCCGCATTGGCCGGGACCGTATCGCGCGCCTGGACCGCTGCCACCGCGTCGGTGTCGAACCGCACGCGCCTCGCGAGTACGCCGGTGATCGCGGGCGGCAAGCTCTACGTCGTCGATATCAACGCGATGCTCCACGCCTATGACGCGGCGAGCGGCGCGGTGCTGTGGACCGTGCCCGTCGCGAAGGGCGACGAGAACAAGCCGGCGCGGTTCGGCGGCGGCGCCAGCGTCGATAGCGGTCGCGTCTATGCGACCGACGGGTTGGGCGACGTCGTCGCTTTCGACGCCAATACCGGCGCCGAAGTATGGCGCGTCAAGCCGGGCGGACCGTTACGCGGGTCGCCGACCATCGATGGCGACCAGCTTTACGTCTTGAGTCAGGACAACCAGCTGTTCGCCCTGTCGACCGCGGACGGGTCGCAGAAATGGAATTCGTCGGGCAGTCTGGAATCGCAGGGCGTGTTCGGTGTCGCCGCGCCCGCGGTTGCGCGCAGCACGATCGTCGCCGGTTTCTCGTCGGACGAGCTTAACGCCTATCGCTACGAGAACGGCCGCACGCTGTGGGGCGACGCGCTGTCGCGGACCAGTATCACGACCAGCGTGTCCAGCCTGTCGGATATCGACGCCGACCCGGTGATCGACGGCAATCAGGTCTATGCGCTGGGGCAAGGCGGCCGCATGGTCGCGCTCGATCTCGCCAGCGGCCAACGCATCTGGGAACAAAATTTCGCCGGCATCTCGACGCCGTGGCTCGCCGGCGAGTGGATCTTCGTCGTGACCGACGAGAGCAAGCTTTATTGCTTGCAGCGCTCGACGGGGAAGGTGCGCTGGATCAGCCAGCTCCGCGCGTTCAAGGTCGAGAAGAAGAAAAAGAAGAAGGGGCCGCTGACCTGGTACGGCCCGGTGCTCGCGGGCAATCGCCTCGTGCTGACCAACTCGCTCGGCGAGGTGACGTTCGCGTCGCCGACCGACGGCACGATCGGTCAGGTCATCGACAACAAGGAAGCTTTCGGGCTGGGGCCGGTGGTCGCCAACAACGTGCTTTACACGCTCGACGCGAAGGGTCGGATCACCGCCTACCGCTAAGGAAGGGCCGCGGCATGATGTTCGCCAAGCGCCTGCGCGACGGCGTTCGCGATGGCAGCATCAACTGCACGGTCCGCATCTGGCAGTCGCCGCGCGTCAAGGCCGGGGGGCGCTATCCGATCGGCGGCGGGCATGTCGTGGTCGATTCGATCCGTGAGATCACGCTCGACGACGTGACCCACGATTTGGCGCAGCGGTCGGGATTCGCCGGCGTGACTGACCTGCTCGGGGTGGCCAAGCACGGCTCGGGCACCGACGTTTACCTGATCGAGTTTCACTACGTGCCGGACGGCGCCTGACGGGGTTATTACCTCGCGTTTGTCTATCGATCGCCGCCCGGCTACACGCGCGGTCATGCCTCTCCCCACCGTCGCCATCATCGGCCGGCCCAATGTCGGCAAGTCGACATTGTTCAATCGCCTGGTCGGCAAACGTCTCGCGCTGGTCGACGACCAGCCCGGCGTCACGCGCGACCGGCGCGAGGGCGACGCGAGCCTGGTCGGCCTCGAGTTCCGCGTCATCGACACCGCGGGGTACGAGGATCTCGACGCAGCGACGCTGCCCGGCCGGATGCGCCAGCAGACCGAGGCGGCGGTTGCGCAAGCCGATGTCGCGCTGTTCATGATCGACGCGCGCGCCGGGATCGTTCCGCTCGACGAAGAGATTGCGCGCTGGCTGCGCGGATCGTCGACGCCCGTCATCGTCGTCGCCAACAAGGCCGAAGGCCGCGCCGGCGAATCGGGCATCCTCGAAGCGCATGCGTTGGGCTTCGGCGACCCGATCGGGCTGTCGGCGGAGCATGGCGAGGGAATGGTCGATCTGTTCGACGTGCTGTTGCCCTACATCCCCGAATCGGTCGAGGAGGCGGACGAGGACGACGAAAGCCCCGACGCGCCGCTCAAGCTCGCGATCGTCGGACGGCCCAACGCCGGCAAATCGACGCTGATCAACAAGATCCTCGGCGAAAACCGCCTGATCACGGGGCCTGAAGCCGGGATCACCCGCGATTCGATCGCGATCGATTGGGTCTGGCAGGATCCGAAGAACGGTCCGCGCCAGGTGCGGTTGATCGACACCGCCGGCATGCGCAAGCGCGCCAAGGTGCAGGACAAGCTGGAGAAACTGTCGGTCGCCGATGCCCTCCATGCGGTCGATTTCGCCGAGGTCGTGGTGCTGTTGCTCGACGCGACGCTGGGCTTGGAGGCGCAGGATCTGCGCATCGCCGATCGCGTGCTCGAGGAAGGGCGCGCGCTGGTGATTGCGCTCAACAAATGGGACGTCGCGGAAAACGCCTCGTCTTTGTTCAACGGCGTCAAGAAGGCGCTCGAAGATGGGCTCAGCCAGGTCAAGGGCGTGACCGTGATGACGGTATCGGGCGCGACGGGGAAGGGGATCGACCAGTTGCTCGGCGCTGCGTTCGAAACGCGCGAAGCGTGGTCGAAGCGCGTCGGGACCGGCGAGCTCAATCGTTGGTTCGAGCGCGCGATCGAGGCCAATCCTCCCCCTGCGCCGGGGGGCAAGCGCGTCAAGATGCGCTATGTCACCCAGGTCAAAACGCGGCCGCCGAGCTTCGTCATTTTCGGGACGCGGGTCGATCAATTGCCGGCCAGTTACGAACGCTATCTCGTGAATTCGATGCGGCGCGATCTTGGCTTCGGCGCAGTGCCGGTTCGGCTGACGTTCCGCGCGCCCAAGAACCCGTTCGACCGCGACAAGAATTGACGTTCGCGGAAATATAGTGCGACCAAGCACTTAGTTGGGCTTTTCGGTCCGTTCATCAACGCATCGTTTACTCGCGCGCATTACAAGACCCTCCATAGGCAGTGCGATGCACGGCGCCGTGGAGGTTGATGGTGACGATGGGCGGTGACCAACTGGTCGATTGGACCGCGTTTCAGGCGGCGCGAAGCGAGCTTGGCGCGGGTTTTGTACGCATCCTCGGCTATTTCCGAGAGGACGGCATCAAGTCGGTTGGGCAGATCGAGGACGCGATGCGCAGCGGCAATGCCGCGGCGCTGGTGCTCCCCGCGCACACGCTGAAGGGCGAATCGCGCCAGTTCGGGGCCGAGCCGCTGTCGATGCTGGCGGAGTCGATCGAACATATCGCGCGCCAATGCGTCGAGACTCGCGATGCGCCGGATCAGGCACTGGAGCATGTCGTCAAGTTGCGCCCGTGTTTCGAAGCGACGCTGACGATGCTGGAGCGCGAGGCCAATCCGCTGGTCGAGCGCCGCCCCCAATTCGGGCGCCGCGCGGGCTGATCGATCAAAATTCCCCTCCCTGGAATGGGGGGTGTCAGTCGTCCCCTTGCTCAGCCTTCGAATTCAACTGGACGTAATTCTCCAGCCCCATCCGCTCGATCATCTCGAACTGGCGTTCGAGCGTGTCGACATGTTCTTCTTCGCTGTCGAGGATGCGGCGGAACAGATCGCGACTGACATAGTCGCGCACCTTCTCGCAATGCTCGATCGCGTCGCGGAGCAGCGGCAACGCCTCCATCTCGAGCTCGAGATCGGCCTTGAGCACTTCCTCGACCGTCTCACCGATGCGCAACCGACCGAGCAGCTGGAAATTGGGCAGCCCGTCGAGGAACAGGATGCGCTCCGACAGCCAGTCGGCATGCTTCATCTCGTCGATCGATTCGTGGCGCTCGAACTCGGCGAGCTTCTTGACGCCCCAATGATCGAACAGGCGGTAATGCAGCCAATATTGGTTGATCGCGGTCAGCTCGTTCTTGAGTGCCGTGTTGAGGAATTCGATGACCTGCGGATCGCCCTTCATGGCGCGCGCCCCTTTGAAAGTGAGCGAACATCATAGCGCCGATTGGCGGTGCGAGACAGCAAAAATATGGCGGATTTCTGAGGGTTGTAACGCTTGCGAACGCTAAGCAACAGCGCGTTCGTCGTCGATGATCGATCGCGCGAACGGGACGCATTGGCCGCACTTGGGCTGACGACCCAGCGAGCGATAGGCCTGGCACGCGGTCATCGATCCGTTGCGCGCGGCTTCGCGCACTTCGCGTTCGCGGATCGCATTGCACACGCACACCATCATGAGAACGACTATCCCTTACGCTCGTTACGATCGAGTTAGCGTTAGTGAGAGTGATTCGCAAGACTATTGCGAGGCGTTTGCAACTGATGGTAAACGGCGAAAGGGTTGGACCCGCAAGCGCGCGGCGCTGCGCCACAGCCACTCGAACGGCCCATAGGCGAATCGGTCGAGCCATGGCTTCGACCAGGCCAGCATGAGCGCCCAGACGGCAACGACCACGATCAGGCACTGCCAGCGCTGCAGGTAGCCATACCAACCGAGCCCGTAGCCGTTGAAGAACAACGTCACGACGATGCTGGTGCCGAGATAGTTAGAGAACGCCATGCGCCCGGTCGCGGCAAGGCGATCGGCGAGCCACGCGGCGCGGCCCGACTGGACGAACAGGATTATTGCCGCCGCATAGCCGAGGCTGAGGAAGGGACGGAGCAGGGTAAGCTGGATCGACTCGGTCGCGACCATCGTCAGCGGCGACCACCGCGTATCGCTGAGCCACACCACAAGCGGGAAATAGGCCGCCCACAGCAATGGCACCGCGCCCGCAGCGATCCAGTACCACCGCCGCGACCATTCGCCCGAGAAGAACCCCCAGCGAAACAGCGCCATGCCGATCAGCATCAGCCCGAGCGTGTCGACGAACGCGATCGGGTTGATCACCGTCTGGAAGAAGACCGCGGTCCGCGTGCGTGACGTCAGCGCCTCTGCATAGCTGCCGCGATAGGCCGCGACCTCCTTAGCTGCGCTGTCGGGATCGATCGCGCTGGCCTTGGCGAACGCGCGCCAGTCGGCGGCGGCTACCGCATTGCCCTTGCCGGTAGCGGCGGCGATCCGTCCTGTCTCGAGATGGTGCCACGCGAACAGGCCGTCCCCGGCTTTATACGCGAGCAGCCCCATGCCGATCATCAGCAGCACGCGTGGCCTCGCGCGCCAGCCAAA